>JBKPDS010000200.1:0-16954 GCA_046727995.1 Gemmatimonadota bacterium
GTTTCGCTTCTGGCGGCTGAGCAGCCGCAGCCATCGTCCTTGGCTGCGACAGACCCGCCCCAGTAACAACGACCTCTTGAAGCTGAGTTGTCACTTGCTCGGCGAGCATCACCGTGTCGCCGGGTGCCACCTCGTACAACGTCAGTCTTTCACCGAGCGCTCTCGGCCTGCCGACTACTCTGAGTGGCTGTTCGTCCGCTAGCGCATCCATCGAGACGACACCAGTCGTCGCGGCTCGTGCGCTCGTCGCCCCAAATCGAGGCTGTGCATTCTGCGTGGCGACTTGAGGGGCAGGGGCAGCAGCTTTGTTCAGATCCTGACGAACGCCAGCGTTCCCGCCGGTGACCGATGGCGGCGCTGGAGGTGCCACTCGAGTTGGTGTTGTGACCACTGCTGAAGCCTGACTGTGGTTTTGTCGTGCGCTTCCCGCTTCCCCCTTCCCGCCTCCCCCGCCTCCCCCGCCTCCCCCGCCTCCCCCGCCTCCCGGCTCTTGCCTCTCGCCTCCCGCGCTCTCAGGATTCTGGTTCGACAATACTGTAACCAGCGGCGCAGAAGCTTGATCGGCCGCGGGGACACGTGATTCGATGGCGCGACTGGTCTTTTCGCCGGTGCCCAGCCCTCTGATCACGAGAACGCTACCCAACGCAACGACCAGCACCGACGCTGCAATTCTCCAGACCATCGGATCGAATCGTCTCTTCGGTACGGCGGCAGGTATCACTCCCCGCGGCGCGTTGTCCAGCGCCGTCAGGATCCGCGACGACGCAGCGATGAAACCGCGCGCCTCAGCGACTGCTGCCTGACACTGCGCGCACTCCTTGACGTGCGCTTCGACCCGCGCGGCTTCCTCGGCGCTCAGCGCGCCATCCAGCCAGGAGTGAATCGTACCTTCGTCAAGATGCTGCATTCTTCTCTCTCTCTTCGCGGCTCTTCTGCAATGCCTCGTAACTCTCTACCAGCCGCCGTCTCGCCCGAGACAGCGTCGTTCCTACCGAGCCGGGTGACAGCTCCAGTGCTTCCGCAATTTCATTGTAGTCCAGCCCTTCCTCCCGCATGAGCAAGGCGAGCCGATCACGCTCCGCCAGGGCGTCCACTGCCTTGCGCGCCATTGCTGCTTCCTGAGCGCGCTCGAGCGTCGTCTCCTCCGGCTCGACCATCGACTCGCGTTCCTGCTCTGCCAGGAGTGCCAGATGCTTTCGGCGCCTTACATCCTTCCTCGCTTCGTCTCGCACGAGATTGGTCGCTACGGCAAACAACCACGCCCGCTCGTTCTGTATCGAAGTCTGTCTCAGTGCACGCACAAAAGTCTCCTGGGCCACTTCCTCCGCCCAGTCGCGATCTCCCAAACGCCGCGTCAGATATCTCACCAACGCGGCGTTGTACGTTCGAAAGAGTCGTTCGACGTCGGTCACTCAGTCACCAGCGGTCTCTCAACATCGCCAGATCACGATCTGTCAGTCGTTCTACACCGGCCGGAGTCAGCTCGATCGCCATGCTGCGACCGGCGACGATCACGCGCTCTCCGATCGAGAACGGCTCGCGCAGATCAGGCTGCAGCTCCAGCACCTTGAAGTAGGCATCCGAGAACGGCTTGATCCGCAGCACCTGCCCCGCCCTCTTGTAACGGACATCGGTCCAGACGCTGTCACTCAGAATGAAGGTGACGTCGCCTGCACGACGAACACCGGCGTCGTCGCGCATTCCCAGCGCGGCGTCAGCGGCCGCCATACTCGTAGCTGCGCGCTGCTGTGACGCAGCCTTCGCCGCCTCGAACCGCTCCGGTGCAGGCGCTGCCGCCGATGCACGGCTGGTCCCAGCGCCCGTCGTCACAACCGATTGTAAGGTCGTATTGCCTGAGAACTGACGCTGACGATTCATTCCCGGCTCGACCACCAGGTACGATGAGAACTCGGTTGGAATCCCGAAGCGATCGCCCAGATCGCGGATTTCATCGTCGATCTCGCGTGATCCGCCGTTCTTCCGCTTCTCCGCGCTTAGGTAACCGACCCGCTGCGTCGCCCACAGGCGAGCGACAAACGGATTCTCGCGCGAGCGCTCCGGGAAGTACACGCGGCTGGTCCAGGTCACCGGCCCACTCGTCGTCATCCCGTCGAAGCGTAAGGTTGCATTCCCGCTCCCGTCGTATCGCGTAAGCAGCACCAGATCCTCGCCGGCAAATATGTCTACCGGCCCGGACGGGTGCATCTTGAGCAAACGCACTCCATCGGCATGGACACGAACGTCGGTGACGAGCGGACTCGTCAGCCGGCTGGCGACGATTCCCACGGCACGCTCGACAGACTCATCGGGGCGCACGAAGCTCGCGGTCCCTCGGCCTTCCAGAGCCAGCTGCTCTATCAGCGACACGTTCAGATCGGCGCCGACACCGAACGTGAACAGTCTGCGCGGTCCGCGCATTTTGGCCACGTTCGTCGCGATCACTGATGCATCGCGCTCTCCAACGGTTGGTTGACCGTCCGTTAGGAACAATATGATCGGCAGTCTTCCCGACTGAACCCGGGGCGACAGCGCTTCGTCGAGTGCACCGGAGATGTTGGTCGATCCTTGCGCTTCCAGATCGTCGAGATAGCGCTCCGCCGCGCGAATGTTGTCGCGCGTCGCAGTCGAGAAATCATCGCGGAACGTGCGCACATCGCTCGAGAAATCGATAAGGCGGAAACGATCCATCGGCGACAACGTTCTCAATAGCTGTTTTCCCGCCGAGCGGGCCTGCTCGACCTTCTGCCCGCTCATCGAGCCGGAGACGTCGATCACGAAAGTCACGTCACGCGGCACCGCCCGCGGACGAACTGCCGGCGGCGACAGCGTGATCAGCGCGAAGCCATCGTCATTCCCAGGCGCGTTGGCCAGCAGGCTTATCGCCGCGCTGGCTGTACGCCGGATTGGGATGAGGAGCGTGACCTCTCCACGCGCGTCCCTCACCTCAAACCGGCGCACGGACCCACGGTAGCTGGATGCGAAGGAGCGATCCCCTTCATTATCCACATTATCGTAGGACTCAGTGGCATAGCCCTGCTCGAAGATCGAGTGCGTCGGAGAGTACGCCGTTCCGTACATCGGATCGTTGGGATAGGTGAGCACGAACGACACGCGTCCTTCCGGCTGCTCGCCCCAAGCAAACTGATTCGCGCGCATTCCGCGGAAGTAGTCGATTCGCAGCGCATCGCCTTCGCGCTCGGCGACGGTCTGAAAGCGCACCACGACCTTTTTCTGTTCGCCGGGAGCGATGGGGAAAATTCTCGCCCGCAGAAGGCCATATCCCATCCATTCCAGCAGCGCGGGATCGCGCTGACGGCGGACGATGTCTTCATAGATTTGTCGCGCCCGATCGGCGCTCATCGTCTCGCCCGAGACGAGCTCGCCGTTGATCGAGAGCTTCAGATCCTGGAATGCAGCACCCTTCGGCAGCGGGAACATGAAATCCGCTTCCCCGACCCTGCTGCCTCGATTTACGAAGGTTTCCGTGATCTCGTAGCGCAGCACGCGGTCGACGAGGTTGACCCGCACATCGCTGCTCTGTCGAACGACATCGGTGAACGGAATTCCGCACGACCGCATGATGCACGGTTGTCCCGGCCGGCAAGGTGGCGGCACGGGACACGGAAATGGACGCGGCGGAGCGTCGACGATTTGTGCTGAAAGGAGCTGCGGAATTCCGAAAGCGACTGCCAGAAGTAATGAGCGCATGACACACCAGTAGAAAAGGTTCTACAGTGGGACGTGTGTCAGCGCTTGCCTTGCACAAGGATTAAGCGCTTCGGGGTGTTGCCGGTCGTTAGGTGCCTATTAGGCGGTTCTCGGCTTCTTTTTACGCCGTTTGTGCAAGTCGCGGCGCTCATCGACCCTCACAGCCAGCAACTGATGGTCGGCGCGAACCACCGTGTTCTCGAAGGTCTCGCCGTTTCGCCTCGCCGCCCACCCCATTGAAAATGGAACGGGCGCCGATGTTGGTGCTGCAGCTCTCAGCCGCGTCACCACGTGTTCGGTCTGATCCTCGTCGGAGTCGCACAACACCACCAGAAACTCGTCGCCACCCACGCGTACTACCGCCTCTTCCGCGCGAACGTGGCGCATGAGGAAGCGCGCCATCCTCACCAATACTGCATCACCCTCGGCATGACCGTTCTTGTCGTTGTACTGCTTGAAGTGATCGATGTCGAGATAGATGCATCCCCACTCGCCCTTTGGCTGCGCCTCGCACTGGCGCGAGACAGTGTTCAGATAGCGGCGGTTGTAACAGCCGGTAAGTGGGTCGCGGATGCTCAGCTCGAGGAGTTGTGTCTGGAGCTCCTTTCGATGAGTAATGTCGACGAGAATTCCGTGACAGTACTTCTCGCCGGTTTCCGGATCCACCGACAGGAACGCGCTGTCGACGACGGTTCTCGTCTTTCCGTCGCGTCGCGTCAGCTGGAATTCCACATCGCGCACTGAGCCTTCGCGCTCCAGCTGCGCCATCTCCCTCGCTCGGACTTCCGGTCTCACGAAGTCGCTGGTGCGTGATCCCCTCAGATCTCCCAGTGAGTCAACACCGAACATCTCCAGGAATGCCGGATTGGCGTCGACGATCTCGCCGTCCAGCGTCGTGATGTAAATTCCCTCTTTCAGGCGCAACGCCAGCTCGCTGAGCGTGCGCGGATCGCTCAGACTGCGAAAGCGTTTCTTTTTCCTGGGCTTGGTCTTGGTCTTGGTCTTCCTGGCGGGCCTGGTCCGACTCACATCAGATGCCTCAGCTAGGGCATGTCCGTTGCTTTAATGGAAGGTCAGACATTGGAGAAAGCGTGCCATCCGGAATGCAAAAAGGAGCTAAGCCGAAGTTGCGGCCTTCCGCGCCGACTGAGTTTCCTGCGGAATCAGCACAATGACTTTCCGGACCGCCGGTATTCATCACGTCACCGGGATCGCCAGCAACCCACAGCGAAATCTCGATTTTTACGCCGGCATCCTCGGCCTGCGACTCGTCAAACGCACCGTCAACTTCGACGACCCGACTACCTACCACTTCTACTTCGGGAACGAGAATGGGACTCCGGGAAGCATCCTCACGTTCTTCCCTTGGCCCGACGCACGCCGCGGTCGACAGGGCGGTGGTCAGGTCGCTGTTACATCCTTCTCGATTCTTCCCAGCTCGGTTGGCTTCTGGATAGAGCGCCTCATCAAAAAGCGCGTGGAGTTCGAGCAGCCCGCCGCACGCTACGACGATGAGCGAGTGATCGCATTCAAGGATCACGAAGGATTCATGGGTGAGCTTGTTGCACATCCCAAAGTCAGCACCCAGGGCGGATGGTCAGCAGCAGGTGTACCCGCCGAGCATTCGATTCGTGGCCTTTATTCGATAACTCTCTGGCTCGATGCCAACGAGCTCACGGGACAGCTTCTCACCAATACCCTCGGCTTCCAGCTCGTACGCGAACAGGGAAGCATCTTTCGCTACGCCAGCGGGGACGGGGGACCGGGTACGATCGTCGATCTCCGCTGCGTACCCGGCATCTGGGCCGGGGTCATGGGAGCGGGTACTGTCCATCACGTCGCCTTTCGCAGCACCAACGAGGCCGAGCAGTTGAAGGTGCGATCCGAGCTGACATCGCTGGGCTACAACGTTACGCCACAGCTGGATCGCGACTATTTCAAGTCGATTTATTTCCGCGAGCCGGGAGGCGTGCTCTTCGAGATCGCAACCGATGGTCCCGGATTCGCAGTCGACGAGCCGACCGACGCTCTTGGCCAGTCACTCAAGCTTCCCGATTGGCTGGAACCCCGTCGGTTTGAGATTGAAGCGCTGCTACCCAACATCCGCATCCCGCTCGAGCTACGCGGTCCCAACGCATGACTCAAGACCTGGGTTTTATCCACCGATTCGTCCCGGCGAAGGATTCCGCGTCGGAAGAGACATTGCTCGTTCTGCACGGCACCGGTGGAGACGAAAATGATCTCATCAGCATCGGCCAGGCTGTTGCTCCCGGCGCCGCGATCCTGAGTCCCCGCGGAAACGTTCTGGAGAACGGAGCTCCGAGATTCTTCAGGCGGATTGCCGAAGGAGTTTTCGATCCGAAAGAAGTACGTTCGCGCGCGGAGGAGCTCACCCATTTCATTCGCGCCGCTGCCGTCACCTACCAGCTGGATGCCGGACGGATTTTCGCCCTCGGGTATTCCAACGGCGCCAACATAGCCTCCACCGTAATGCTGATCGAGCCGGGGATATTGCAGGGCTCGATTTTGCTGCGACCGATGCTTGTCTACGAGCCCACCGAGCACAACGATCTGAGCGGATCGGCAGTGTTCATCTCGGCGGGACGCATGGACCCAATCGTGCCGACGACAAGCGTCGAGCGGCTGGTGACGCTGTTCGAGTCGCTCAACGCCGACGTTACGCTGAAGTGGCAGCTCACTGGCCACAGTCTCGTCCCGAGCGAAGTGCGCGAAGCTACGGAGTGGCTCAACCTGCAACGCACACGCGTATGAGCTAGCTTGCTGTAAGAGACGTCCCGGCGTAGTGAACTGGTGACTTACCTCTACGCTACACGCTGCTCGCACCCGTTCTGCTAAGACCCCACGAATCCTGGTTATGTCCGACTCAACCGATACTGCCACCGCCCCTCGAGAGGCACCTCCTCCTCCACTCCCAACAGGTTCCGGTCAGTCGCTCGAGGACCTCTGCATCAACGCCATCAGAGTCCTGGCGATGGACGCGGTCCAGAAGGCGGACTCCGGCCATCCCGGCACCCCCATGGCACTAGCGCCGCTCGCCTATGTGCTTTGGACCCAGCACCTCCGCTACAATCCCGCCGATCCCAACTGGCTGAATCGCGATCGCTTCGTATTGTCGGCCGGGCACGCGTCGATGCTTTTGTACAGCGTGCTCTACCTCACCGGCTATGAGCTCACCCTCGACGATATCAAGCAATTCCGGCAGTGGGGGAGCAAGACGCCGGGACATCCAGAGTACCACGACACACCAGGCGTCGAAACAACCACCGGCCCGCTGGGCCAGGGTCTTGGCAACGCCGTCGGCATGGCCGTTGGCGAAGCACACATGGCCGCGGTATTCAATCGCGAGCAAAAGATCTTCGACCACTACGTCTACTTCATCGCCAGCGATGGCGACATGATGGAAGGAGTCTCCCACGAGTCTGGATCCTTCGCCGGTCACAACAGGCTTGGTAAGCTGATCGGATTCTACGACGACAATCACATCACCATCGAAGGTGACACAGAACTGACATTCAGCGATGACACCGGTGCGCGGTGGGAAGCCTACGGTTGGCACGTCCAGCACGTCGCCGACGTAAACGATCTCGCTGCATTGAATCGCGCCATCGAAGCCGCTAAAGCCGAAACCACCCGGCCTTCACTGATTGTCGTGCGCTCACACATCGGATACGGCAGCCCGCACAAGCACGACACCGCCGAGGCACACGGGTCGGCACTGGGTGAAGAGGAGATCAAGCTGACCAAGCAGGCGCTCGATTATCCATCGCAGGAGCCGTTTTACGTAGCACCTGAGGCTTTACGCTACTGGAGAGATGCGGGCAAGCGCCGCGCGAAAGCCCAGGATGAGTGGAATAAGACCTACGCCGCCTATAAAGCTGCTAACCCCGGCTTGGAGAAAGAGCTCCAGCGTCGGCTGGCGGGAGAATTAGCTGCCGGATGGGAGGATGCAATTCCCGTCTTCACTGCCAAGGACGGAAATGTCGCGAGCCGTGCTGCGTCGGGCGTCGTCATCAACGCCATCGCCAAGAAGATTCCGGAATTGATGGGCGGTTCAGCCGACCTGGCGAGCTCGACGAACACCATCATCAAGGGCGAGCCCAGTTTTTCCGCCGAGAATTATGCGGGCCGCAATTTTCATTTCGGCATCCGCGAGCACGGGATGGGCGCCATCATGAACGGGATGTCGCTGACAGGGGGAATAATCCCCTATGGTGCGACGTTCCTGATTTTTTCCGATTACATGAGACCGCCCGTGAGACTGGCGTGCATCATGGATCGGCACGTCATCTACATCTACACTCACGACTCCATTGGACTCGGTGAGGATGGCCCGACGCATCAGCCGATCGAGCAGTTGAGTGCATTACGTGCTATTCCCGGAATGACCCTGATTCGTCCCGCTGATGCATCGGAAACAGCGGAGGCCTGGCGAGTTGCACTCAAGCACAAGGAAGGTCCGGTGGCGCTGGTGCTGACTCGCCAGAAGCTCCCGTTCATCGACAGATCCAAATACGCAGCGGCAAGCGGATTGGCTCGTGGTGCCTATGTCCTCGCTGACGCTCCGGGTGGCGCGCCTGAAGTCGTGCTCATGTCCAGTGGCTCCGAAGTAGCCCTGATCCTCGACGCACAGAAGAAACTCGAGGCCGATGGCATCAAAGCCCGTGCGGTGAGCATGCCGAGCCTCGAGATCTTTGCGCGGCAGGACCAGGCTTATCGTGACAGCGTCCTGCCGAAAGGCATCAAGCGAATCGCGATCGAGGCAGCGCATCCAATGTCGTGGTACAAGTGGGTCGGGGACGATGGGGTGATACTCGGGCTCGAGCGATTCGGCGCATCCGCGCCGGGTCCGACAATCTTCGAGCACCTTGGCATCACGGCAGGCCACGTGATGGAGACAGCAAAAGCATTACTCGGAAAGAAATAGATTGAACGGAAAAGAACCCCTTCTCCGCGACATCAGCGTCACCCTCAATCCCGACACTCCGGAATGGCCGGGCGACACCCCTTTTAGCTGCGGATGGTCGTCGCTGATGGGTGCTGGTGCCAGCGTGAATGTTTCGTCCTTCACGTCGAGCCCGCACGTCGGTACCCACGCTGACGCCCCGCTCCACGTCCGCGAAGGCTGGTCGGGATCACACGAGCTTTCGCTCGACGCGTTCTTCGGTCCCGCGATTGTCGTCGATGTGTCGAGCCTTGAGAAGCAGATCGCCATCGAAGATCTGGAGAAGATCCAATCATTGCCGTTCGTGGAGCGGCTGCTGCTCCGCACAGGGCGATCGATTGCATCGGGAGCATTCCCTGAAGACTGGCCCACGCTCTCCGAGTCGTGCGTGCGCACTTTGCTCGGTCGCGGACTGAGGTTGCTTGGCGTTGACGCGCCGTCAGTCGATCCGCGCGAAAGCAAGAACCTGCCGGTGCACAACATGCTCTTCTCCGCCAACGCCGCGATCCTGGAGAACCTCGATCTGAGAAGAGTCACACCGACGATGTACGAGCTGATGGCTTTTCCACTCAAGCTGATGGCTCTCGACGCCGCCCCCGTTCGGGCTGTGTTGCGGCAAATCGTGAGTGCTTAGGCGAACCCTCCTTCTTTCAGTCGTACTCGTCTCGCTCGCCTTCTTCATCGAAGGACAGCAAAGTCGTCAGTCCTCACGGGCGAAGTCATCATCGGCACGTCAGCGTTCTTCAAAGCGGAAGCTGGTCAAGCCGCCTGTAAGGAGTTTCGTCAACGACTCCGGGGGCCGGGAGCTCGTCGTGCGGCTGCTCAATGTCGGCCAGGGCGACGCGACTTACATCAGAAACGGATCGAGCAGAGTCGTAATTGACGGCGGTCCCGATCCCGCTGCTTTCGGCCGGTATCTGGATTCGTTGCAACTCAATAACACCACCATCGACGTCGTCATCCTCACCCATCAGCATCTCGATCACTACAGCGGCCTGCAGGAATTATTCAAGACTGCTCGCCACATCCGCGTCCGGTATTTTTTTGAGAACAAGGATCCAGCGCCTGCAGTAACTCTCGCTCATCTGCGCGATTCGATTCTGTCGAGGATGGATCACGACAGCCTGATCTACCGTGACACCGACGATCCGTGTTCAAACGGCCAGCGAATTTGCACAATTACAATGACCGGCGGGGCGAGGCTGCACATCATGGCTCCTCAGCCCAATGGAGAGGGAGCTAACAATCGTTCGGCGGCGGTGAAGTTGATTGGCCCCGATTCAGCGTCGTTCACGATGTGGCTCGCTGGCGATGCCGAGCGCGAGGAGATCAGTTGGTTCGAGCAGGCAGGCTATGACCAGAACCCTGGAATGCGTGTAAACGTGGTGAAGGCAGATCATCACGGCAGCTGCAACGGCGTGACGCCAGGTTATCTCGCGCTCACCCAGCCACAGTGGGTGGCCGTTTCAGTGGGCGTGCGTAACGAATACGGTCACATGCACGCTCAGGCGAAACGCATCTACCGCCAGGCCGGCACTCCCTGGTATCGCACCGATCAAAACGGCACCATCACCATCCGCTCTCCGGGCACGCCCAACAGCAGCTACACCATCGCGCCCGAATACCCCGGCACGGATCTAAACGGCCCCAGCGACCGCACGTCCCATCAACCCGGATGCAGTTAGCTCGTAGCTCGCAGCTAGCTCGGAGTTCGCAATCACTTTTACTGGCCTATAGCTGAATATCCCCTCCTCGATCTCCTTTGGATTTCCTGGAGACTTGACTGACCGATTTATCCATCGCCTTCTTTTTTCCCTCCGGATCAGTCTCGATCAACAGCGCCGATCGCCCTTCTCCGCGATCGTGTGTCACCGCCAGCACGTCTCCTTCCTTCACACCTTCCGGAAGAATCCAGACAGGAATCGGCGTAACGGTTCGACCGTCGACCTCGATCGACGCCGATCCTTCCTCCACGACATCGACCACCCACGTGTGCTTGGAATGTTTACTCATGATCGATTTCCCCGCGGTCTTCTGCCCGAATTGCCGGCTGTTATCCGACTGACAACTGGCATGTCCTATGCGCTCCGCACTTGTCCCAGCACGACTCGCACCAGCCCTCACAGAGATACTGCATGCATAGTGACTCTGGTCATACGACCTCCGTCTGGATGGCTACTACCGAAGTGCCGCAGTTCCAGCCGCTTACTCAGGATCTTCGCACCAATGTCTGTGTAATCGGCGCCGGCATCGCCGGAATGACGACCGCTTATCTTCTCGCACGCGCCGGGCGTGCGGTCGTCGTCATCGATGATGGTCCAATCGGCGGCGGCGAGACGAGTCGCACTACCGCTCATCTCACCGCCGCGCTCGATGATCGTTACTACAATATCGAGAGCCTCCACGGCGCCGAGGGAGCACGCATCGCCGCCGAGAGCCACATGTCGGCGATCCATCGCATTGAGACCATCGCATCGATGGAAGACATCGACTGTGATTTCGAGCGCGTCGAGGGATTCCTGTTCCTCGGCGGCAAGGAGACCCGCAAGGATCTCGAGAGAGAGCTCGAGGCAACCCACCGCGCGGGTCTCACCGACACGCAGCTCGTCGATCGCATCCCGTTCTCATTTTGGGACAGCGGACCCGCTCTGCGCTTTCCACGACAGGCGACGTTCCACCCGGTCAAATATCTCAAGGGACTCGCGCGTGCCATCCTTCGCGATGGAGGTCGCATCTACACCGGCGTTCACGCCGAAAAGATCGAAGATGGAGAGCCGGGGAAGATCACGACGAAAGGGGGGCACGTCATCAGCGCCGACAACATCGTCGTCTGCACCAACACACCGGTGAATGACTGGCTCATCATCCACAGCAAGCAGGCTGCTTATCGAACTTACGTCATCGCCGGCAGGGTTCCGAAGGGATCAGTGCCGCACGGCCTCTACTGGGACACACCCCACCCGTACCATTACATCCGCCTTCAGCCCGCCGAGGAGAAATCAGGCGGCGAGCTCGATTACGAAATTCTCATCGTCGGCGGCGAAGATCATAAGACCGGCCAGGCCGAAGACACCGACGAGAGATTCGTCCACCTCGAGCAATGGACCCGCGAACGGTTTCCGATGCTCGAGCGCGTCGAGTACAGATGGTCGGGCCAGATCATCGAGCCCGTCGACTACATGGCGTATATCGGAAAGAATCCCGGCACCGATCAGCACATCTGGATTGCCACCGGTGATTCAGGCAACGGTATGACTCACGGCACGATTGCCGGCATCATCCTCAACGAGCTGGTACAGGGACGCAAGCACCAGTGGGCCAGGTTCTACGACCCGTCGCGCGTGAAGCTCAAATCAACCGCGGAGTACCTCAGGGAAAACGCGAACGTCGCCGAACAATACAAGGACTATTTCACCAAAGGCGAGCTCGACAATATCGCTGCGATAAAGCCGGGAGAGGGAGCTATTGTTGGTCGCGGCCGCGGTAAAATTGCCGTTTATCGCGACGAGCGCGGCAACATCCACCAACGCTCAGCGGTGTGCACCCACCTGTACTGCATCGTCCGCTGGAATCACACCGAAAGGACGTGGGATTGCCCGTGTCATGGATCACGGTTCGATCCCTACGGCAGTGTCGTCAACGGCCCCGCTATAACCGAGCTTTCTCCGGTCTCTCGGGGGCGGCAGAAGAAGGAGCAGAGCGAAGCGAAGCGGTAACCCGGTGGTGCTTGCCGTCATCGATTAGATCGATCGCTTCTTCAACCGCTCTGCCATCGACAGTCAGCTCGACGTTCCCGCACTGCACTCCATCCGTGTTCTCGACGGTGATTTCGTAAGTCGACGACCGGAATCGATACTCGACGGAGAATCCTTTCCACTTGTCGGAAATGCACGGCCTGATGAACAGCTTCTCGCCCTGTTGCTGGAAGCCCAATATCGCCTCCAGTGCCGCGCGATACATCCAGCTGGCCGACCCTGTATACCACGTCCAGCCGCCGCGGCCGAGGTGACCCTTCGCCGTATAAACGTCGGCCGCTACCACATACGGCTCGACCTTATAGACGTCGACCGCCTTTGGATCGTTGGCGTGAGTAATCGGATTCAGCATCTGGAACAGCTCGAACGCACGATTGCCATCGCCCTGCAGTGCCGTCGCCAGCACCGCCCACAGCGCAGCGTGGGTGTACTGCGCTCCGTTCTCCCGCACTCCCGGCAGGTAGCCCTGAATGTATCCCGGATCGTGCGTCGTTTTATCGAACGGAGGCGTCAGCAACATGATCAGCCGCGCATCCTCGCGCACCAGATACTTGTTGAGCGATTGCATCGCCTGACGCGCGCGATCAGGCCTGCCCGCACCGGAGATCACGCTCCAGCTCTGGGCAATAGAGTCGATCTTGCACTCGTCGCTCGTTCGCGATCCGAGCGGCGAGCCGTCATCGAAGTAGGCGCGTCGATACCATTCGCCATCCCACGCCGTACGGTCAATTGCTTCCGCATATCCATCGGCTTTGGCCAGCATCTCGTCCCGCACCTGGGCATCGCCGCGCCGGTCAGCGTGTATCGCGAACTTGCGTAGAGTCGTAATCAGGAACCACCCGAGCCACACACTCTCGCCTTTGCCTTCGATTCCGACTCGGTTCATTCCGTCGTTCCAGTCACCGCTGCCGATCAGCGGCAGTCCGTGCGCACCTGTCGTGCTCGCCCTCCGCAGTGCCCGCAGACAGTGATCGTAGATCGTGCCCTTCTCCTCCGAGACCTTGGGCAGATCATAAATCTCGTGCTCGTCGGGATTCAGCTCCCTCATCGTCAGGTAGGGAATCTCGACATCGAGAATGTCCCGATCACAGGCGACGTTGACGTAGTGATCGATCACGTAGGGAAGCCAGACCAGATCGTCAGAGAACTTCGTCCTCACTCCGCGGCCGCTCAGCGGATGCCACCAGTGCTGCACGTCGCCCTCGACGAATTGCCGCGATGCCGCCCTCAGGATGTGCTCGCGTGCGACATCCTGATCCGCGTACACGAACGCCATTGAATCCTGGAGCTGGTCGCGGAATCCGAATGCGCCGCTCGACTGATATAGCGCGGTGCGCGCCCACATCCGGCACGACAGCGCCTGATACAACGCCCACCGGTTCACTATCAGGTCGAACGTCGGCTCCGGCGTCTTTACCTTGACCGTGTCCAGTCGGTGCTGCCAGCTCTTTATGTTTGCATCCACGGCAGTGTTCGCCGCAGCTGGCGCTCGGTGGCGACCGATGATTTCTCGTACCGCATCTTCACTCTCGGCGGCGCCGAGCAGCATCACGATGTCACGGGACTCGCCCGGCTCGATGGTTACACTAACCTGCAGCGCGCAACATGGATCGATTGTCGCCCCGATCGCTCCCGACAATCCCGCGCGCTCCAGCGCCGCCGGACTCGAGATGGTTCCGTTTCGCCCCAGGAATTCCCGGCGATCCGCCGTATAGTACGCGACGCGTTCGCTGATCGATGCGAACGCCACCGTCTCGGCGAACTGTGGATCGAAGTAGTTGCGCGCGAACATCGACTGCGTCGGCTCGTCGAAGCTGGTGCGAATCTGATACTGCGTGACCTCGCGCGTCACGCCCAGCACCCACTCCAGATACCACGTCAGCGTCAGCTTCTTTCGCGTCTTGGTGTCGTTGCGCAGCGTCAGCACGCTGATCTTCACCGGATCGTTCTGATCGACCCCGATACGTAGCGAGCTCGTCAGGCCCTGATGCGTGTGATCGAATACAGAGTAGCCCGCGCCGTGGCGAACCTTGTACGGTGTCGGCTGGTGAATCGGCAGCGCAGTCGGCGTCCACAGATCACCAGTCGAATCGTCACGCAGGAAGACGCAGTCGCTCGAAGGATCCCGCACCGGATCGTTATGCCAGGGCGTGATACGGTAGAAGAAGCTGTTTCCCGCCCACGTCGTTCCGCTGCCACCCTCGCTGACGATGAATCCAGCCGCCGGATTGCCGACGACGTTGATCCATGGCGCCGGTGGCAGATCGCTGCCTCTCAGGTGGATCTCATACTCACCTGCGGCGTTGAAGCCGCCCAATCCGTTGAAGCACTGGAGACCAGTGCCGGGATCAGCCGTGTCCGGATGAATCGGCACCGTACCCAGCGGCACGATATCGCGATTCATGATCTCGAGCTTGGGTGGATACCTGTCCTCCACCCCCGGGAACTCGAGGAAGTTGCCGAGCCCGAGTCCGTCGCAATTGACTTGCACTCTGGCCATCGCCTTGAGCAGCGTGATGTCTTCCGGTTTGAGCAGGTCCGCGCGTCGAATGAAGACGCCGCCCGGCCTGTCCAGAAGTCCCGCCTCGCTTGATGCCATCGCAGTCGCCAGCAGCTCGTCGCTCAGCTCCTGCATGTAGCTGAACGGATGCAGGTTGATTATGACGAGGTCGCAGGTGATTCCCTTCAGTCGCCAGTAGTGGTGCGTTCTCAACAGCTGCCGGACACTCGGCATCCCGACCTGACTGTCGATCGTCGCCAACAGAATCGGCCAGTCGCCGGAGATGCCGAGCGCCCACAATGCTTCCTGCCCAAGGCGGTTCTCTTCCATCGCGCTTTGTGCGGGACGGAATCCCGGATGAGGAAACATCAAATGGCCGGCTAGATCCTGATACAGCGCCGCATCGGCGGGAGCGATCCCCAGATCGCGCAGCTCCGCCTGTGCCTGCGCCCACGAAAGATCCAGTGCGCGCCGTGCGCTGTACGGATCATGATAGAGATCAGCGAGCTCGATGGCACGCTCTTTTTTGTCGGTGACGAACGTCGTAAATGCGACGTTCGCCGATCCGCCCGGAGGAATCCGTACCTTCACCCGCAGCGAGAAAATCGGATCCAGCACTGCGCCGACAGTTCCGCTCAGCTCCGCGCCTTCATCGAGAGCCTCCGCATTTCTCACCGACCGTCCGCGACCGATGAACCTGGCTCGATCCGTCTCGCACGTGATCTTGCCCACCGCTTCCGGTCCGCAGGCAACAACATGCGTGCACCAGATCGCGGCTTCGGTTGACGAACGTGGGCGACGTGTCGCAAGCAGCGCCGCTTTGGCTTCGTGAAATTCCGTCTGCACGAACAGATTGCCGAACGCGGGGTGGGCTCGATCCGCATCGGGCGGAGCCAGAACTACTTCTGAATAGCTGGTGAGCTCGATCTCCTTCGGCTGCAGCGACCGGTTGGTCAGTATCACTCTGCGGACTTCCGCCGCGTCGTCAGATGCGACGGCGATTTCCGTTACCGTATCGACGTCGCCGTCGCGCCGTATGAACGTGATGCGGTCGCTGGCGAACAGTACGCGATACCACCGCGGCTCGGTTCCCGACGGTTGATGCGCCGTCGACCAGACGTGGCCGGTACTCAGGTCCTTGACGTAGCACCACTGCCCGTAGTTGTCGCGGGTGCTGTCGTGGCGCCACCGCGTTACGGCGAGGTTGCCAAAGCGGCTGTATCCGCCACCGGAGTTCGTGATCAGAGTGATGTAGGGCACGTTGCCGAGTATTCCCACCACCGGCTGCGGAGTGTGGGGCGTCTCGATCTCGCGCACCGCTGGCTTCTCCGTCTCGCTCGGCACTCGTGCCGCCGCATCGCCTTGTACGTCCTGCATCGTGAGGCGTCGCGGAATCCGCTCCTGCAGTACCAGCTCCGCCGATCTGACCAGCGGATCGGTGTGGAATCGGCGCGGCCAGATCTGCCTGTTCAGCGCATTGTTGAGCGCGACGATACTCATGCCGATGTGGTGCGCCATGAACGTCGCGACCACTGTTTTCCTGGAGCCCGGCGAAGGACGGGTGTAATCCAGCGCGTCACGGAACCCGTAGGGGCCGAGCGCTCCCTCAGCTTCCAGCAATGCCAGATTCTTGAGCGATTGCCGCGGCTCGACGAGCATCGCCAGCAACGTCGCATAGGGCGCGACGACGAGCTCCTTGCTCAGTCCGCGCTTCAGCGCGAGGTCGGGAACGCCGAAGCCGCGGTACTGATAGGTGTGCAGCCTGTCACGAACAGCGTACGCCGACTCGGAGACGCCCCACGGAACTCCCCTCTCCGCGCCGTACGCGATCTGACGCCTCACGCTCCCCTTGTGCGTCTGATCCAGCAGCGTGAACGGGAATGTCTGCATCACCAGCGCCGGCATCAGATACTCGAACATGCTTCCGCTCCAGGACAGGAGCGTGCGCGTTCCCGCTGTTGCCGTCAGTGATCGGCCAAGCCTGAACCAGTGATCGACGGAGACGTCGTCCTTGGCAATGGCCATGAA
>JBKPDS010000201.1:0-9024 GCA_046727995.1 Gemmatimonadota bacterium
TCGTTGAGTCCGATGACTGGCGCGCCGTTGCGCATCGCCAGATCCATGATCTTGACGATTTTCTCGGCGAACGACTCCGACAGCGATCCGCCGAACACTGTGAAGTCCTGCGAGAAAACGTAGACCAGTCTGCCGTCTATCTTTCCATAACCGGTGATGACTCCATCGCCGTAGAACTTCTGCGCCTCGAGGCCGAAATCGGTCGACCGGTGGACCACGAACCGATCGAGCTCGACGAAGCTGCCTTCGTCCAGCAGGAGCTCGAGCCTTTCGCGAGCGGAGAGCTTGCCCTTTTCGTGTTGCGCCTTGAGCCGCGCCTCGCCCCCACCGACCTCCGACTCGGCGCGCCGGCGCTCCAGGAGGTCGAGCTTGTCTCGCATCGTCATTGAAGCGAAAAGCTAACTCGCTGGAGGATGGCCATCTAGCGCCGCGACGACGAGCCGGGAAGCGGGCCGCCGCGCGGTCGAGAAAATGTGTGGCGTGTCCGCCCAAAATATCCCACCTTAGCGAGGGTTCTGACACAATGTGAGACGGGGAGGGCTTATGACACTCGAAGGCAAGAACGCGCTCGTTACTGGCAGCTCGCGGGGGATCGGCCGAGGAATAGCACTCAAGCTCGCTGAGAACGGTGCCAGAGTCGCGATCCACTACGTCCAGAACGAGACCGCCGCCAGGAACACGCTGGCCGAGGTCTGCAAACGAGGCGGAAGCGGCTTCATCGTCCAGGCGGATGTCACCAAGCCCGAGCAGATCAAGGCGATGTTCAAACGAGTCGCCGAGGAGTTCGGGACCCTCGACATATTCGTCAGCAATGCGCGACCGGAGGCCGCAGCATTTTTCCAGGCGCCGATGGATATCACGCTCGAGCAGTGGGATACTGCTTTCGATTCCCAGGCCAAGGCGTTCCTCGTTGGCGTTCGAGAGGCGACGCCGCTGATGAAGAAAGGCGGAAAGATCCTCGCGATTACTTATGCCGAAGGCAGCCGCACCGGTGGCCTGCAACCATGGGTGGGAATGGGCTCGGCCAAGGCGGCCCTCGAATCTCTCGTGCGCTATTTCGGTGTCGCACTCGCCAAGAAGGGAATTACGGTGAATGCGATCAGCCCGGGTTGGACCGAAGACAGCGTGCTGAATTCGCTTCCGCAACAGGTGCAGGAGCTGATTACCAACTGGCATGTCCGCGGCTGGACGCCAATGGGCCGTCTCGGCACCCCGGCCGACGTCGCGGGCGTGGTCGACCTATTCTGCCAGAAGGAAGCGGATTGGATCACTGGTCAGGTGATCTACGCAGACGGTGGCGCATCACTGATGAATCCGGAGGTTCCAACGGAAATCCAGATCGGCTAGCTGGCGGCGCGCGCATTGCTACTCTCCTAAAGGAGTAATTCGAACACCCGTCCGAATTGACACAACCACGAAGAAAGCCACGGAAGCAGCGTAAGCGTAGCCGAAAGCGGCCCGCGCATCGCCACACGTCCCTGCCGACGAGCCGCAACGCGTATATGGAAACGCGGCAATGGTTGCTCGACAGACACGGACCGGTGTGCGCCTACTGCGAGCGCCGGGTCAGTCCAAACGTAATCACGATGGACCACGTCACTCCCCGAAAGGGGAAGACGGCTTACGATCGCCGCGACAATCTCGTGCTGGCGTGCCCCTCATGTAACGCGCTGAAGGCGGACCAGCCTTTTCTCGCTTTTTTGCTGGGACGCCGCGCGCGCGCGGCGAGTTTGCTTCGCTACGGCGAGCATCTCAGCCCGATGTTGCTGGAGCTGGCGAAGGAGATTGCTGGTCCCGAGGCGGCTGCGCGCGCGGCGCGACTCGCCGACCCGGACTACCCCTACCTCGATTAGGAACCGGTAGGCTTCAGCTCGTCGAGCGACGTAGCCGGAGGTTGAGGCGGCTCGTCTTCCGGAGTGTCCGGTTCCGGAGGCTGTTCGATCGGTTCGACAGGCATCGACACCGCTGCCGAACGGCGCCGTTTGGGCTTCAGTCTCGCTTTGATGAACGCCAGCACGTCCATCTCGTGCTGACGCAGTGTCGGACCCTTCGACTTACGCTTGCTCCACTTTCGTTCGGGCATCGGCGGCAGGACTGAGCCCTCCAGATACGCTTCGATCAGGGCGGGGTGGATGTAGTACTTGCGGCAGACGCTGCGGGTGTTGCCGAGTCGCTTCGCAGTCAGGTCGACCGCGGCGACGATGTTGCGATCAGCCTCTCGTTTGCTTTTCGCCACGCCCATTGCGCGGAGCGCCTCCGCGGCCAGCATCGTTCCTGCCCACGTGCGAAAGTCCTTCGCCGTAATGTCGCGGCCCGTAATGTCCTGCAGATAAGCATTGACATCTTCGGCGTCGACTTCCTGGCGCTTCCCATCGTCGTCGAGGTACTTGAACAACTCCTCTCCAGGCAGGTCCTGACAGCGCTGGATGATTCGCGCAATGCGCTTGTCGGCAACCGAGACTGCGTGCTGGATACCGCTCTTGCCCTTGAACTCGAATCGCATCTCGGACCCGACGACCGCAACGTGCCGCCGGCGCAGCGTCGTTAGACCAAACGATTTGTTGGCCTTTCGGTATTCGTCGGAACCGATGCGAATGAGAGTCGTTTCGAGCAGCCAGACGACGGTCGCCATGATCTTGTCGCGCGCGAGACCTTCTTTGGCGATGTCAGACTCGACGCGCTCGCGAATCTTCCACAGCACGTCGCTCAACTCGAACATCCGCTCGAATTTCGTGCCGTCCCGGTGCTGGCGAAATTGCGGGTGATAGCGATACTGCTTGCGCCCCCGCCCGTCGCGCGCGGTAACCTGCAGATGGCCGTCCTCGTGCGGGCAGATCCACACATCGGTCCACGCCGGCGGAATCACCAGCGCGCGAAAGCGCTTCAGCGCCTCGCGTGAGCGGATAACCTCCCCATCCGGACCGATGTACGTGAAGCCACGGCCGTGGCGGTGCCGTCGAATTCCCGGCATCGCATCGGAGACGTATCGCAAGCCCGCCGCTTCGGCGGACCCGATGTATTCGTGAGTGATGGACTGGCCCAGCTTTCCTCCTGCGCGCCCTGTGCTCGTGCCTCCGCGCGCGGCGCGGAGACAGGCGTCGCGATATGGACGAGAAATGGGCCCGGCGGCAACGTTTTCCGCGTCTGGCGCGCACTTGGCTGCGTCTATAGCGTTTCTACTGCGAGGACCCGATTTCGGTCTTCAAAGGAGGACAGATGGCCAGCTCGAAGCACCAGGTTCGTTTTCCCGGAGAATCCGCCGCCTACCGCGATGCCCGCGACAAGCTGCTCGACGCCGAAATCGAGTTGCGCCGCGCCACGGAAGCCGTTGCAATCCAGCGCCGAAAACTTCCCTTGGGGGGTGAGGTACCGCAGGACTACGTCTTCGATGAGATCGTCGGCGACTACGGCAAAAGCACGAAGAAAAAGGTCCGCATGTCCGAGCTCTTCGCGCCGGGAAAAGACTCTCTCATTCTATACAGCTTCATGTACGGCCCGGACATGAAGCGTCCCTGCCCTTCCTGCACGTCAATAATTGACGGCCTCGACGGAGAATCACCGCACGTCAACCAGAGAGTGAATTTCGCGATTGTCGCGAAGTCTCCGATCGAGCGCATCCGCGAGTTCGCCAAGGAACGCGGGTGGCGCCACTTGCGCATTCTGTCGTCGGCGAATTCAAGCTACAATCACGACTACCAGGGCGAGAACGCGAAGGGCGACCAGATGCCGGCCATGAATGTATTCGTCAAACGGAACGGCAAGATCTACCATTCGTGGAACACCGAGTTGATGTTCGCGCCGGCGGATCCGGGTGAGGACATGCGCCACGTCGACACGATCTGGCCGCTGTGGAACCTGTTCGACGTAACGCCCGACGGGCGTGGCGAGAAATGGAATCCAAAGCTCGCCTACTGACTTACCAGCAACGACGCCCGCAAGATTCCCGAAGGCAGCTCAAGCCGCTTCGGTCGCGCTCGGCAGAGTGAAGTAGAAAGTACTGCCGAGGCCGACGTGGCTTTCGACCCAGATGCGCCCGTTGTGGGCTTCGACTATTCCTTTGGCGATCGCCAGTCCCAATCCTATGCCGCGCCGATCTGAGCTCTTCGCCTGCCAGAAGCGCCCGAAGATGTGAGGCAGCTGCTCCGCCGGGATGCCGGGGCCGGTATCGATCACGCCGAATCGAACCTCGTTCTCGATCGCTTCCGCGCAAACGGTGATGCGCCCGGCACGGGGGGTGAACTTTACCGCATTGCCGACGAGGTTCGACAACACCTGCTGAATCCTCGACGAATCGGCGAGGACGGGCGGGAGATTGTCGTCGATGCTCGTCTCCAGCCTGATAGTGCTGCCTGCAGCCAGCGGACGCAGCATGTCCAGCGTGTCGTTGATCAGATCGGCCGCCGCTTCGGGCTTGGCGTCGATAGTCAGCCTGCCTGATTCCATTCGCTTCACGTCAAGCAGATCCTGAATCATTCTGTTCATCCGATCGGCGGCGCGACGCACGATCTCGACCTGCCTGCGCTCCTGAACGCGCTCGGGCGGCGTCGACTCGAGCATCAGACTCACCGCCATCGACACCGTGTTCAGGGGATTGCGGAGGTCATGAGCGACGACCGCCAGAACGTCGTCACGAGCCCTCGTCGCCTGCTGCGCCTCGTGGAATAAGCGCGCGTGCTCGACGACTATCGCGGCCCGGCGCGCCAGATCGGCGGCGAGAGACAGATCCGCGACGTCGAACCGCCGTTGCGAGGAGTCAGAAGTCACCAACGTCATCGCGCCGATTGGTTTGCCGGACGAAGCCAGCGGCACACAGATCAGCGAGCGAGGTGCGAGTGCTTCCACGACCTTGCGCTGACTCGGCTCGGCGAAGGATTGGCGAATGAAAGCGGGAGTTATGTCCGCTTCGAGCACGGGGACGCCGGTGGTGATAACACGGATCAACGGATGATTTGCCGTCAGCGCGCTGCGCGGAAAAGTCGCTACTTCGCGCAGCAGCTGGGTTTTCTCCGGATCTACGTGCGCCTCGCCGATTCTCTCGAATCGATCCTCGCCCTCGATGATGTCGAGCGCGCAGTAATCGGCAATGTCGGGCACCGCCAGGCGCACTAGCGCCGCCAGCGTAGTCTCGTAATCGAATGATGCACTGAGCACGCGGCTGGCCTCGGCCAGCAACGCTGCCCGTCGCTGGGAGTTCTCCGCTTCGGCGCGCGCGGCTTGCTCGCGCGCCAGCGCATGCGCCTGTTCTTCGGCCTGTCGACGCGCCGTCACGTCGCGGAAGCTCCAGACCCTGCCGACCGGGACGTCGTCGATTCGCTGCGGCTGCGAGTAGCGCTCGAAGGTGCGGCCATCCTTCAGCTCGAGCACATCGTAACTGGCTTCCTCGGGATGACGATAGAGCTCGATGACCTTCGTCATGAACTCTTCCGGGTAAACGAGCTTGTCCAGCGCTGCGTTGATCGCCCGCTGATCGTCGCCGCAGGC
Organism: Gemmatimonadota bacterium; assembly: GCA_046727995.1. Lineage (GTDB taxonomy): Bacteria > Gemmatimonadota > Gemmatimonadetes > Gemmatimonadales > Gemmatimonadaceae > UBA4720. The sequence continues at coordinate 5,482 of JBKPDS010000201.1, forward strand.
GAACACTTCAGCGGGAATCTCCCACATGTCCGCCATCTTCTGGTTGAAGCTCAGAATCTTGCCGTTCAGATCGACCACGAGCATGCCGTCGGCGGTCGATTCCAGCGTCGCCCGCAATAGCGAGAGAGACCGGCTGGCCTCCGCCTCCGCTTCGCGCCTCTGGGTGATGTCCTCGACGAAGGCGACGATGTACATCGGGTCGCCACTCGCCGATCGAACGATCGAAACGGTGAGATTCACCCAGATGACGCGGCCATCCTTGCGGATGTAGCGCTTTTCCAGCTTGTACTCGGGAAGCTCACCGGTTTTGATGCGACGAATGAAATCGAGGCTGGCGGCCATATCGTCGGGATGGGTCAGCTGCTCGACTTTGAACTGCAGGATTTCTTCGCGCTTGTAGCCCGTGATCTCGCAAAGACGCTGATTGACCGAAATCCACTCCTCAGTCAGCGTCAGGTGCGCGATGCCGATTGCAGCCTGCTCGAAGGTGGCCAGCAGCAGATGACCGGGCCCGCCAAGGGGCACGGCGTATTCGGCGGTCCACCCGGGAACGGCGGAGGACGGCGCGAGAACTGTCGATTCCGAAACGGACGAGAGTTGAACCATGCGATCTCCAGTCGGATAATGGAGCGCCTGACACGAGCGCGCGGTTACGCCCGTATCAAAGGTCTAATTTCGCATCGCGTACGGTTATGGAACAGAAGGAGTTTCGTTGGGTCGCCCAAACCTCACGCCAACTCGTCCAATTCCCGCAGCGGAGGGATCTTCCAGGCCGTCACCCCGACGACTCCGAGTGTGACCAGGCCACCGAAAATGACCGAGCGAACTGTTCCGAGCAGCTTGGCGGCAACGCCCGATTCGAACGATCCGATTTCATTCGAGGAGCCAATGAAGATCTGGTTGACAGCCGACACTCGTCCCAGCAGGTGAGGCGGCGTCCGCAGGGTGAGCAAAGTCGACCGGATCACGACACTGACGTTGTCGACCATGCCGCTGATCAGCAGCAGTGCCAGCGACAGCCAGAACCAGCGCGACAGCGCGAACAGAATCCAGCAGACTCCGAAAATCCCGACGCAAACAAACAGCGTCGTACCGGCGTTACGCAATCGGCGATGGACGAGCAACAGCGAGATCAGAACAGCGCCCGCGGCCGGTGCCGACCGCAGGATTCCGAGTCCCTGCGGCCCCACATGAAGTATTTCCGACGAGAATATAGGAAGCAGCGCCGGCGCGCCTCCGAACAAGACCGAGAACAAGTCGAGCAGCTGTGCGCCGAGCAGCTCCGGCTGCTTCATCAGGAAGCGAATACCAACGGTCAGATTCTCACCAATTGTGGTATCAGTGACGACCGCCGGCAGCGGCGCGTAGGCAATCTGCGCGAACAGCAACACAGCAATCACGCACAGCACTGTCTCAACGATGTAGGCGAGCCGCGCGCCGGAAAATCCGTACAGAATCCCTCCGGCCGCCGGGCCAATGACTGCCGCGAACTGCCAGAGAGAAGAGCGCCAGGTGATGGCGTTGGTGTAAGTCTCGCGCGGTACGATCTCCGCGCCGAGCGCAGTGCGGGCCGGCTGGAGGAAGCTCCGCGCCAGACCACTGACGCATACCACGGCGTAAATTGGGAGCACGGTTCCGACCAGGAGACGCCCGGAATTAATCGTCAGCACCAGCAGCGCGACTCCGCACCCCAGCTGAATAGCCAGCGCAACGATGGACAGGCTCTTCCGATTGTGGCGGTCAGCAACGTGGCCCGCATACAGCGCCGCTCCAATGAAGGGCAGCGCTTCAGCCAGTCCGACGAGGCCGAGCGAAAGTGGATCCTTCGTGAGCGCGTAGACCTGCCATGCCACGACCGTCGCCTGGATTTGCGTCCCCAGTGTCAGCGCCACGAGGCTGGCGACGTACCAGAGAAAGTTCGGATTGCGCAGCGAAACGTACGGATCGTGTCGGTCTGCCATGCCTCTCGTGGTGCTTGGGAACACGCATGATACCGAAGCGTTACTGCTCGGGCAAACGGCGAACGTAGCGCGCGACGCGCACAGAGGTTCTATTTTTCTCGGAGGGGACAGTTTGTCCCGAGGAGGCGACAGTGAGCACAGAGACGATGGCACCAGCGACCGCGACAAGACCTGAAAAGTCGGAGTACCTTCCCTACTACGAGAAATACATCTCGCTCGTCCCAGAGGGCGACGTGATGTCGACGCTCGGCACGCAGATCGGCGACACACTCGCGCTCCTGCGCGGACTGCCGGCGTCAGTCTCCAGCTACCGCTATGCGCCGGACAAGTGGAGCGTCAACGAGGTTGTCGGCCATATGATCGATACCGAGCGGGTGTTCGCCAGCCGCGCCCTCGTTTTTGCGCGTAACGATCCGGCTCACATGCCGAGCATGGAGCAGGATGATTACATCCGGAACTCTACCTTCGATGCTTACCCGCTCTCGGAGCTGGCCGACGAGCTCGAAGCGGTGCGCCAATCCACCATCTTCCTGTTCAAGCATATGGACGAACAGGCTTGGGCCCGCCGCGGCATCGCCAATAACGCCGAGGTTTCAGTTCGAGCCTTGGCGTATATCATCGCCGGGCACGAGTTGCATCACCGCGGTGTTCTCGAATCCCGCTACCTGTAGCGTTCGCTAGAGCGTATTGCAGTTCCGTGGATCGCCGGTTTCGAATCCGCGCTTGAACGACGACGACCGCTGCGCTGCGGAGCCGTGCGTGAAGGAATCGACGTTGATGCGTCCGGTTGTCCGCTGCTGAATCCGGTCGTCGCCCACGGCCGACGCCGCGTTGAGCGCTTCATCGATGTCGCCCGGCTCGATTCGACTTTGGTCGGTCGAGTGCGCCCACACTCCGGCATAACAGTCAGCCTGGAGCTCGAGGCGAACGGAGAGCTCGTTGGCAGCGGAGGGATTCGATTCCTGCAGCTGACGTACGCGCGCATCGGTGCCAAGCATGTGTTGCACGTGATGTCCCAGCTCGTGGGCGATCACGTAGGCCTGGGCAAAATCGCCTGACGCCCCGAAGCGCTGTTTCAGCTCGTCGAAAAAGCTGAGGTCGAGGTACACGCGTTGGTCGATCGGACAATAGAAAGGTCCCATGACCGACTCCGCGGGACCACACCCTGAGTCAGTCGAATTCCGAAACAGAACCAGTCGGGCGGGAGTATAGCGCGCACCGTACTTCGGAAGGACTTTCGACCAGGTGTTCTGTACATCGTCCAGAACGAAGGAAACGAACTGAACTTCGGTTTCCTCGGCCGCGGAATCCGCGGCCGACATCGGAGCTCCCGTGGCGCCGACCGCCGGCGACACTCCGAGATCCGAAAACAAGTTGCGACCGAATATCAGACTGAGGGCGAGAACTACTACTGTGCCGCCGAGACCGAGTCCTCTGCCCACTCCACCAAAGGAGCGTCGGTCTTCGAGGTTGGGACTGCGTCCGCCGGGTGTCCAAAGCATCAGCTAGCCTCCGGAAGAGTTGGGATTCCGGTGTAGCCAAAAGGCAAGAAACCCGCCGCTTGTATCCTAGGCTACGAGAA
>JBKPDS010000202.1:0-4928 GCA_046727995.1 Gemmatimonadota bacterium
CATCATCTTCTCCAGCCAGGTGAAGGATTTCCTCGGCCTCAAGCTTGGTAACCTGCCGGCGGATTTCATCCCCAAGTGGGTGGTGATCGGCAGCCATCTCGGGTCGATCGATGCTACAACTACCGCCGTGTCGCTGGGAGCCCTGGCAATCATGATCGCCTGGCCGCGGGTGAGCCACCGGATTCCCGGACCCTTCGTGGCGCTGATCGTCACCACGGCCATCGCCCGCTTCTTCCATATTCCGGTCGAAACCATCGGTACGCGCTTTGGAGAAATCAGCGCGTCGTTCCCGCGCCCGGTGTTGCCGCACGTGACACTGGCGCAGCTGACCCTGCTCGTACCGCCAGCCATCACGATTGCACTGTTGGCGGCGGTCGAATCTCTGTTGTCGGCAGTGGTCGCTGACGGAATGATCGGCGGCCGGCATCGCTCGAACATGGAGCTCGTTGCACAGGGAATCGCCAACATCGCGTCGCCGCTGTTCGGCGGCATTCCGGCGACAGGCGCGATCGCCCGCACCGCGACCAACGTCAAGAACGGCGGACGGACACCGGTCGCGGGAATGGTTCACGCTCTGACGCTGTTGCTAATCACATTGTTTTTCGGCAGATGGGCGGGTCTCATTCCCCTCGCAACTCTGGCTGCGATTCTGGTCGTCGTCTCCTATCACATGAGCGAGTGGCGCACTTTCCGTAGCGAGCTGACGGCTCCCAAGAGCGACGTCGTCGTGCTGCTGACCACGTTCACCCTCACCGTCGTTGTCGACCTCACGGTCGCAATCGAAGTCGGGATGGTGCTGGCCGCCTTCCTCTTTATGCGCCGCATGGCGGAAGTAACCAACATCAGCATCGTCACCCGGGAGCTGGCCGACATGAATGGGGACGACGAAATCGACACCAACGCGGTACGCGATCGCAGCATTCCGCCTGGTGTCGAAGTCTTCGAGATCAACGGGCCATTCTTCTTTGGGGCAGCGGAGCAGTTCAAGGACACGCTCAATCAGGTCGCGAAGAAACCAAAGGTCCTGATCATCCGCATGCGCGATGTTCCGGCAATCGATGCAACGGGACTCCACGCGCTGCAGGAGCTCGCGCGCCGGTGTCGCCACGAGCATACTCTACTGCTTCTCTCAGATGTTCATGCCCAACCGATGTTCGCGCTCGTCCGCTCGGATATTCTGCCCGAGATCGGCGAAGAGAATCTCTTCGGCAACATCGACGATGCGCTGAACCGGGCGCGGGATCATTTGGGACTTACGAGGCTACCGCGACCCGCTTCCGCGACTGCGACTGTGGCCCGGGAAGCAGAAACTGACAATTCGACCAAACTCAAATCGTCGGCGTGATCCGCCGAGCGAAGCTCAGGACTGGCGCGTCGCGGCCGGCGAGCCTCGCGTGAAGAAGATGTAATCGGTTGGGCTCGGCGTATCGCCGGCGGCGCGAATCAGCAACGCCACCTGGCCGCGGTGATAGGGTCCGTGCAGCATGACGTGAGTGAGGATGTCCTCGAGAGTCGAGGTGAACTGGTCGCCGGCGCTGTTGCGGTAGGTGATTCCGCGCTCCAGTGCGTCGCCAGTTATTGCGTCCACGATTTTCCTGAGCTGCCCGGCGTTCTCAGCGGCGACACGCTCGCATTCGTCGAGGGTGAGACTCGGCCAGACGGCGAGCCGCGGCGGTGTTCCGTACAACCGCGACACCCAGGTGTGCTCGGATCCAAGGATGTGCGCGTAGATCTCGAGCGCTTTCGGCGGCGCGTGAGGCGCAGCGCGCAGAGCGGCGAGCACTCGCTGATCGGCCCACTCCAGGTGCGCTACCAGCCTGGCGAAGTGATCCTTGAGCTCACTCAATGATGCGGCACTCCTCGCAAACAGAATTCATTTCATGAACTCGACCGGCCGTCCGATCGTCCACGGAATCTTCGCTGCATCCAGACCGGCGTTGAGCGTTGGAATTCCCCGCTGCAACAGATTGTTGATTCGTCCAACTTCACGCTGCAGATCGGAGGATGCCAGAGCCAGAGTGGCGCGCTGCAGCGCAGTGGGCTGCGACGTGACGTTGCCAATTTGCTCGGCCACGTTGTTGACCCGTTCCTGGATGGACGGATCCTCGACCCTCTTGTCGTCGCTCACCGGCTCCGCTTCCGGATCACCGCGCAGCTTCTTGAGGATGTCGCTTATCTCCCGGTCGATGGCGTCCGACTGTTTGGTCACGCTGTCAGGCGCGGTGCTGCTCTTGAGCGCGGCTTTGACATCCGTCATCTCATCCTTGAGCCGTTCGGTGGTGCGCACCGCTGCCTGAACGGTGGCTTGCAGTCGTCCCGTGCTCACCCGCATGTCGTATAACGCGCGGTAATCGGCGTCGCTCAACAGAACCAGCGGATCGGAGCGGACTTCGATCGGCACCTCGTGCACGATGGGTGTACCCGAACCCTCTTTCACCGTGAGACGCGCCGCGTATCGCCCCGGCAGAACGAACGCACCCGCTGGCTCGCGCTGTCTGGATTGCGGTTCTCCAACCTGATTTGCCGGACGTCGCACGGTATACGGTGGTGCGTTGCGCAAATCCCATGTGACTCGATGCATGCCGCGTTTCTTGTTGGCGGTGAGGTCCCGCACACGATTCCCGGAAGCGTCGTAAATGCCGAGCGTAACGTCTCCGCCTTTGGGTAAGGTGTCACGCAGGAAGTAGGTGATCACCGCACCGAACGCGGGGTTGGGCGCAGAGTATTCGCGGTCGCCCAGCGCACCGGCGCCTCGGATGCCGCCGGGAACGGAGCTGTTCGGATTGTACTCGGTGGCTGTTTTTACGGGGAAGAGATAAGTACCGACCCGGTTCGCTTCACCGAGCTTCTCGAGCGGAGTGATGTCGTCGATGATGTAGATGCCGCGGCCGTGGGTACCGATGACGAGATCGTGCTCGCGCGGCTGAACGACGATGTCGTGCACAGCCACCGTCGGAATGTTGTATTTGAGCTGCGTCCACGAGTTCCCGCCGAGCGCACTGTAGAACGCGCCGAACTCGGTGCCGACGAAGAGCAGGTTAGGCTCGACCGGATCCTCACGAATGACCTGCACCGACCCGTTCGCCGGCAAGTTGCCGGTGATCGACTTCCAGTGCGCGCCGTAGTCCGTGCTTTGCAACACGTACGGCTTGAAATCGTTGTTGCGATGGTTGTCGAGCGTGGCGTAGACCGTTCCCTCGTTGAATCGTGACGCGACTACGCGACTGATGTATGTCTGATCCGGAACGGTCGGAAACTTCGTGTATTTGGTCCACTTTGCACCGCCGTCGCGCGTTACGGAGATTACGCCGTCGTCAGTACCGACATAAAGCAATCCCTGTCTGATCGGCGACTCGTCGATCGTGCTGATATTGCCGTAATCGGCGGTGCCCTGGTGACGTGCGATCGCATCGCGCGGCCAGATCTTTCCCATTACGGGCAGGCTGTCGCGATTGAGCTGACGGGTGAGATCTGGACCAAGCTTTACCCACGCGTCGCCACGGTTGGTGCTCTTGAACAGGTAGTTCGCGCCAAAGTAGAGCGTGTTGTGATCGTACGGCGAGATGAGCATCGGTGAGCTCCAGTTCCACCGATACGGCTTGGCGCCGAATTCGGGTAGTGGCTTGATCGTTTTTTGTTCGCCAGTGCGAACGTCGAAGCGAACAATGTCGCCGCCCTGTGACTCGCCGTAAACCGTGTTCGGATCGACCGGGTCGATTTGCGCATAGAAGCCGTCGCCGCCGGTAGTGCGAATCCAATCGGCATTGGTGATGCCCTGACGATTTCGCGTCTGACTCGGTCCGCCCCAGCTGCTGTTGTCCTGCAAACCACCGTACACGTAGTAGAACGGCTGACGCATGTCCGTCGCTATCGCGTAGTACTGCGAGACCGGGAGGTTGGGAACGAAATCGACGGTTCGGCCGCGGTCGTGACTGATGTAGACACCACCATCGCAACCGATGATGAGATGATCCGGATCGGTCGGATCGATCCACATCGCGTGATGATCCGAGTGGGCGGCACCGGCGGTGTTACGAAAAGTGCGACCGCCGTCGGTCGACACTTGCAGCGGCACACCCATGAAGTAGACGCGATCGGGATTGGTCGGGTCGACTCGGATCTGACCCATGTACCAGGGATAGGAGAACGCAGTACCGGTTTTCTGCCAGCTCGCGCCCCGATCGTCCGATCGATAGATGCTCGCCTCCGTATTTCCCTGAGAGGCACCGGTGCCGGTCACCTTCGTCTCGATCGTCGCGTAGACGATGTTCGGGCTCGACCGGCTGACATCGAGACCGATTCTTCCAACGTCTCCTTTGGGAAGGCCCTCGCTGAGTTTCGTCCACGTGTCTCCGCCGTCGATGCTTTTCCAGATACCGCTGCCGGGACCGCCACCGACATAGGTGTACGGACGCCGTTCACGCTGGAGAGACGCGGCGTAGATCGTGTTTGGATCGCCGGGATCGAAAATTACGTCAGTGAATCCGGTGTACTTGTCGATGTTCTTGACGTTCTTCCACGTCTTTCCGCCATCAGTGGTGCGGAAAAGCCCGCGATCTCCGCCTGATCCCCACAGCGGACCCGTCGCGGCGACGAACACGATCTCAGGATTCGTGGGGTGGACGATGATGCGGCCGATGTGCTCCGATTTTTTGAGGCCCATGTTGGTCCACGTCCTGCCAGCGTTCTCCGACTTGTAAACTCCGTCGCCCCACGACGAGCTGCGTTGATTGTTGTTCTCACCGGTCCCAACCCAGATGATGTCGGGATTGCTCGGCGCTACAGCAATGTCACCGATCGATGCCGAGCCCTGATGATCGAAGATCGGCTCCCAGGTCGTGCCGCCGTTGACAGTCTTCCACACCCCGCCCGAGGCCGACGCGACATAGAACAGCTCGCCGAGCCGATCACCGATCTGCGATTTCGGA
>JBKPDS010000203.1:0-8068 GCA_046727995.1 Gemmatimonadota bacterium
GAAATCCGCTTCTCCCGTCTAGATGCCTAGATCGATTTGCGCATTGGCCCTGGCATGCGCTTTCAGTTCCTCTTCTGATGCTGGCGCCACACAGTCTGCCGCGTCATACGCCGGATTATTAACCAGCGTCGAGATCGGGAAGTATTCCAACTCGCCGTCTCGATGAAAGGCAGAACTCTTTAGCAAATCGAGTTGCCCTCGCTTGCGCGATGGATCGAGCCAGTCGTCATAGGTGTCGGGCGCGAGCAGGACTGCCATCCGATCGTGAAATCTCGCGTACCAATCGTCGGCGTCTTTGACGATGACGGTGCACGACCAGATCTCCTCGCTGCTTCTCCGATCCTGCCAGCGATTCCAGAGGCCGGCCATGGCAAATGGCTTTCCGTTGGGCTGACGAATGAGGTGCGGAATCTTGTGTCGCTTCTCGCCGACCCATTCGATGATGCCGTCGATCACCACCAGGCAGCGCTGGCTCTGCCACGCCTGCTCGAACGTTGGCGCTGAGGCGACCGTTTCGATGCGGGCGTTGAACGCCGAGTAGTGGGAGTCGAACTCGTCGACGCGCGCGCGATTGGCCAGCTTCGACGGGATGAAATTCCAGTGCATCGTCCGCAGCACCCGCTGGCGCAGGAACGGATCGTAATAGACCGCTGGAATCTCTTCGCGCGGATTCAGGTTGTAGCGCGGCTTCCAGTCGCTGGGGACGAACTTTTTCGTGTACCCGTAAAGCTTTTCGGTGATGCCGTCGGGGTTAATTACAGTAGCGCGTCCGCACATACTGCAATTCTACTCTGCGGGGCCTTGCCTCCTCAACTGGTTCAGCCGCGACTGCTGCTGCGCGTTGAGCATATCCTTGATACGGATCATCAGGGAAAGCTGCGCTCGTTTGACGTCGCGCTCGACCGCCAGTACTCGATCGACCTGATCCAGCACCTGAGCCTCGTCGACAGAACTCGGCTTGAGCAGATTCTGCAATTTTTCAACTTCAGAGCTCATTTTGAATTGCAGCGGGATGAATTTGCCCTGCGCATCAGCCATTGCCTGCTGGAGGGAATTCCGCTGGCTGTCGGTGAGATGGATCGCATCCTGGTTTGCCATGATCAATTCGGGCGGAAATAGATAGCGCGCCAAGGGATCGCCACCAGGCGGTCGCGGCCCACCGGGCCCACAATCGCTGGCAGGGCGTGGGTTGCCATCGATGACGCATACAGGCTCGCCTGGGTTCTGTGCGCGCGCGAATGATGCCGCGCCCAGGATCAATCCGATTACTGCCCACGATCTAAGCATTGTCAGTCTCCTTGATGCGCTGTCAGTCCGTCTTGAGTTGAAGCGTTTGAGGTGTGACGCCGTCGAATACAGATGAAAGCAATGGACGCGGAACGAGCACGCTCGCGGCTGGAGTCTGCAGCAGTCCCGCGGTTGGCGATTGCCAACTGACAATCGCGGGGACCGCCGTTGCCATCGGTCGTTCAGCACCCCGATCACGTGCCTTGCTGGTAGCGAAGCCAGCCGCGACGACGATGAAAGTTGCCGCCGCGATCCAACGCCACGTCAGCGCGGGGTCCACTTCATTCCGGCCACGCTGCTCGGCGCGATTCAAGAGCTCACCAAACTGCGGCTGTTGACGCCGATCCTGCTGCTTGAGCGCGCTGAATCGCCCGCGCAAATCGTTGTCGTTCATCTCACTCATATGTCAATGTTTCCCAGGCTGCGTGCCAGCGCCTTCTTGCCGCGCTCATAATGTGTGCGGGCGGAGCCAATCGAAACTTTCATGATCTCGGCGGCTTCCTCGATTGTCGTTTCGTGATAGAACACCAGCTGGATCACCTCCCGCTGGCGTCGAGATAGACCGTTGAGCGCGCGGATCAACCGGGCGCGCTGGTCCGACTCGTCGACCACGACGTCTGCGCTCCGCGTCGGATCCGGGAAATCGATCACCGTCGCTGAGTCGGCGCGGCGTCTGTTCCAGAACCACCTTTGCCGAATCTCGCCGCGCGCCGTCATCCGAATCACGCCGAACACCCACGTCTTCAGGCTCGAATCGCCGTTGAATCGTGCGCGTCCGGAGATGATTCTGAGATAGGAATTCTGTAGAACTTCTTCCGCCAGTTCCCGATCGCGCCCGCAACACGCCAGTGCCCAGCCCCAATTCTCGCTGTGAAGTTGTCCCAGCTCCCGCTCCAACTCGCATTGTTCCATCGCGTGAGTCCGTGGCTGGAACGTTGTGTCACTGGAGATGAGTGCCGACAGAGTGGTTTCCATATGACAGGAGCGATGGTCTCAGGCAGATTCGGTCGATTGCCGCATCGCGTTGACGAATCCAGACGGATCGTCGAGGTGCAACGCCAGTCGGCTGACGGTGCGGTGAAAGCCTGCAGTAATACGTACGCGAATGGGTTCCTGGAGTGTCAGGAGAACATTCGGCGTCGCGGGTTTCATCAGGTTCAGATAGTCGCGGCCCCCATTCGTTCCGGGTGCAGGCAGATCGCGAAATGTCGGCTGCGAGACTCTGGTGATGCTGCTCCGTGGCAAGTGCAGGGAGTAACGGCGTCCGATTCTCAGATCGACCCTGTCGTCGTTCACACTCAGCGCGGTGTTCCCCAGCGCGAGGTAATCGCGCGTCAGCCAGGCGATCGCCCAGAGACTCAGCGCTGTAAGTACTAACGCTGCAATTCGACTGTGGCCGTAGAGGAGCAGATGCACGACGGCCGTCTCGATCAGAATGGCGGCGCTGATGCCGACGACGAAGCTGCCGGAGCGCGCGGTGCGGTAAGTGAACTGGGGCATCCCAAATTATGGCTGCCGGCCTTTCGACTTGTTGCCTCGCACTGAACGGGCTACCATTTACTTCAGAGCCTCGAGAGAGGCAATCGGTCCGCGTAAAGGGTTCAACCCACTCTCTAGCCAGGAAATCATAACCTTCTATTCCTCGCCCACGCTGCGGACAATGGGCGGCATGAAAGGGCTCGCCCCTTTCCAGGAAAGGAAGGTGTCCTATGTCCGACCAGACCCACCAGTCTGCGTCCGCGCCGTTGTCGCTGCCGGATGCGCCCAACCTCGAATGGCTTCGCAAGCAGGCGAAGCACAGCCTCGACGAGTTGCGCCGAGCCAATCCTGATGCGCAGCTCTCCGACGCTCAGTTCGACCTCGCCAAGCGATACGGATTCACCAGCTGGCGCGCGCTCAAGGCGCACGTCGATTCACTCACCATCGATGGCCAGCTCTTTGACGCGGCACGCAAAGGCGATGTCAACAGGTTGTCGACGCTGCTCGACGTGCATCCCGACAAGCTGTACGCCCGAAACAGACCGTACGAGCACACGTTGCTGCACATCGCGGCGCACAACGGCCATCTGCCCGCTGTCGATTTCCTGTTGAAACGCGGCATCGACCCCAACACCCGCGAGAAAGGCGACAACACCTACGCCATGCACTGGGCCGCTGCCGCCGGACATCTCGATGTCGTGCGACGCCTCGCCGACGCCGGCGGCGACGTCATCGGGGAAGGCGACGACCACGCTCTCGGCATGATCGGCTGGGCGACCGGCTGGGATGGCTGCGACGACGAAACGCACCGCACCATCGCTGATTTCCTCATCAGCCGCGGCGCACGTCACCACATCTACTCGGCGATGTCGATCGGCGACGAAGAAGAAGTGCGGCGCATCGTCGCCGCCGATCCTACGCAGCTGGAAAGGCGGCAAAGCCACAATGAGGATTTCCGGCGTCCTCTCCACTTCGCTGTGCACGGAAATCTCCAGCGCATGGTGAAACTGCTGCTCGAGCTCGGTGCGGATCCGCTCGGGACCGACGCGTCCGGGCACACCTCCGTTGCTTACGCGATGACGCCCGAGATCGCCCGCCCGGTGGTGCAAGCGATGCGCGATCGGGTTGGACCTACACTTCTTAACTCCGTCGCAGCCGGCGACTGGGACAGCGCCGAGCGGTTACTGCCCCAGAATCCGGATGCTGTCGCAAAAGAAGGAGTTCTGCATCTGATGGCGAAGAGCGGCAACGTTGCGGCAGTGAAATGGCTGCTGGATCACGGCGCGGACCCCAACGCCCGCTGGAGTCATTGGAATGATTTGCTGACCCCATTGCACCTCGCGGTATTGGCTTGTCATCCGGACGTTACGCGCGCACTCATCGCCGCCGGCGCTGATCCAAGCATCCGCGACACCCAGCACGACAGCGACGCCTTGGGTTGGGCGCAGTTCTTTCTTGAGCACCGCGGTGACAGCGCCGAGAAGAGAAGGCGCGGCCAGGAAATTGTAGGCCTGCTCGAGGAGCACGCCAGGAAATCCTGACGTCTCGCGAATCCGTGTCGGCTGACGTATTACACGTTGGTGAAAAACGGCCTTTTCGTGGTGATGGGAGTGGCCGGCTCCGGAAAGACCCTGATCGGAGGCGCACTCGCCCACGCACTCGATGTCGAGTTCGTGGAAGGTGACGAATTTCATTCTGAGCAAAACATCGCCAAGATGTCAGCCGGCATTCCGCTAACGGATGCTGATCGTGCCGAATGGCTGCGTGCTCTCGCCTTCCGACTCCGCGTTCACAGGAGAGCGGGCACCGGCATTGTCGTCACCTGCTCGGCGCTGAAGCGAGCCTATCGAGATGTCCTTCGCGGCGGAGCCAACGACGTCCAGTTCATTTATCTCAAGGGGCCCAGAGATCTGATCGCCGAGCGATTGAAGACCCGTGGCGGCCACTTCATGCCCGCATCTCTCCTCGACAGCCAGCTCGCCACTCTCGAGGAGCCGACACCGGACGAAAACGCGTGGGTGTGCGACGTGACCGAGCCGCCCGCCAAGATCATCACCGACCTCGTCACTCGCGCATCGCAATGACCCCCGACACCCGACTCCTTCTCTTCGCACTGATCGCCGTCGTCGCGCTGATCCTCCTCATAGCGCGCGTCAAGCTCCATCCCTTCATCGCCCTCGTCGTCGTCTCGCTGGCGATGGGCCTCGCCGCGGGAATGCCACCTGGGCTCGCTACGCAATCCTTCCAGACTGGCGTCGGCAACGTCCTCGGCTTCATCGCCATCGTCGTCGGACTCGGCACGATGCTGGGTAAGATCATGGCCGAGTCAGGTGCAGCGAATCGCATCGCGACGACACTTATCAATCGGTTCGGCGAACAGCACGTGCACTGGGCGATCATGTTCGTCGCATTCATCGTCGGCATTCCGGTCTTCTTCCAGGTCGGATTCGTGCTGCTGGTTCCACTGGTATTCACCATCGCGCGACGCACCGGATTGTCGCTGGTGAAAATCGGAATTCCCCTGGTGGCGGGTCTGTCGGTGGTACACGGGATGCTGCCGCCGCATCCGGCGGCAATGCTGGCGGCGACGGCGTACCATGCCGATGTCGGCCGGACGATTCTCTATGGCTTGATCGTCGGCATTCCGACGGCATCGCTGGCGGGTCCGATCTACGCGTCGTGGATTGCCCCGCGCATCCCGTTACGCGCCGAGAGTCCTTTGGCGCGGCAGCTTGGGGGTGAGTCGACGGAGGCGACGCCCGGGTTCTCGATCTCTGTCATGACGGTTCTGATTCCGGTGATCCTGATGCTGCTGGCCAGCGCGGCCAATCTCACTCTTCCCCCGACGAGCAGAGTCAGAGTGGTGATCAACTTCATTGGTCAGCCGGTCGTCGCGCTGCTATTGGCGCTGCTGTTTTCATTCTGGTCGTTGGGGCGAACCAGGCACTTCACCCGGGAACAGCTGCTCAAATTCTGCAACGACTGCCTGGCACCGACGGCGACGATAATCCTGGTGATCGGCGCCGGTGGCGGCTTCAATCAGGTGCTGGTCGACAGCGGAGTGGGGCGCGCCATCGCCAACATCGCGATCGGATCGAACGCGTCACCGCTGATTCTGGCCTGGGGAATCGCCGCGCTCATTCGAGTCGCCACCGGATCAGCAACGGTAGCGATGACGACTGCGGCCGGAATCGTGGCGCCGATCGTGGCGGTGCTTCCGGGGACGAGCCCGGAGCTGCTGGTGCTCGCCACCGGGGCAGGGGCGCTGATACTTTCGCACGTCAATGATGCCGGTTTCTGGCTGATCAAGGAGTTCTTCGACATGACGGTGCCGGAGACTCTGAAGACATGGACAGTGGCGGAGACCATCATCGGCATTGCAGGATTGGGATTCACTCTCCTACTGAGCCTCGTGCTCTGATTGAGGAGCTACGCTATGACTTTACGCTTTTCCCACCTAGTCGCCGCGGCTGCGGCCCTCGCGTGCACACAGCAACCGCAGGTGACGTCCTCGACTCAGTCGACCGAGGCTGTTCCTGCGACGGGATGGATCGACGCCACGGCGACTCTCGATCCGGCGACGACGCCAGTGTACGCCGGTGATGCGCCGATGAAATTCGATTTCCTCAAGGACATGCGCAAAGGTGACGGGTTCACTCTCTCCGCCTATTCACTCGGCGCCCATAGTGGAACGCACATCGATGCGCCGATGCATTTCGTGCGCGACGGCGCGCCAATCGATCGTGTGCCACTCGAGCCCTTGATCGGCCCGGCGCGGATCATCGACATCCCTGACAACGTGCAGGCGATCAATGCCGCCGAGCTCGGCCGGCATAACTGGAAAGGAGCGGAGAGAGTGATCTTCCGGACGAGAAGCGCACTGCGCGGCTGGATGCACGACTCGACGTTTCATCGCGACTTCGCCTACATCGCTCCCGACGCGGCGCGCCTGCTCGCCGATGCCAACGTCAAGCTCGTGGGAATCGATTACATCTCCGCCGAGCAATTCGGCGCGCCAGCACCGCTGACCCATCGGACGCTGCTGGGGAAGGGGATTCCGATCGTCGAAGGTCTGAACCTCGATAACATTCAGGCCGGCGACTACGACGTGATCATTCTGCCGATGAAAGTGGGTGGTCACGAAGCCGCGCCGGCGCGCGCCATTCTGCGGAAACGCGCCGGCACGTGATCGTCTTTGCTACTTAGCGCTCAGGACATCACCGAGCGCGTCCAGCTTCTCCGACCAGTACTCCTTGAGACGATTTGCAGTCTCCTTGTCGGGTAGCTTGTTCTGCGACACAGCGACCGAACTCTTCGTCTTTCCCTTCGGCAGAAATCCGACGGCGAGAATGCCGCCGTCGGCGAGGCCGAGTCGGATTGATTTGGGAGCGGTGGCAGTGCGGACTTTGACATCGGTGTCATCCAGCCACCGGTCACGGACGCTCTTGTCGGCCCAGGCGTCGAACAGAGTCTCGACCGGAACCTCGAAGGTCCTTGACTTGGTCGCTTCGTAGCTGCCGTCGCGCCGCTGGCCACGTGCGCGCAGTCCCTTGATGCGCTCGTAGCCGACGGTGACGGTCTGCGCCCACCAGCCATCGGTCTTCCAGGTTTTTGCCACCATCGACGCGATCTCGCGATGCGACATCTTTTCCGCTCCCCGTTTATCGAGCGCGTTCACCCAGCGTTCCCAGTTGCAACCGGTTTTCGCTTTGATGCTGGCGTCGCTCATTCCTGCGACGGTCGCGTAATCCTGCTTCGGCACGGCGCTCAATGCAGCGGCAAGTCGAGGACTTGGTTTCGATATTGGCTTTTTGAGGATCTGTGCGCGGGCGGCGGTGTAGGCTTCACCCGTCTTCTTCATGCGAGCGCGAACGAGGCGCTTGAGATCTTTATGGCGAGGCATCGTCTGGTCTCCTTTGGATACACCACGGCGCTCTCCCCAGCAGCGCACCATGATGATGCAAAGGACTGACGATGTTCATCCGGGAGTCTGCCCCCCTTTGCCTCGCTTTCGACTCCCGCTGGGGAAGAGTCTACAGAGGTTGGGCGTGGATCGCCGCCACGATCACGATGCAAAGGACCGTGGCGGGCGTCAAGACCGGCGTTTCAGGACGAGCGCGCCGACCGGGCGTACAAGCGGAAAGCCCAAACCGCAAACCCGGCAGCGATCACGGTTATGATCAGGAAGTGAGGATCCCTGGCTAGCGAGCTCCGCTCCTCATAGAAGCGCCAGACGTGAACCAGTGCGAGCAGTGCAAACACGATTCCGGTAGTCAGCACGTACGCTCTCATCGAGTCTTCC
>JBKPDS010000204.1:0-22579 GCA_046727995.1 Gemmatimonadota bacterium
CAGTCTCCCGAAATCGCGCCCGAGTTCTCCGCCCGCTATCCGGAAGCCGCCATCATCTTCGACAACCTCCATTCGCTCCACGATGTAGTCTCGGATATACTCGCCGACGAAACCGTTCGTCGTGGCGATAAGCGACGCTTCATCCTGGAGGCAGCCTCGCGGTATCGCGACGACACGTCGTCGATCGTGACGATCGACGACTGGAAGGCAATGGCCCATGCCATGGACCTGGCGAAGATGGGCGGCCCTGCCCCGCTATGTGCGGCGCGCGGTGGTGAAAACTCCCACGATTGCCAGCAGCAGCCCTGACGCGACAACGATCGCTGCTCCAGTCGGCAGGTCCATTTTGTAAGAGGCCCACAATCCGATCAGGCTCGATGCCCCGGCGATTCCCCATCCGATCACCAGTCGCTTCATCCAGTCAGTCGCCAGTATGGTCCCGCACACCGCTGGGACGATCAAGTATGCGAACGTGAGCAGTACGCCGCCGAGTCGCACGAAGCTGACGACCACCAGCGCGAAAGCAGCGTAAAACAGAAAATCCCAGAGTCGGACGCGCACCCCCTCAGCGAATGCGCGTTCCGGATCCGACGAAATAAGCACGAAGCGCTTGTGAAAACCGCCGTAAAAGGCTCCTAGCGCGGCAAAGACGAGCACTCGCTGTCCGATGTCTCCCTTCGTCACGTTCAGAATGTCGCCGGTGAGAAGGTGCTCCAACTCCTCCTTGCCTCCGGCGACGCGGCTCAGAAGAAGGATCACCGCCGCCGCAGCCACGACGAAAGTGATGCCGATGACCGCTTCCTGGGGAACGGCTGCCTTGTCGGTGTTGCGGGTCCAGCTGAAGAACGCCGCGCCGAGGAACGTTACCGCCAGAGAAATCCAGAAAGTGATGCGATCATCGAAATGGTATCCCATCAACAGCGCGACGCAGGTGCCGAGTGTAGCCACCTGCGCCAGCGCAAGATCGACGAATATGACTTCCCGTTTCACTACGTGGAGTCCGAGATAAACGAGAAGCGGTGGAAAAAGAAGGCAAGCCACGAAAGGCCACTTCATGACCTCCCACGCTACCTGCCAGTCGGCGCTCATTTCTGGGCTCCGAGTCCATTGCCCAGTTGGCGCACGATGTTATCAACCATGTCGAAGTAGGTCGTGGTACCGCTGACTGCACCCGGTTGCTGCGGAGTGTCGAGCACTGTAGCACCGGTCTGACGCGCCACGGTCTCGGCCGTCTTTCGGTTCTGGAACGGCTGCACCAGGATCACCTTGGCGTTGTCGCGTCTCATCTCCAGGATCACCTGGGCGAGGTGAGAAGGAGACGGTGCGATGCCGGGTTTCGGCTCCAGCTCGTCGACGATGCTCAACCCGAACCGCTGCGCCAGGTAAATGAAGTCTCTGTGGTACGTGACAATCTTCGCACCGCGGTAAGGAGCGAGCTGCTTCTGCCAGTCTGCGAGCTTCGAGTCGATCCTGGAATCGAATCGCGCGAGATTGCTGTTGTAGACCGCAGCGTTCTTGGGATCGATCTGGCCAAGGTGACTGGCGATGTTTCTGGCAACGATCTTCGCACTCACTGGATCGACCATGAAGTGCGGATTGCCGAGCGAGTGAATGTCACCCTTGGACCGATCGAAGCTCGTCGGAATCTCCAGCAGTCTTATTCCTTCCGAGGCGACGACACGACCGGGCGCGCCGGCGGCAATCTTCCCGTTGCGAGCGTTTTCCAGGAGTGGTGGCAGCCATCCCAGCTCAAGCTCCGCCCCGCCTTCAATCAGTGCATCAGCGCGGTTGAGGGTCACGATGAAGCTGGGCTTGGCATCGACGAAGTGCGGATCTTCAGTCGGCTTGGCCAGGGCAACGACGTTGACGCGATCGCCGCCGATCTCCCTCGACACCGACGCGAGATCGGGTGTCGTCGCCACGACGCGGAGTTGGGCGGATGCCTGCGCGACAGTGGCCGTGAGTCCGACCAATGCGAGCGTGGCAGCTTGATAGAATTTCATGAGTGTCATTTTCTTTTGTCTACCTTTGGTAATTAGAATTTGTGTGCGGCGTGGGCACCGATCAGAAATTCGAACTGGAACCACAGCGAATGATCTGTGCCAATCGCCTTGCGATTGTCGTAGTTGTACTGAACCCGAATTTTTGAGAACTCGGTTGGATACAGCGTGAAATTCGGCGACCAGCGCGATTGATTGCGTCGCAGCTCGGACACGAATGCCGACTGGTTCCCGCGCGCGTATTCACCGCGCAGCCCGGCGACGATCCGGGGTTTAATACCCCACAGAACCTGCGCGTATGCGCCGTTGTCTTTAAGGACCTCGGCGGGCAGGATGACGGCCGGATTGGCCTCGGAAACCCGTTGCGCCGCGTCGTAGTGTCGCCACAGCGCCTCGGTCTGAAATGACAGGAACGGAAAGCCGGCTTCAGCTGTGGCTGACTTCCACTTCCAGTACAGGTCGGCGCCATAGATCTGGGTTTTTGCCGACGGGCCCGAGTTATTGGGACCGAACGCGCCCGAAGCGCCAAGGACTATCGTCTGCGTTTCCGTCAGATCGAAGGACGTGTTTATGCGCGGCGCGATCAGCAAGTCCGAAGCATGTTGCACCTGCCGATCGTCGACGACTCCGCCGTGAATCTCCGGCGAGTCGGGCGAACGAAAGCTGGATGTGGTTCCCCCGGTGGCGTTGGCGACGGTGACCAACGCCTCAGTGTAAAAAGGAGTCGGCAGGAGCCAGGAGATCCGCGCGCCCTGACTGCGCAATCCATCGGGGCCGAACATCCTGATGAGCACGAGTGGCCCGTCGAGGAACGACCAGGCATGCGGGTGCTGGTTATTCTGGCGCCCGAATTCGGTGAAGAACTGCCCGAACTTGATCTGGAGATTACCCGGCAGCGAGGTCGTCAATCCGTAGGCTTCCTCGAGCTCGATCCCGGTTTCACCCGCGGAGTCGATCTTGAGCACGATGTTGCTGAACCCCTTGAAGTACGGGTCGACGTTTCCGTCCAGCGAGATCTCTGCGTTCGGAATGGTGAAGCCATTTACATGCGGATCGTGATCGCCTCGCTCGATCGCACCGATGTCGTGCGCGGTCGACCAGCCCGCGTCGGTAAGCGCGACGAACCCGATATTCATATAGGACCCCGTGGCCCGTGGACCTTGCGACGCGGCTGCGGCACTGGTGTCGGCGCCTCCCGCGCCGAGCTCCTTCTCCATTTGCTTTACCAGCGCGATGGAGTCAGCACGTGCGATACTGTCTGCGCGCGCGATGGAATCCTGTTTCGATTTTGGAGGTTTGACCTGCGCATTCGCGACTGCCGGCGCAGAGAGCGCAAACGCACACGCCAACAGTCCCAGTTTGCTTCTGGATGTTGTGGGCACGTGCTCAAAAAATGCGAGCACCGTTTTTAACTGTCTTGAGTGCATGAATTCCCCGGGAGAATTGTGTTAACGACTGAACGTTGCGTTCAGACCTCTCGGGGCGGCGCTCGGCAGGAGTTGGGGAGTAGTTGCGGATCCGTCAGCCGGTCGGCCTGCGGGATGCAGACAGCAAGCGACGAGATCTCGGCGGGCGAGATCGATGCCGCCGAGTTTACAGTTGCGTGCAGCGACAGCGTTGCACACGAGACGCACGTAGCTTCGTTATGGCCATGGTGCAACGCGATGCCGTTACGCTCAACGTGCGAGACCGCGCTGGATTCTTCGCGCGCGAGCGTGAGCGACCCGCCCATTATCGCCAGCTGACCGATAACGGCCAGGGCGGTGGTGAAGAAAAGCCGCCACATCGGGCGGCGAAGTACCGTTCCGGTACTATGCATCGTGACTTAAGGTACCCTGAAGCAGGCAAAAGGGTAGCACTCGGATCGTGCGCGTAGCAATTTTCCACGTTCCATGAAGCGTGAAGATGCCCTCGATTACCACGCCAGCGGTCGGCCTGGTAAGATCGCCGTAGTCCCCACCAAGCCGCTCAACAACCAGCGCGATCTCGCCCTCGCCTACTCTCCAGGAGTAGCGCTTCCCTGCCTCGAGATCGAGTCGAACCCGGAAGAGGCCTACAGGTACACTGCCAAGGGCAACCTCGTCGCCGTCGTCACCAACGGCACCGCCGTCCTCGGCCTCGGCAACATTGGAGCGCTCGCCGGCAAGCCGGTAATGGAAGGGAAGGGCAACCTGTTCAAGCAGTTCGCGGATCTCGACGTCTTCGATCTCGAGGTCGGCTCCGAAAACCCCGACGACGTCATCAAGTTCTGTCAGCTCCTCGAGCCAACCGTCGGCGGCATCAATCTCGAGGACATTCGCGCGCCCGACTGCTTCTACATCGAGGAAACGCTGCGGAAGACGATGAAGATTCCCGTCTTTCACGACGATCAGCACGGGACGGCGATCATCTCCGGCGCGGCTCTGCTCAATGCGCTGGAGATCGTCGGCAAAAAAATCGAAAAGATTCGCGTCGTCTTCTCCGGCGCCGGCGCGGCGGCAATATCGACCGCGGAGCACTACGTGCGACTCGGAGTTCCGCGCCAGAACATTCTGCTGACCGATCGCCAGGGCGTCATCTACGAAGGACGTCCGGGCCACATCGATCCGTACAAGGCCAAGTTCGCCAGCAAGACCAAAGCGCGCACGATCGCCGATGCATTGGTCGGCGCCGACGTATTCGTCGGCCTGTCAGTCGCCGGCGCGATCACGGGTGAGATGGTGGCGAAGATGGCGAAGAAGCCGATTGTCTTCGCCCTCGCCAATCCCGAGCCCGAGATACTCCCCGACCAGGTCCGGGCCGTGCGCTCCGACGCCATCATCGCCACCGGACGCAGCGACTACCCCAACCAGGTCAACAACGTCCTCGGGTTCCCCTTCATTTTCCGCGGGGCGCTCGACGCCCGCGCAATCCAGGTCAACGAAGAGATGAAGATGGCGGCGACGCGCGCTCTCGCTGCGCTGGCAAAGGAGGATGTGCCGGAGAGCGTGTCGCGACTCTACGGACTGCGTTCGGTGAAGTTCGGCCCGGACTACTTGATTCCCTTCCCGTTCGATCCACGCGTGCTGCTATGGGTTGCGCCGGCGGTGGCCTGGGCGGCGGTTGCCAGTGGAGTCGCCAAGGAGATGATCGACCTCGAGAATTATCGCGAGCAGCTCGAGGCGAGATTGGGTCGCGCGCGCGGCATCATGCGCGGGATCATCAATCGCGCGGTGCGCGATCCGAAGCGAATCGTTTTCCCCGAGGGCGAAGAGCCGAAGATCATTCGCGCTGCGCGCATGATCGTCGACGAAGGAATCGGCTCCCCCATTCTGCTCGGGCACCGCGCCGACATCGAACGAATCGCCGACGAGAATCACATCTCCCTCCGCGACATTGCCATCGCCGATCCGAACTCGTCGGACAAGCGCGACAAGTACGCTGACTATCTCTGGCAGCGCCGCCAGCGCAAGGGACTGAGTCACGGCGAAGCGCACCAGCTTCTGTTCAACGGCAACTACTTCGGATCGGTGATGGTCGCCTGCGGCGACGCCGACGCGCTACTCTCCGGCGTCGGCATGCACTATCCCGAGACCATCCGCCCTGCGCTGCAGGTCATCGGTCCCCACCCGAAAGCCGAGATCGTCAGCGGGCTCTACATGCTGGTGTTCGAGAAGCACGTTATCTTCTGTGGAGACACCACCGTCAACATCGATCCAACGGCCGAGCAACTGGCCCAGATCGCCTACTCGGCGGGCAGGATCGTTCAGAATTTCGGCATCACGCCGAAAATAGCGATGTTGTCGTTCTCCAACTTCGGCTCAGTCCGTCATCCCGAAGCGGAGAAAGTGGCAAAGGCCGTCGCCATCCTGCGGAAACGCGACCCGACGCTGGTGATGGATGGCGAGATGCAGGCGGACACGGCGATGGACGAGAACATCCTCCGGTCGTCGTATCCGTTCAGCGTCCTGAAAGAGCGGGCGAACGTGCTGATCTTTCCGAACCTCAGCGCGGGAAACATCGCCTACAAGCTGCTCCACCATCTGGGTGGCGCGACGAAAATCGGCCCCATTCTGCTGGGTATGAATCTTCCCGTGCACGTACTGGAGCAGGGCGCGGACGTACAGGACATTGTCAATATGGCCGCCGTTGCCGTCATCGACGCGCAACAGCGGATCAATGAAAGGACGGCGAAGGATGGCAACTGAGATAAGGCCGCAGCGGAAATCGGTTGCGCGCGAGAGCGGTAATGATTTGAGCAAACAGGGCCTTTCCCCGCGAGGGAAAGTCCACTGGAATTTGATTGCGCCCGAGCTTTTTCAGGCCGCGGCTCGCCGTAACGAGGGCGAATTTGCGGATATGGGTCCCTTCGTAGCCGTCACCAGTCCGCACACCGGCCGGTCACCGAACGACAAGTTCGTCGTTCGCGAGGCGAGATCCGAAGCCGATGTGGATTGGGGGAAGGTCAATCAGCCGCTGGCTCCCGCCAGGTACAAGGCGCTCCTCAACGACGTCCTGAGGTACCTGAACGACCTCCCCGAGCTGTTCGTTCAGGATCTGTATTGTGGGGCAGACCCCACATATCGGTTGTCGGTTCGCTACACGTCGCCCTCCGCATGGCACATGGCGTTCGTGCGAAACATGTTCATCCGGCCGGAGCTCACTGATCTTCCCACCTTCGAGCCGAACTTCACGGTGATCCACGCCCCTGACTTCCAGGCTGACGCGGAGCGACACGGCACCAGGTCCAGCACCTTCATCGTTCTGAATCTGGCCGAGCGTACCATTCTGATCGGCGGAACGCGCTACGCGGGCGAGCTGAAGAAAGCGATGTTCACCGTGATGAACTACCTGCTGCCCAAGCAGGGAGTGATGTCGATGCATTGCTCGGCCAATGTCGGCAAGGCGGGAGATACGGCTTTGTTCTTCGGACTTTCCGGAACGGGGAAGACGACGCTCTCAGCCGATCCGAATCGCGGCCTCATTGGCGACGACGAGCACGGATGGTCGAGCGACGGGATCTTCAATTTCGAGGGTGGGTGCTACGCGAAGGTGATCAATCTTTCGCCCGAGAGCGAGCCCGACATTTATCGCACGACGCAGATGTTCGGCACGGTCCTCGAGAACGTGGTCCTCGATCCAGCGACGAAAAAAGTTCGCTTCGCGGATCAATCGATCACCGAGAACACGCGCGCGTCGTATCCGCTGCACTACATCCGGAACTACGTCGAAGGCGGCCGGGGCGGACATCCGAAGAACGTCATCTTCCTCACCGCCGACGCGTTTGGAGTACTGCCCCCGATCGCGAAGCTTACTCCGCAGCAGGCGATGTACTACTTCCTCTCTGGCTACACTGCCAAGGTCGCCGGTACTGAGCGCGGCGTGAAAGAGCCGCAGCCGACGTTCAGTGCCTGTTTCGGCGCCGCGTTCCTCGTCTGGCACCCGACGAAATACGCGCAGATGCTCGGTGACTTGCTGCGCAAGCATGAATCGAACGTCTGGCTGGTCAACACCGGCTGGAGCGGCGGTCCGTATGGCACGGGCAAGCGCATCAACCTCGAGTACACGCGCGCGATCGTGAATGCCGCGCTCGCCGGCGATCTCGACAAGGTTAAAACCCGGACGGATCCCATTTTCGGATTGGCCGTTCCCACCGAGATCGCCGGAGTACCGGCGAGGGTTCTCAAACCGCGTGAGACGTGGGCTGATCCGGCCGCTTATGACGCGCAGGCAATGAAGCTCGCGGGAATGTTCCGCGACAATTTCGAGAAGTTCGGCAGCGTGGAGGCGGCGACGAAGAACGCCGGCCCGAAGGCCTAACGCGAACCGAACGCGATAAGCGGGCGCCGCGCTTCGAGATTCTGCGCGACCCCGTCTGGAACAACATCCGCATCGACGAGCTGACTCTCAGACTCGTCGACACCGAAGTCTTTCAGCGCCTGCGTTACGTCCGACAGCTCGGGTGGACCTACCTGGTTTATCCCGGCGCAACGCATTCGCGTTTCGAGCACGCCCTCGGCACCCATCATCTCTCGCGGCGCACGCTGGCGCTCCTTTGCGAGGCCGAGCATTCGGTGTCTATCAGCGAGGAAGAGCAGACGATCGTCAGGTCCGCTGCTCTCCTGCACGACGTCGGACACTATCCATTCTCCCACGCTCTGGAGGAAATCGGCGCCCTCCACCACGAGGATGTTGCGCGACCACTTATCACTGAAGGGAACGTCGCGTCCCTTCTCTCGTCCCGGATTGGCCCCGATGCGCCGGGTAAAGTGTTCGATCTGATTCGCGGCCGCAGCAAGAGTCCGCTACAAGGACTCATCTCGGGATCGCTCGATCTCGACAAGATCGAATACCTCAAACGCGATGCATTCATGTGCGGCGTTCCTTATGGTGAGATCGACGTCGATCGCCTTACGAACTCACTGGTCATCGTCGAAGATCCGGATACCGGAGAAGCGACGATCGGCGTTCAGGAGAAGGCGCTGTCCGCGCTGGAATCGCTGCTGTTCGCGAAATACCAGATGTACCGCAACGTCTATTGGCACCACGCTGTGCGCAGCGCGACGGCGATGTACAAGCGGCTGGTGGAAGACGCCGTCAGTACCAGAGTGATCGACGTGGAGTCCCTCGCCAGATACACGGACGAGGGATTGATGCACAGGTTCGAGAGTGAGCGGCCGACACCGCTGCTCGCTGCGCTGAAAGAGCGCCGACTGTACAAGCGAGCGGCCGAGTGGCCGGCCGCCGAGCTGGATGTCGATCGCGTGGAGTGGATTGCGACCGAGAGAAGGAGGGTCGCCGAGGCAGAGGACGAGCTGGCGGAAGACCTGGGACTCTCACCGGGCGAGCTGCTGCTGGACTACCCATTGAAGACGCAGATGCTCGGCCTGGACATCCCGGTTCTCCGACGGAGCGGGAACGTCGAGCGGCTCACCGGCGAAGGTTGGATCGGGACGATCAATCTGCCGTCGCTCTCCGACGAGTTATACCGCAGCGCCCGCTGGCTGCGAGTCTACACAGCGAAACGGACTAGCCTCGATCCACGCCGCATTCTGGACGCGCTGGAACGATCGCCGTGAATCCACGATATAACATGCATGCGCAGCTCGACATTCATCGTTGCTGCGGTCGGCGCCTTACTGGTTGCCGACTGCACGATTCCTATGGCCGGTGCCGCTCCGTCGAGGGCGACACCGCCCGCTGTCGGCAAGTACGGCGCAACGGAGTCGCGCATCTTCGATCTGATTAACGCCCAGCGGCAACACCAGGGATTGCGCCCGCTCGTCTACAATCCGCAGCTAGATCGAATGGCTAAGATCCAGGCGGAGAACATGGCGCGGTATCAGAAGATGGCGCACGTGATTCCCGATGCGAGCCTGCCGACCCTCGGCGCGCGGGCTCAATACGTCGGCTACGTCTACGGTCGATTGTCCGAGAACGTCGCCCTCGGCTACCCGAACGCCGAGACCGTGGTCGAGGGTTGGATGAACTCGAGCGGGCACCGCCGGAATATTCTGGATGGAGAAGTGATCGAGACCGGGATCGGGATCGCTCGGTCGTCGGCGGGAGGGCTGTACTACTGCCAAGTATTTGGCCGCCCTCTGAGTTCTCTTTGACTGCGCCCTACCTAAGTACCTAGACACCTGTTTACGAGACCGTTTCCCACACCATAACCGCTTGGTAGCGAAGGGGTTACTGGGCCGTTCTGGATGAGGTAGTAAAATGTGACGGGAGGGTAGAGAAAACAGTCCTATTGGCATGAGCCGACTCACGTTCTCTGCCACCCTACTGCTGGCCGTTTCCAGCACTGGCCTCGCCCAGCAGGCAGCCTTTACCGCCAACGACACCGGTCCCGCGCCGGACGCGATCTTCGAAACGAAGGACGCGGCTGTCGTCACGGCCGGATTCGCGCCCCTCGCCAAGACTGAGCTTCGCAAAGGCGAGCGCGAAGTCAGAATCTGGTATTCCGGATTCGGCAACCCACAGTACCTGGTGATCATCCGCCAGAACGGCGCGAATGTCACCGGTCGACTGATGCTGTGGTGGGATCAGTACTACGAGAACACGCCCGCTTCGGCCGATGTCCGCGTCGACAACTTCGTCCGCAACAGCTATGACTGCGGTTCGATCTCCAAGCGCGACTCCCATTTTGGCGAGGATCGCTGGATAAGCTCCACCTGTGAGGCAAAGCTCAAAGGCGCGCCCGACTGGAAAGCACTGCTGGCTGAAGTCGAATCCCACGCACTGCCCCAGAGCAGCGCCGCGAGCGCTGGTGCGCAGAGCGATGGTGAGAACTGGGGAATCACTGTGGAACGGAAGACGGGCGCCAACTACGGTGTCTCGCACTATCGCACCGCTCTCAGCTTCGGCGCGCCTGAACCAGGCCGTGGCCCGAAGCTCCAGGACATGGTCAACGCGCTCGCCGCTAGCGCGCGCCGCGACCCCGTAGTCGCCCAGCACTAACCGATCGCCGCGGTCAGTCCGCGGCTATCTCAAACCACTGCGCTAATCGCGCAGCTGCGGCAGCCTTTCGTAGAGTTTGAGAGACTGTGGATTCGCCAACGCTTCCGTGTTTTTTACCGGGCGTCCGTGAATCACCTCGCGAACCGCCAGCTCGCTGATCTTTCCGCTGATTGTACGTGGGATGTCGTCGACCTGGATGATCTTCTTCGGCACGTGGAGCGGCGTGGTGTTGTCCCGCAGCTGGGTCGAGATCTTCTCGCACAGCGTTTCGTCGAGTTTTAGACCGGGCTGGAGCTTCACGAACAAAACGATCCGCACGTCGCCGCCGTCGATCTCCTGACCTACGGCAACGCTCTCCAGAACCTCAGGAAGCTGCTCGACCTGCCTGTAAATCTCGGCCGTTCCAATCCGGACGCCGCCTGGATTCAGCGTCGCGTCGCTCCTGCCGTAAATGATGTAGCCTCGATTGCGCGTCATCTCCGCCCAGTCGCCGTGGCGCCAGACACCGGGGAAATAATCGAAGTAGGCAGCACGATACTTGGCGCCTTCGGGATCATCCCAGAATGCGACCGGCATGCTCGGGAACGGCTTCGTACAAACGAGCTCGCCCGGAATCAGCCGCACCGGACGCCCGCGATCGTCGAAAATGTCGACCGACATTCCCAGGCCCGGCGTTTGGATCTCCCCGCGATACACCGGCAGAATTGGATTGCCGAGCACGAAGCAGGAGATGATGTCGCTACCACCGCTGATGCTCGCCAGATGCACGTCGGTCTTAATCTTTTTGTAGACGTAGTCGAAGCTGTTGTCAGCGAGTGGGCTGCCCGTCGACAGAATCGCCTTGAGCGTGGCCAGATTGTGGGTCTTCCGCGGCTCCGCACCCGATTTCTCCAGCAGTGCCAGGTACTTGGCGCTCGTACCGAAGACGGTGATTCCTTCCTCGTCCGCCATGTCCCATAGCGTCGTCGGCGTCGGAGCCAGCGGCGCGCCGTCGTACAGAACGATTTTTACGCCGACCGCCAGCGAGCTCACCAGCCAGTTCCACATCATCCAACCGCACGTCGTGTAGTAGAAGATGCAGTCTTCGCGCTTCAGATCCGTGTGGAGGATAAGCTCCTTGAGATGCTGTAACAGCGTTCCGCCGGCGCTGTGCACCATGCACTTCGGCAGACCAGTCGTGCCCGAGGAGTACATGATGTACGTCGGGTGATCGAACGGAAAACGCTCGAAATTGAGAGTCTTCGCATCGGACTCGAGCGCAGCGAGGCTTCTCATGCCCTGGGCGGGCGTGCGCGACCCGAGCGGGTCAGGAATGCGCATTCCGCCCGGAGGAGTTCTGCCATAGCCCTCGGGCGACGGTGATCTATATCCCTCCGGTGGTGTCCCATGACTGGAGGCGACCGCCCACTGGGCGGCGATGAATCGCGACCAGAGGGTGCCTTTCCGCACTCCGTCCAGATCGGGCATCTGCTTCCGATACGGCGTGACTACGACGTGCTCGAGCGTGGGAATCCGAAAAGCGATCTGCCTCAAACGCGGTAGCAGATCGATCTCCTTCCCGTTGTACAGATAACCGTCGGCGGCGAAAAGAATCTTCGGCTCGATCTGACCGAAACGATCCATCACTCCCTGGGCACCAAAGTCGGGCGAGCACGACGACCAGGTCGCGCCGAGCGATGTCGCGGCCAGCATGGCGATGACCGCTTCCGGTATGTTGGGCAGCCAGCCTGCAACTCTGTCGCCCGGTCTAACACCGGCGGCATCGAGCGCGAGTGCCAGCGTTCCGACCGCTTCGCGCAGCTCACGGTAGCTGATGGTGCGCTGGTGGCCTTCTTCGTTCCAGGACGAGAGCGCGGGCTCATCGTCGGTGAATCGCAGCAGATTCTCGGCGAAGTTGAGACTGGCATCCGGGAACCATTTCGGACCCTTTTCCAAATCGGGCGGGCCCATGTGGTCGAGACCGACACCGACGCGCTCCGCGCCGCCGCCCGTTCCGCGATGACCGATGATGCCGCAGAATCGCCACGTCAGCGACCAGAACCGCTCCGGATTATCGACTGACCATTTGTGGAGCTGCCAGTAGGAATCCGGCGAATAGTCGGGCACCGGCGGACCGCCGCGCTCCTCCACGTAACGGAGGAACTCGGTCATGTTCGCCTTGATGATGCGCTCGGGCGAGGGAGTCCAGAGCGCCTCGCTCATGTCTTCAGCTCCGCTTCCCCCTAGCTAGTTGGCGGATTGAATTGCGCGTGCTGACCCTGGAGCCACGATTTGTGGTAATTCGGATCTTCGATCTCCAGCGCCGGCTTCGCCACCTTGAGCGGGCGGAAACTGTCCATCATCACCGCCAGCTCGTCGGTGTACTTGGCACCGATACTCGCCTCGGCCCGCCCGGGATGCGGACCGTGCGGAATCCCATCGGGATGGTGCGTGATGCTTCCGAACTCGATTCCCTTTCTGCTCATGAATTCGCTCGACGCGTAATAGAGCACTTCGTCTGAATCGACGTTGCTGTGATTGTACGGAGCAGGCACCGCTTCGGGGTGGAAGTCGTATGGCCGCGGACAGAACGAGCAGACGACGAAGCCATCGCCCTCGAAAGTCTGGTGGACCGGCGGCGGCTGGTGCACCCGGCCCACGATCGGCTCGAAATCGTTGATGTTGAACGCCCACGGGCAGAAGTAGCCGTCCCAGCCTACCACGTCGAGCGGGTGATGGTCGAGGATGATCTCGTTGATGCCATCGTACTGCTTGACGAGGATCGGGAAATCTCCCATCTCATCGACCGCCTCGACGAAGGTCGGCAGCCGAATGTCGCGCTCGGAGTATGGTGCGCCTTCCTTCAGCTGACCGAATTCGTTGCGATAGCGCTTCGGCCAGCGGACGTGTCCTCTGCTCTCGAAGATCAGAACTTTCGGCTGCTCGCCGCCGAGATCGAACCGGTAGCGGTGCAGAATTCCCCGATGGATGATCAGGTAATCGCCCTCGTGGAACGGGAGCGTACCGTAGGAAGTCTCGAGGGTTCCCTTCCCCTTGCTGATGTAAACGAGCTCGTCGGCCTGCGCATTCCGATAGAAGTGCGCGTCGTTCTCATCGGGCTCGATGTACAGCATCGCGATGTCCTGATTGAACAGGATCGGTATTCGGTCGAGCGTGACACTGCCGCCCTTCTTCACGCGAGACGTCAGGAAGTGTCGATGGCGCAACGTCTGATCCGTATCCGCATCGAACTTCGTTTCGCGCAGCCGTCGCGCCGACTTCACGGTTGTCGGCGGATGGATATGATAGAGTAGCGACGCCGTCCCGGTGAATCCCTCGTGACCTACCAGCTCTTCGGCGTAGATGCCGCCATCAGGTTTGCGAAACGCGATGTGTCGTTTACGCGGGATTCTTCCGAGAGTGTGATAGATCGGCATGGCCTAGAGATTACCGCGCAGATCCTGTTCGCGTTCCAGCGCCTCGAACAGTGCCTTGAAGTTGCCGGCACCGAAGCTCTTGGCGCCCTTCCGCTGGATGATCTCGTAGAAGAGTGTCGGCCGATCTTCCATCGGCTTCGAGAAAACCTGGAGCAGGTATCCTTCTTCGTCCCTGTCGACGAGAATGCCGAGGTCGCGCAGACGGGAGACATCTTCGTCGATGTGGCCAACCCGATCGAGAACCGTGTCGTAGTACGTTCCCGGAACGCGCAGGAACTCGACGCCGTTGTCGCGGAGTTTGGTCACCGTATCGATGATGTTGTCGGTCGCGATGGCGATGTGCTGGCAGCCCGGCCCCTGATAGAACTCCAGGTACTCGTCGATCTGGGATTTCTTTTTCCCTTTCGCCGGCTCATTGAGCGGGAACTTGATGCGGCCGTTGCCATTGGCGACGACCTTCGACATGAGTGCGGAATACTCGGTGGAGATCGTCTTGTCGTCGAATGAGATCAGCTGGCTGAAGCCAAGCACATCGGCGTAATACTTCACCCACTTGTTCATCGCGCCAAGCTCGACGTTCCCGACACAATGGTCGATATGGAGCAGTCCGACACCGTTCGAATCGCCACGGCCGGCGTACGGTACGAAACCCGGCATGAACGTGCCGTTGTAGTTCCGGCGCTCGACCAGGCTGTGAATCGTTTCGCCATAGGTGTGAATTCCGGCGACCACGACTTCGCCTTCCTCATCCACCAGAGATTTCGGTTCATAAGCCGGCTTTGCTCCGCGCTCGACTGCGAGGCGGAATGCCTTTCGCGCGTCGTCGACCCAGAGCGCGATGTCTTTCACACCGTCGCCATGCTTGTGGACGTGCGCGGCGATGTCGCTGTCGGGTCGGAGCGCCGTCGTCAGTAGCAGCCTGACCTTTCCCTGCGTCAGAACGTAGCTGGCTCGATCGCGCGTTCCGGTCTCAGGCCCGCGGTAGGCAACGATTTTGTACCCGAACACGTTGCGGTAGAACTGGGCGGCCTGCTTGGCATTGCCGACGTAAAACTCTATGAAATCCGTTCCGTTGATCGGAAAGGTATCAGTGACCTGCTCAGGCGCCGTAAGTGTCGCTGTTCCCATGACTTCTCCGGTGGTCCCTGCTCTCTAAATTAGCAAATCGAACGCCCGAACGGGGAGACTCAGTTCGCCGGCGAAAAGGGTAGCTCGAGAGCGTCTCCTGGTTTTACCGCCTCCCAACGCGCGAACAATTCGCCGCGTTTCTGCCGCACCCGATTCAGGTCGTCATCCGAAAGGAGTGGCGGCTTTGGCAGCGAGTGCTCGTCGCAAAAGCGGGCAAGGGTTTCGTTGAGATCCTGCGCCAGGCCGATCTCACCAGTGCCTCGCTCCAGATCGAAAAACCCGACGATCATCTCGGACAGGTTCGCATCGGCGGGAATTCTTCCGCGCGGCCACGGCGAGCCGAAATCGGTGAGATCCCACCCCGCCGCCACCAGTCCATAAAACCCCTGCCGATGGCCGAGTACGGTCTCGACCGCATAGTGAGTAAGGTCGTGCCGCGGGAAAAACCTCGCCTGGCCACCTTCCTGTCGCTGCCACGTAGTCGTGCCATCGGCGCGCGTGCAACTCAGCGATGTGCGGCCATCGGGGTTTTTCTTGATGCGGATGGTGATAGGCTGCGCCTGCGACATGGAGGACTATCTAATGAAGCGTCTCGCCTTTCTCCAGCATTTCTATGAAGCTGCGCACGCGGGTCTGCCGGGTCGCGTCGGTTCTGGCTGTTTGAAGGCGCCAGATGATGGCGTACCTGTTGACCCGATTGAGTGTCTCGAAGAAGGCCTTCGCTTTCGGATGCCGATCCAGTTCGCGCTCGAATTCGGGTGGCACCTTCGCCGTCGAGGGCGAATCGTACGCAGATTCCCAGCGTCCATCTCTTTTCGCGCGCTCGACTTCAGCAAGTCCGGGAGGTCGCATCCGCCCGCCGGCAATCAACCCGAGAGCTTTTTCCCGGTTGATCTTCGACCAGAGACTCTTCTCCCGCCGCGGCAAAAAGCGATGCAGGTACGTTGTCTCGCTTTCCGGACGCACCAGTGCATCGATCCAACCGTAGCAGAGCGCGCTCTCCAGAGCTTCGGGGTAGCTGACTGATTTGACACCCGATCCTTTCTTGGCAAATCGGATCCATACCCCCTCAGCATTCCGGTGATTCTTCTCGAGCCAGTTCTCGAACTCGGCCTGACTGCTGAAAGCACGGATCGGCTTCGGCTCGGCGGCGGTGGATTTCGCTTTGTCTCGCTTTCCTGCCGCGGTTTTTCTGGACGCTGTCCTCGCGGCCGCCTTCTTCTTCGGCACCAGCTACTTCTTACCGCTCACGCTTCGTCTCCTTCCCACGCGCCTCGGCGAGTTTTCGAGCAATGCCGCGATAGAATGATGCGTCAGTTGTCTTCTGCTGCTCTTCGAGGGTGATCGCGGCGAGCTCGAGCGCGTAGAGGATGTTGCCGAGGTAGAGCTGAGCGATCCCGGCGACGGTGTCGCTCTCGTCACCCATGCGTGCGTGCTGGGGGAGTCGGGACGGGCGTGACTTCGCGGTCTGTGCTGGTTGATTCAGCAGTGAGGACCCGCACGACGACGGCGGTGATGTTGTCGTTGCCGCCGTTGACGTTCGCTTCCTGAATCAGCGCGTCCACAATGCGCTCCGGCTTGGCGCGCGACAGCAACAGCTGCTGGATTCGCCGGTCGTCGACCATTCCCGTCAGCCCATCGCTGGCGAGAAGGAATGAATCACCGACCCGCGCGTCGCCGTCGAACACGTCCGGCTCGATTTCGTCGGCCATGCCGATGCAGCGGGTGATGACGTTGCTCTGCGGGTGCCGGCGTGCTTGCTCGGGCGTCAGCAGTCCCGCGTCGACCTGTTCCTGGACCAGCGAGTGGTCCTTGGTGAGCTGTCGCATCTCACCGTCACGAACCAGATAGATCCGCGAATCTCCGACGTGGCCAACCAGGTATCGCGTTTCCGAGAGGAGGAGCGCCGAGACGGTACTGCCCATCCCCAGCTTGTCGCGCTCGGTACGGGTTCGCTCGTACACCGCGCGGTTCGCGTCCCGGAGAGCGCGGGCTACGCGCTCGTGGGCGTCGGCGCCACCCAGATCGTTAAGGTCGGAGAGCTCGTGGCTGACCATCTCCACGGCCATTTCGCTGGCGACCTCGCCGGCTGCGTGCCCACCCATCCCATCCGCGACGATGAAGAGCCCGCGGTAAGCGTTGGCCGAAGCGTGAAGCGAGTCCTCATTTCCTTTTCGAATCCGGCCGACATCAGTGCGAGCCGCAACAGCGAGGTGCACTAGCGGGAGCTCATGGGAGTGGGCTAACGGTTGGCTGAAAACAATCGACGAAGGGGACCCTTCTTGCCTCAAACTACGGAGACGTGAAAAGAGCGGCAAGATTCAGCCTGCGCGCTGGAGGAGCGGTTCCGAGTCCCCCGCCTGCAACCGCCAGAGCGTACTGTACAGACCTCGGTGCTCGATAAGCTGCGCATGGGTTCCGCGCTCCGCGACCTCGCCGTGGTGAAGCACCAGAATCATATCGGCGTTGGCAATCGTGCTGAGCCGATGCGCCACGGCGATCGTCGTTCTGCCTTCGACCAGCACGTTCAGCGCGGCGTGAATTTCCGCCTCTATTTCACTGTCCACGGCGCTCGTCGCTTCATCCAGCAGCAGCAGTGGCGCGTTGGCGGCAATTGCGCGCGCGAATGAGAGCAGCTGTCGCTCGCCAACGCTGATCGACGCCCCGCGCTCGCCGAGCACCTGGCGGTAACCATGCGGGAAACCGCGAATGATCCGATCGGCTCCAACTTTGGCCGCGGCTCGAACGACCTCTTCGTCGCCGAGCGGATTCGACAACCGGATGTTCGTGGTAATGTCTCCGGCAAACAGAAAGATGTCCTGCTGCACGTATCCGATCAGCGAGCGAAGCTCCTCGAGCGGCATCGTGCGAATGTCGACGCCGTTGATGGTGATGCGTCCCCGCTGTGGATCGTAGAATCGCATCAGGAGATTGACGATCGTCGTCTTGCCCGCGCCGGTGTGTCCGACGAGCGCGAGCGTTTCTCCCGGACGCGCCCTGAAGCTGACGCCCTTGAGGACCCATTCGACCGGTGCAGCCTCCGGCTCCCCGCCGCGCTTCTGCTTTGCCAAATGTGCGAGGTCGTATGCGAACCAGACATCTTCAAAAGAGACCTCGATCCCCCCTGGTTTATTCCGAATGCCCACCCGATCGGCACGGTCAGGGACAGTGGGCACTGTGTCGAGAAGCGTGAAGATCCGCTCCGAGCTCGCCATCGCCGTCTGAAGAATGTTGTACTTCTCCGACAAGTCCTGCAGCGGCTGAAAGAAGCGGCGGACCAATTGAAGAAATGCCGCCACCGTGCCGACGCTGAGCAGGTGGGCATGGACGCGCGATGCGCCGGCAACGATGAGTATCGCCAGCGCGATCGATGTCAGCAGCTCGATGGCCGGAAAGTAGAGAGCGTAGATGGTGATCGACTTGAGCTGGGCATCCAGGTGAGACCGGTTCAATTCGTCGAAGCGCTGCGCTTCGCGCTTCTCCTGACCGAACAGCTGGACGATCCGCATTCCGGTCAGGCGCTCCTGGAGGAACGAATTGATGCGCGCAATCCTGACGCGGATTTCCCGATAAGTCTCACGTACACCCTTCCGAAACAGGCCGGAGACCATCACCACGAATGGAATTACCGCGAACGACCACAGCGCCAGCCGCCAATCCATGATCAGCATCGCCACACTGATGGCGACGAGTGTGAACAGATCGCCGAGGCCGGCAACTACGCCGGCGGTGAACAGCTCGTTGAGTGTCTCCACGTCGGAGGTCACTCGCGTGATCAGCCGGCCGACGGGATTGCGATCGAAGTACGAGACCGAAAGGCGCTGCAGGTGGCGGAAAATCTCCATCCTCAGGTCGCGCATCACTCGCTGACCGAGAAGGCTCGTCAGCCATGTTTGCCCGTACGACGTGACGAACTCGGTCACCAGCGCCAGCAGGAAAAGGATGGTGGAAATCACCACCACACGCATGTCGTGGGCTGGAACGGCGACGTCGATTACCCGCCGTGTCAGCAGCGGACCGACGACCTGGATTCCGCCTTCGACGCACAGCAACGCAAACGCGCCGTACATCAAAGCGTGGTACGGTCGCGCGTAAACAAGCAGACGACTCATCAGCTTTCGATCGTACGCCTTGCCGAGTACGTCGTCTTCGTGTGTTTGGGTTGCGGGAGCAGTCATTCAGCCGTATCCTAGCCGCGTTGCAGAGGTGACGCTACGTCGTGGTCGATATATGGTACGCTGGTTGCACGCGTTCCGGGGCACCAATGTTCCATCCTGTCGGCTGACGCAAAACCTTACCGGAGGGAAGATGGGAATTCTCGCATGGATCGTTCTTGGTCTGATCGCCGGCGCGATCGCCAAGGCAATCATGCCGGGCGCTGATCCCGGTGGCATCATCGTTACGATCATTATCGGCATCGTAGGTGCGTTCATTGGTGGCTTCCTCGGAAACATGCTCACCGGCACTCCACTCAACGGATTCTCGATCCAAAGCATCATTCTCGCAGTCATCGGTGCGCTGATCCTTCTTTGGATCTACCGGATGGCGACGAGAGGTCGCAACGCTCCTCCGCGCGTCCCATAAACCGCAGCATTAGGTAAAAGCAGGGAGAAGGGTTTGCCGCTCTGGCTATACTGGATCCTCCTCGGCCTTGTCGCCGGGACGCTGGCCAAATTCCTGGTGCCGGGGCGGGACCCTTCTGGTTGCATCATCACCATCCTCCTCGGCATCGTCGGCGCATTTATCGGTGGCTGGCTCGGCACTCGATTCTTCGGCTGGGGAACCGTCACCGCCGGTGTGTTTGATTTCCGCTCGATCGGCATCGCCACCGCGGGCGCCATCGTCCTCCTTCTCCTCGGCCGACTGATCAGGCGATTATAGCGAAGCTGTCCCGCGAAATTTCGGCGTATATTCGGTTTGCCGTTTAGATTTCGGGTGTGAAGCTATCGCCGTTTGAACAGCGTCCTCGGCGCGGCTAGAGGATATGAAAGACAGCATCGTCGTCCGGGGCGCACGCCAGCATAACCTGAAGGGCTTCGACCTCGAGATTCCGAGGCGCACCGTTACGGTAGTGACGGGGCCCTCCGGCTCCGGCAAGTCCTCGCTCGCATTCGACACGATCTACGCCGAGGGCCAGCGTCGGTACGTCGAGTCACTGTCTTCGTACGCCCGGCAATTCCTGGAGCGCATGGAAAAGCCCGACGTCGATTCCGTCGAAGGCCTTTCGCCCGCCGTCGCCATCGAGCAAAAGAATCCCACCAAGACATCGCGCTCCACCGTCGGCACGGCCACCGAGATCTATGACTATCTCCGTCTTCTCTGGGCACGGGTCGGCCACACATATTGCCCGAATTGCGGGCGCGAGATAAAGCCAGACACAGTCACCAGCGTCACCGATGCCGTGATGGCGCTCCCCTCCGGTACTCGATTCTACGTCACCTTCCCGCTCAGACTCTCCAGCAAAGTCACGCACGATGTCGTGATCGAGAATCTGCGGGCACAGGGTTTTCTTCGCGTGGCCGTCGACGGCGTCGTGCAACACCTGGATGAAGTGGAAGCATCGAAGCGGGATATCACGCGCGCGAAGGAGCTGCTGGTCGTCGTCGATCGTCTTTCGGTTTCCGTCGACGGCGCGGCACGACTCACCGACGCCATTGGGACCGCTTTCGCCGAGGGCGAGGGAGACTGCCTGATCCTGCTCGCCGACGCGGCGATCTCTCCTCTCGATGGAGAGGAAGTTACCAAGCTGCGGTTCACGGAAAGATTCGAGTGTCCGAACGATGGCACGATCGCGCCGACGCCAACCCCGCAGCTGTTCTCTTTTAACAACCCGCGCGGCGCGTGTTCACAGTGCAACGGGTTCGGCGCCATCCTCGAGTACGACGAGTCGCTGGTCGTTCCCCACCCCAACCGTTCGTTGCGCGATGGCGCAATCGACCCGTGGACAAAACCTCGCTACGACAACAAACGGCGCCTCCTGGCAGAGTTCGCGAAGCGTGAACGAATTCCGATTGATCGCCCGTGGGATCAGCTCACTTCGGCTCAGCGCCACTTGCTGCTGCGCACGCGGACGCGCGGCTACAAGGGGATCTTTCCGTTTCTCAAGGATCTCGAGGAAAAGCGCTACAAGCAGTACATCCGGGTTTTTCTGCGGCAATATCAGACGGCGCAGGAGTGTCCACGCTGTCACGGCACCAAGCTCCAGCCAGAGGCGCTCAACGTTCGCGTCGGCGGCCTGAACATCGCGCAAGTCGCCGAGCTCCCGGTCGATCAGCTCGCGACGTGGCTGAATGAGCTGAAATTGACCGAGTTCGAGCAGAAGATCGCGGCGATGATTCTCAAGGAAGCACGCGACCGGGTGACTTTTCTCCGCGACGTCGGACTGGGCTACCTGTCGATGAATCGCGCCACCCGTACTCTCTCCGGTGGTGAGGCGCAACGGATCGGACTCGCCAATTCGCTCGGCTCCCAGCTCGTCGACACGCTTTATGTACTGGACGAACCTTCTATTGGGTTGCATCCGCGCGACATGGATCGGCTGCTCAAACTCCTTCAGCGACTGCGCAACGCCGGTAACAGCGTACTTGTCGTCGAGCACGATCTCGCTGCCATCGAGGCGGCGGATTACATGGTGGAGCTCGGGCCAGGCAGCGGCGAAGCTGGTGGAGAAGTGGTTTTCGCGGGGCCGATGTCACGCATTCGCGAGAGCCCGCTGACCGGACAGTACGTCATCGGCGTCCGTTCCATCCCACTTCCTGCTACTCGCCGGCGACTCGGACCGCGCTGGATCACGCTGACGGGTGCGCGTCAGCATAATCTCCAGGAAGTCGACGTTCGCATCCCGATCGGTGCTCTGACGGTGGTGACAGGCGTCTCCGGCTCGGGCAAGAGCACTCTGGTGCACGACGTGTTGTATCGCGCGCTGGAGACGCACCTCGTCGGCGAGCACACTGCCAAGCTCCACCTGGGAGAGAAGGTCGGTGAGTACGAGAGCATCACCGGCTTCGACGCCATCGAGGACGTCGTGCTGATCGACCAGAGTCCGATCGGCAAATCTCCGCGCTCGAACCCTGTGACGTACGTGAAGGCGTTCGACGAAATCCGCTGCATCTTCGCCGATACTGCGCTCGCCCGTCAGCGGAAATACACTCCCGGCACCTTCAGCTTCAACGTCGCCGGCGGACGCTGCGAGGCGTGCGAAGGAGCCGGTGCCCTGGAAGTCGAAATGGTATTCATGGCCGACGTCTTCGTTCCCTGCGAGGACTGCGGTGGCAAACGCTACAAGCCCGAAGTGCTCGACGTGACCGTTCGCGGAAAGAATATCCACGAAGTGCTCAACATGACGGTCGATCAGGCAATCAGGTTTTTCCCGCGCGAGGAGAAGCTTGGGCAAGCGCTATGGCAGCTGCAGCAGGTAGGACTCGGATATCTCACGCTCGGGCAGCCCGCTACGACGCTGTCGGGAGGCGAGGCACAACGCATCAAGATCGCCCGCGAGCTGGCGATGGCGGGCAAGAAATCCGGCCGGAAGATGTACGTGCTGGACGAGCCAACGACCGGACTGCACCTCGAGGACATCAAGAAACTGGCGAAGGTCTTCGATCGTTTGCTCGA
>JBKPDS010000205.1:0-7137 GCA_046727995.1 Gemmatimonadota bacterium
CACGACTCCCTCTCGAATCAGCATCGCCTCGAACGCACCTTTCTCTTTCGCCGCCTGCGATGCCAGGACATTGGGCAGCAGGTTGATGGTTTTCAGATCGCACCGCCCCCAGCGAAGGTCGGGGTGCGACATCACCGGCGCGCCGGAAACAGCGAGCTCACGATACGGGGTGAAGGCCGCTACCGATATGTAGACTGACGGCGGTACGTCGGCTGGCGGAAAGTTGTGGAGGCGGGTGGCGGCTCCCCGCGTCACTTGCATGTAGAGCGTCGCTTCGCCGTTCAGCAGATTGTTTTCCTTGAGCAGCTGCTTCCCGATATCTGTGAAGCGCTCGGGCGTGTCTCCTTTCCGAAGAACGATACGAATGCCCTCGAGGCTCCGCCGGAGACGTTCGTTGTGGAACCGGGACGCGAAGAGCCGACCGTTGATCTCCCGGAGAACCTCATACACACCATCGCCAAACACGAAGCCGCGATCCTCGACGGAAACGCGCGCCTCGGCGCGAGGCACAAAACTCCCATTTACGTAGACTATGTCCTTCAATTCATTCGCTCGGAGCGGACGTCGACGGCGAGTAACTTAACGAGATCAATCGGTCAGCGGATGCTTCAGCCGGTTTTTGTCGCCGTCGCCGTGTATTGACAGCCGTCGGTGCCAAATACCTGTGAAAAACCGGCGGCCGGGTCGGTGAGTGTGGCGCCAGTAATCGCGCCCCCCGCTGTCATGGTTCCGGGGAACAACTCCATGGCGGAGCCCACCGTGGCGCCAAAGGTGAGATCGATCGCCCCGTTCGTCAGACTGACGGTGCCGCGGAGCGACAGGACTGCTCCGGAGAGGGGATTCTGCCAGCTGCTCGTCGTCGCGACCGTTCCGTCACTGAGGACGTCGAGATGTGCAATGATTACCTGACCATTGGCGAGGGCGCCCGTGCAGGGGAGAGTGGTGGTTCGTTGTACCGTGATGGACCAGTTTCCGGAGGCCTGGGTCGAGGTGAGCACACCGCCACCGCCGTCGGTGCCGATAAATGGATTGGGACTGTTTTCGCAGCCCACACTCGACACGAGAAGGGCCAGGCAAAAAACGATCGGTCGCACGTGCACGTGAAGCCTCCGAGGTCTACTGCTAGATTGCGCTGACGGCGAAAAGGTGCAATTCGTTTGCCGTCAGAGCTACGCGTCCAGCCGGCGAACTGCTGGTTTCGTCGAGCGAAGAACGCCTCTCATATCAATCGGGGAGCTGAATGCCGCCGGATCCGAATCTCATAGTGCACGAGGTATTCTCGTGGGTCATCCCGGGGATCGTAATCATGGTGCTCGGGTTCCCCGTGGTTCGCCTGATCACCAAATGGCTGGAGCCGCGGCCGCTACCGCCGCGGGAGTTGAGCACCATCAGCGGCCGGCTCGAAAAGATCGAGGCGGCCGTGGATGCAATCGCCATCGAAGTCGAGCGAATATCCGAGTCCCAGAGATTCACGGCGCGATTACAATCCGAGCAGCAGTCGCCGCGATTGCCGCCCGGCACCCCGTGAGAAAAAGGGCACGAAAAAGGGAGCGCCTTTCGACGCTCCCCTTTTGCATCTATCGATCAGGCTGATTACACGCAGGTAATCACGCCGTTGGTCATATCGCAGGTCTTCGCAGACTGCGAGTGCGTAGCGGTCGCGCTCCACGAAGGCGGCGGGCCGGCAACGTTGGTCACGACAATCGTGACGTTCTGCGACGGCGTGAACCCCTGAAGAGGCGCGGCCATCGTCGCGGTTCCACCGAAGTAGGCGCCGCCGTTGTCGGCAGCGTACTGCTCTTCGTAGGTCGCGAGGTTACGGAGGTCAGACTTCATCTGAGCGACGTAAGCCTTGTCCTTCGTATTTGCAAACTTCGGAATCGCAATCGCCGCCAGAATGCCGATGATCACGACAACGATAAGAAGCTCGATTAGTGTAAAACCTTTTTTGGTGCTCATTACAGTCTCCGTTATTCAGTTGGTGACGGCGAGTCGCTTCCGTCATCACTCAACAGACGGGACGGTTCGCTTCACCGCAACCCGGTACTATGGCAGGCCCAATACCAAAAACGTAGAGTACCGTAAGTCCTTGTGCAGCAACGAGAACCACTGCTGAGCTAAAGCAGAGTATGAACCGAATTCATTGCAATTTGCAAGGCCAAATGCACTCTGCTATTCATCAGCTTGCCGCCGTTTTGGCGCGAGAAGTGCCCCTGTGTAGAGAGGCTTAACCACCAACGAGGAGACCCATGCGTACGAAGCGCTTTAGGCTGATAGCCAGTCTGGCTGGTACGACTTTGTGCCTGTTCGCCATCTCTGGCTTCGCCCAGAACACGAACACGCCTGGAACGACTGCGCCCCAGGGCACGGGGAGTGTGACAACGCCACAAGGCGGGACCGATGCGGGCGGTGCCACGCAGACACCGACAACGACCGGCACGGTGACGGGTACGGAGACTCGAACTGCAACTCAAGGCACGACGACTACGACTACGACGACGTTCCCGGGTGGAGTACTGGGAATTCTGGCCGTGGCGGTGATCATTCTCCTCGTGCTGTTTGCGTTGTTCCGCGGACGTGACAAGACCGTAGTGCGTGAGACATCGACATCATCGTCATCTGCCTCCCCGCGCAGCGGAACGCCATCTTCTGACGTCCCCAGCGCCCGCGCTGCATCGGGAACTGGGAGTAGCGCCAGCAGCAGCATCAACGATCCGAACGCGCGTCGCTGATCGTTTCGGGACAAGAGATAGAAACGGCTCGACACATTGCGTGTCGAGCCGTTGTTTTTTTACTGAGTCGGGGCGCCCGGATTTGAACCGGGGACCTCCTGCTCCCAAAGCAGGCGCGATACCGGGCTACGCTACGCCCCGAAGTACGGTCAAGTTACTATACCCTGCCTTCAGCGCGCAACGCAGTTAACAGCGCGCTGAACGCGCGTGCGCGGTGACTGAGCGATGCCGTGTTTTCGATCGGTGATTCAGCGAAAGTGCCGCCCAATTCCGGCGCTTCGAAGTAGGGATCGTAGCCAAAGCCTCCGTTGCCGCGCGGGGTCTCCAGGACGCGGCCCTCGATCTCGCCACGACGCATCGCCTCGCCGTGCGAATCCTTGAACGCAGCCACGGCAACGTATCGCGCGGTATCGCGGAAACTCCTTCCCTGCTCGTCTCTCGCCTCGCGCATTCGTCTCACCAGTTTTTCGTTGTTGGCCGCGTCGAGCGCTCGCCCGGAGAGATCATCGCGGGCCGACCATCGTTTGCTGTGCACACCCGGCTCGCCGCCGAGCGCGTCTACACACATCCCTGAATCGTCGCCAAACGTCGGCATTCCGCCCGACGCCTCGTAGAAGTACCTCGCCTTGGCCAGCGCGTTGTCCTCGAAGGTATCAAACGCCTCGAGATTGTCTTCCGCCGGATGCATTGGGATGCCGAGCGAAGTGACATCAATCACCTGCAGGCCGAATCTGGAAAAAATCTCGTGCATCTCTCGCAGTTTTCCCGGGCTTCGCGTCGCGAGCAGAAATTGCCGGCCGGTCACTCCGCGAGCGCTTTCGCCTGCGCGGCATCGAGTGCGCGAATGCCGTTCATTGCCAGCTCCAGCAGCTCGTCGAGCTGCTTTCTGTCGAAGGTGCCGTGCTCACCGGTTCCCTGCACCTCTACGAACTTGCCTTCGTTGCTCATGACGACGTTCATGTCCACCTCGGCGCGCACGTCCTCCTCGTAGTCGAGATCGAGCCGCGATTCGCCGTCGATAACGCCGACACTCACTGCCGCCACGCGGCGCTTGACCGGCGACACGGCGAGCTTGCCGTTGCTGACCATCCAGTCGAACGCGTCAACAATTGCGACACACGCGCCGGTAATGGCAGCGGTGCGGGTCCCACCGTCGGCGACGAGGACGTCACAATCGAGCTTGACTGTAAACTCGCCAAACTTGAAATCGTCGAGCATCGCGCGAACGCTGCGACCAATCAGACGTTGAATCTCCTGGGTGCGGCCGCCGAGTTGGGCGCGCTCGCGTGCGGTGCGGGTCCGAGTTGCGCGGGGCAGCATGGCGTACTCGGCGGTGAGCCATCCTTCGCCGCTTCCCCGCTTCCAGCCGGGCACGCCCTCTTCCACCGACGCCGTACACAGCACGCGCGTGGCGCCGAACGTAATGAGGCACGAGCCTTCGGCGTACGGCGCTATGCCGCGCTCGAAGGTGATCGGACGCAGGGACGACGGGTCGCGTTCCTGACGCTTGGATTTATTCGATTTCACTGAGTTTGCGAATGATGGCAGTGGTGGAATGACCAGGAGTTAACGGGACAACGACGACGTTTCCACCCCAACTCCTGACCTCACTGGCGCCGACGATCGATTCCTCCGAGTAATCCCCACCCTTCACAATCACGTCCGGTTTGAGATGTTTCACCAGGTTGAGCGGAGTGTCTTCCGGGAACACCACGACGAGGTCGACGCATTCGAGGCCGGCGAGAACGTACGCACGCTCGGCGTCGGTGCGAACAGGTCGGGTTGGACCCTTGAGCCGGCGGACAGACTCATCACTGTTGACGCCGACGATAAGTGCATCCGCAGTCTGTCGTGCCGCCGACAGTACGTCGATGTGACCGGAATGAAGCAGATCGAACACGCCATTGGTAAAAGCCACTCGACCTTTTTTCGCCTTTCGCCAGCGCTCTGCCTCAACCCAGGTCGCCACTTTCCCCGCCGGATCGCGTGGCTTCAGAGTCTGCTCACAGCCATGGGGTGGAAATGCAGCACCTGCTCCTTCTTGAGAGGCAGCTTGATGACCTCGTCATAATCGCTGGAAATCGTGATCGTAGCCGGCGTTCGTTGGATCGAGATCAGCTCGGCGCCTGCCGGGAGCTGGAGCGTGTCCGCGAGCGCTGCCAGACGGCTGGTGATCTGGTCGTCGGTCTTGGTAGTGGCGAACCTTGCCTCCTGCCCCATCGCGTCCTTGAACTGGTAATAGCGGAAGTAGGCTTCGCCGAAATCGACCGCGAAGTAGGCGGCGACAGCGATGATCAACA
Source organism: Gemmatimonadota bacterium (assembly GCA_046727995.1). GTDB lineage: Bacteria > Gemmatimonadota > Gemmatimonadetes > Gemmatimonadales > Gemmatimonadaceae > UBA4720. Next base: position 5,033 of record JBKPDS010000205.1, read on the forward strand.
ATGGAAGCAGGCATCCGAGGTTGCTGCCGCCGCGGCGGTTCACCACTGAGATTGCGCCCCCTCGATGACCTCGTTTACGATTCGGTCGATGGCCTGCTTCCGGCCCTGCGCTTCACCACGCTCCTCATACTGGCCTTCGGCGAGAAGACCCTTTCTCTGCCAGAGAGTCTTGCCGGTCACCTGATCGACCATCTCGATATCGACCACGAGCTGCAAAAGCCTTTTAGCGGTAGTTGCCTGTCGGTTGCCGGCGCTGTACCCGATCGGGATGTCGATCTCGTAGCGCTGGACGGTGCCGCGCACGATCGCGTTCGCTTTTGCCTCGGACGCGTCGCGGAGTCCGAGCCGATCGTGCAGCCGCGTGCGGAGAGCGTCACTCAACTCTCGCGGCAGTTCTGGCGTCGCCGTCTGGTTCTCGAAAGGAACGATTGCCACCGTCCTTATGTGCGAGGGCAACCCGCCGCCCGTGAAACCGTATGGGAAGCACGCGGTCAGCGCGACCAGGACAAGACTATAAACTCCAGATCGTCGCATCGAAAGATCCAGGTTGCTGACGGAGGATGGTGAGCGTGAGTTGACGTCTCGCACCGGGCGCCCGGTAGACGACTGCTCCATTCGCGCCACGAGTAAGACTCTCGACGATCTTACCACTGGAAATATGCTCGAGTGCCAACAACGTGTCCCCCCTTATTGCAACCCGCCACTGAATCGGACGACCGACATCGGCACGAAGCAAGTTGCCGTCGATGCGAACCACGGTGTCAGGCAGCGCGGGAATCGCCAGGCGACCGAGCACCGCCCACATCATGGGTGTCGGCGGGATGTACCGTCGAACAAGCTCTGCGTTAGGCGCTCGCAAGGAGTCGCCGATCAGTATAGCCGCTCCGGCGCCGAGACCCCCGCCGAGGAAAAAATCGACACGCGCGCTATCGGGCGCGGCAGTGCGAACCGATCCGTCACCGCGTGCAGCAATGTCACCCTCCTGATAGTCCCATTTGAAGACGATGTGCTGATGTCCCGAGGGCAGCGTTAGAGCGGGCAGCGTTCGGTCAGGCGCCAGGACGCCGCCCAGGGGCGGAGCGGTCGGGACGCAACCGATTGCAAGAACGATCGGCAGAAACAGCGTGCGCTTCATTTCGGGTCGATGCGCGAAATGAGATCTCCCTGCACCAGTCGATCGAGCACATCGAATCCTTCGCTTACTCTGCCGAATACCGTGTAATGACCATCCAGATGAGGCTGCGGCGAGTGAGTGATGAAGTATTGACTGCCGCCCGTGTCAGGACCGGAGAGCGCCATCCCGACCGCGCCGCGCTCGTAGCGATGACGGTTCATCTCGTCGCGAATCGCATATCCGGGCCCGCCATTCCCATCATCTCTTGGATCTCCATCCTGCGCCACGAAATTCGGCACCACCCGGTGGAAGCGTGTGTTGCGATAGTATCCAGACCGCGCCAGTGAGAGAAAGTTCCATACCGTGATGGGCGCATCGGCGCCGAACAACTCGAGACGAATCGGGCCGCGCACCGTTTGGATGGTGGCAGTCAGCGATTTGCCGGAAATCACCGGAGTCACTATCGTGCGAACCACTTCCTCGTACCACGCGATGGGCTTCGGCGATGGTACGACGCTGCGCCATCTCGCCCATGCGGGAACGTCTTTGCCGGCTGCGCGCTCGAGTGGATCGGAAGGAACTTCGAGCTGTGCCAGCTGCGCGCGGCGGGCCGCAGTGAACGACGTGCTATCCCGTTTCCACAACGTGACGACGTATTGGATCGCTGCGAGACGAGCGTCGTTGCCGGAATCACGAGAGGCTTGGGCGTAACTGGCCAGCACTACCGGCAGATCGATCGACGTCGGCCGGTCGGCGAGCGCGCCGATCACAGTGGCGCGAACATAGAAATCCGGATCACGCAGTCCTGTCACGAGCAATGCATGAACGGTGTCCTCGAGGGGCATTGATGCGGGCGGCGCCAACGCTGCGTACGCGGCTTCGCGGACTCGCGCATCCGGGTCGCGCGTAAGCGGGGCCGCGCGCGAAATCGCGAATGCGCGATCAAGTGTGTCGCCATCGGCTCCCGCCACCGCGGCCCTCAGCTTCCAAT
>JBKPDS010000206.1:0-4390 GCA_046727995.1 Gemmatimonadota bacterium
TTCTTCATCGACGAGATCGGCAAGTTCATCACCCGCGACAACAACTATTTCTACCAGCCTTCCATCGCGCTCATCTACATCACCTTCGTCCTCATCTATCTCGCCTTTCGCGATCTTCGGCTGCGCCGCGTGATCAGCAGGGAGGAGTACCTCGTCAACGCGCTCAACGATTTCGAGGAAGCGATCATCAACGATCTCCAGCCGGAAGAACGTGACCGGGCGCGCCGGTATCTGGCGGCGATCGGCGAGAAGGACCAGCTGACGCTGGATCTGGGGACCCTCATCGACAGCGCGAACGTTCAGCACAGTCGGGCGGGATTGTCACGCCACATTCGGCGTTACGTCGTCGCGGGCTACGAAGCGGTTGTCGCTCGAGCGAATCATTTCGGCGGACTGGTCACGCTCTTCGTTCTCCAGCTCGTGATCAATGCGGGGACGGTCGCACTGATCGTGGCGCGCGACGTTTCGGCAGCGATCGCCGAGGCAGGTGCCGGACAACGCGGCGGGATGATCGAACGGCTGGCAGTATCGGATTGGCTGCTGGTCGGATCGACGATCATCCCATCCATCTTCGTCATTCTCGCCATAGTGACGCTGCCGCGCTCGCGCGTGACGGCTTTGCGGCTGTTTCACCGCGGAGTGCTGCTTTCGATCCTCTTCACCGAAGTGTTCATGTTCTATCGCAATCAGGCCGCGGCGCTGGCGGTTTTGGCGTTCAACCTTTTCTCCTGGGCGTGCATCAACGTGGTGCTAACCGCGACTTTGCGGCACAAGGGGGCGGGGTGAGGGCAGAGGACTAACGGCGTTTATGACCGAGGCCCGAGGACTAAGGGCATCTATGAACGCGGACTAATCGAGGAGCGCGGACAACTGCGGACGATCCTCGATGGCCCTCGGTCCTCGATCAGTCCGCGTTCAGCAATGCCGTTGGTCCTCGGGCCTCGGTCCTGAAGCCCCAAGACAATAGAGCGACTATACCCCCATTGAAACGATTCTCCCTCACCATTGGTGGGTGGCCATAATTGGCGTATGTCGCATTTCGGCCCTGCCATCTCTCATGAAACCGCGAACGATCCTTTATTCCGGATGCGAGCGTACCGGCTTGCGGCTGATCTGCTTAAAGTGGCATGGGAGGACGCGAAAGCCTTGAGTGCCGAGCCCGTGACTGGACGAATTGCCGGGCAGCTGTACGCTGCTGTGGCTTCGATTGCAGCCAATATCGGTGAAGGCTATTCGCGCAGTTCGGGCAAGGATCGCTCGCGGATTTTCGAATTTGCCCTCGGCTCGGTACGGGAGAGCACAAGCTGGTATCAGGCCGCCCGCCCCCTTCTCGGCGATGTCGTCCGCGATCGCCTCGATAGTTTAGAAGAAATTCGGCGACTTCTTCTCGCCATCATTCCGAGAGAGCGAGAGAGAGGGAGCACAAGGACCAGGCGGCGTTTAGGACCGAGCACCGAGGACTAACTGCTTTTGGACCGAGGCCCGAGGACTAAGTGCATCTATGAACGCGGACTGATTGAGGATCGAGGGGCGCCCGTCCTCGGTTGTCCGTACTCCTCGATCAGTCCGCGTTCAGCAATGCACTTGGTCCTCAGGCCTCGGTCCTAAGAATGCCGTTAGTCCTCGGTCCTCGGTCCTCAACGATTCCCCCGTTTCATGGTGAGCGAGTGTATCAACCTCACTTCCGCCGAATCATACGGCGTCCCATTAGCCCTGAAGATGTCGTGGAACCACACCTTCGGCTCCGCAGTGTACTCATTGTTCCACGAATCCCACGGATAGATCGTCTGCGTCTTTCCCGAGACAAAGCCCCAGTTGATCGCACCAACATGGCGGCGCGCGAAGATCGGCAGGATGCTCTGGAACGTGCTGCCCCGCGGCCGCGCCATGTACTCGGAGCAGATGATCGGCCGGCCATAGCGCTCGAGGGCGGTGATCAGTTTCTCCACCGTGGCGCTGTCGTCATAGCTGTGAAAGGTGATGACGTCGGAATTCTCGAGCATGAACTTCGTCGCCGGCCGCATCCGCGTTGAGTCGACGTAATCGCCGAGCCACGGCGCCGCCGTCAATGGTTGCGAAGGATTCATCGCGCGCGCCCACTCGAAAGCCTTGCGCATCAGAATCAGCGTCAACGCCGGCTTGTTGAGCGGCTCGTAGGCGAGGTACGCCGGACGATTGGTGTTGTCCGGCTCGTTGAAGATGTCCCAGGCGACTATTCGTGGATCCTTGGCGAATCTGCCGACGACGCCCTGCACATATCCGCGCAGCTGGTCGTAGCGCGCAGTATCAGACAAGATCGCCGCACCGGGACTCTGCACCCATCCCGAATTGTGCAGGTGCGGAATCGGCGCCCGCTGCGGGCCGAGGTGCGGCATGGGATCCCACACCGCATCGAAGAGAACGAACATCGGCCGGATGTGATGTCGCTGTGCAATCGTCAGGAACTGGTCCATTCGATTGAGGAATCCCCTCGAGTCCTGCGTCCAGAGCAGATTGTGCAGGAACACTCGCATAGTGTTCATGCCGAGCGATTCGGCCCAACCGAGCTCGCGATCGATGGTCTTGGGATCGAAGGTCGCCGCCTGCCACATCTCCAGCTGATTGATGGCCGTGCTCGGCGCGAAGTTGCTGCCCACCAACCATCCGGCTGAATCCGCCCACGCTCGCGCGCGTTCGCGGCTCCAGGGCGCCTGTTGAGCGGGAATGGAGGGCGCAAGCAGAAGTGCGATGGCTGCGAAGCCAACGAGGCGGATGCGTTCGCATCTGCGAGCCGTTGACACGATCCGCGACAATAGGCTAATACTCGGCCTCATCTCCGGAGTTAACATGAGCGCTGACATGGGCACCTTTCGCGTCAGAGTTGAAATTGAGAATCCCGCTCGCCCAGGAGCAAGACAAACTATCGATTCAGTACTAGTCGATACCGGCGCGGAATTGTCGTGGTTTCCTGCCGACACGCTGGAGTCTCTTGGCATCGAACGTTACGCCCAATGGCGATTTCGCCAGGCGGATGGAAGCATTCTCGAGAGGTGGACGGGCCCGGCATTTGTCCACGTTGAAGGCAAGCGAGCCGTCGATGATGTCGTATTCGGAGAGCCAGGCGACCTGGTTCTCTTAGGTGCGCACACGCTCGAAGGACTCAACTTCCGAATCGACCCTTTCACCAGACAACTAGTGGATTCTGGACCAGCGCCAGCGGCGGTCGCGTAGCGCACACGCATCGTCTCAGCGGATCACCCCGAACCGAAAAACGGTTCGTGAGCGGTAGTGCTCGCCTGGCTGCAGTATCGTCGATGGAAAGTTGGGATGGTTCGGCGAGTCGGGATAATGCTGGGTCTCCAGCGCCAATCCGTAACGGAAGCGGTAGACGCGACCGCCTTTACCGGTGATGGTGCCGTCGAGGAAGTTCCCCGAATAAAACTGCAGGCCTGGCTCTGTCGTGAAGACCTCGAGCGTGCGACCAGTCGAAGGCTCGTCGACTCGCGCTGCAAACACGAGAGCATCCGTCGCCGAGCTCCTGCGATTGAGCACGAAGTTGTGATCGTAGCCATTGCCGTAGCGAATTTGCGTGTTCGCTCGCTGATCGATCCGCGCTCCGATCGGCGTCGCCGTGCGAAAGTCGAACGGTGTGCCTGCGACCGGCGCTATCTCGCCCGTCGGGATCAGCGTCGAATCGACCGGAGTGATCGCATCGGCATTGATCGTCAGCACGTGACCGAGAATGTCGCGCGACGCGTCGCCGGCAAGATTCCAATAGGTGTGCTGACTCAGATTCACCGGCGTCGCCTTGTCGGTAGTCGCCTCGTAATCGACGATCAATCTGTCGTCGGGCGTCAAAGTGTAGGTGACGCGCGCGTGCAGAGTCCCCGGATACCCTTCTTCTCTATCGGGGCTCGTGTACTCGAGCGCGACGCCTTCACCGTCCTGATTCCGAAACGCCTTGGCACTCCACACCACTTTGTCGAAGCCGCGAAGTCCACCGTGCAGACTGTTCGGTCCATTGTTGACGGCGAGCGTGTAAGTAGTGCCATCGAGCGTGAAGCGCCCGCGCGCGATTCGATTTGCGTAGCGACCGACGATCGCTCCGAAGTACGGCGAATTTCTGGTGTACCCGGCGAGATCGTCGTAGCCGAGCACGATGTCGGCGAATCGGCCGGCGCGGTCGGGGGTTTTGATCGAGGTGATGATGCCGCCGTAGTTGGTGAGCCGCACCTCGATGCCGTGCGCGTTTCTCAGCGTGTACAGCTCGACCGCTTCGCCGGTCGGGAGACGGCCGAATGGGTCGCGCCGAACTGCGGCCATTCCCGTACAACCCAACACGACTGATATCGCGGCGAGATAGGCAGGCGATAGGCGCGGCATACCGGCAACGCGGTGGCGCATATTGGCC
>JBKPDS010000207.1:0-2598 GCA_046727995.1 Gemmatimonadota bacterium
CACAGCACTCGTCGGCAGCGTCAGATGTGTATAAGAGACAGACCGAAGCTCGTCCAACCCCTGCGGATGACGCGTCCCAAGCCGAAGAAGCCAAAGACGCCGGAACGCGAGGAGCCGCCACCGGTGCCCGCACAGCGTCAAGGAGTGAATCCGTTCCTGCGACAGAAGCCGAAGAAAGGGCCGTCGCCCAGGGCCGGTCAGCGCGTTGCCACGCCGCCTTCGGACGTCCCGCGCGCGGCGACGCCCAAGGAAAACGCGCCGCAACAGCCGGCGGACAATTTCGTCGATCTGGCCGCCTGGATGCACGAGGAGAGGGGACCGCGCTCGTACCGGATGATCGCGGAGGAGGACCACAACCGCGAGCAGGGCGAGGAAGCGGACTTCACCGACATGCTGGAGAAGTTCAAAGCGGGCGTGGCCGCTAACGTCGACGACGAGGATTTCGACAGCCATTACGATCTCGGCGTCGCCTACAAGGAGATGGGACTCATCGAAGAGGCAATCGCCGAGTTCCAGAAAGCGTTGCGCGGAGCGACCCAGCGAATTCGCGCCTACGAGGCGCTCGGCCAGTGCTTCATCGATCGCAACGATTACGAGACTGCGATAACGGTTCTCGGTCGCGCGCTGCGCGAGCCAGGCATGGAGGACGAAGACCTCATTGGCGTACTCTATCTCCTCGGCTTCGCGTCGGAGGGAAGCAAGAAGGCGCGCGACGCCGCGGCGTACTATCAGCGCGTTTTTGCTATCGATATAGACTTCCGCGATGTGAGCAAGCGACTGAAGCAGATGACCAAGGCCGCGACCAAGTGAGATCGGCGGCCGCCGAAGACAGCCACAGCGTGAACGTAACAACACCGCGAGGAGCAACCCTCCAGGCGATTCAGCTCCCCGTCAGGGAGAAGCTGGAGCGTGTCTCGCACTCCATGGCCGCGATCGTCTCCAGCGATCTGCCGCTCGTGGGTCAGGTGAGCGCGCATCTGCTGACGATGCGCGGGAAGATGTTCCGCCCGACGTTGCTGCTGCTCTCCAGCGAGACGGCGGACGAGCCGCAGGAGCAGGCGATCACGCTCGCTGCGTCACTGGAGCTGATTCACCTCGCCACGCTGGTGCACGATGACGCGGTCGATCACTCGGTGTTGCGCCGCGGCATGCCGACGGTGAATGCGCTGTTCAGCCATCAGATCTCCGTCATCATGGGAGATTTTCTCTATTCGACCGCGCTCACTCACCTGGTCGATCTTGGGAGTCTCGAAGCGCTGCAGATACTGACTCGCGCGTCGACGGAGATGACGCTCGGCGAGATGCGGCAGCTGGCCGTGAAGGAGCCGCTGCGCTTTAGCGAGCGCGAGTACTACGACCTGATTCGTTCGAAGACTGCGTCGCTGATGCGCACCGCTTGCGAGCTGGGCGCACTGTCCGGCGCGCGGCGTTACTGCGACGCACTGGGCACGTTCGGAGAAAACCTGGGAATGGCGTTCCAGATCACCGACGATCTGCTCGATTACCGCGAGGAGAAAGAGACCACCGGCAAGCCGTCGGGCCTGGATCTCCGCGAGCACAAGGTGACGTTGCCGCTCATTTACGCATTGCGCGAGATGTCAGCGGCGTCGCGCAAGCAGGTTGAGCGCCTCTTCGCCAGCGAGTCGGCCAGCGACGAAGACATTGCGGCAGTGGTGGGTATCGTCGGCGAAAGCGGCGGTTTCGAGTACGCGCGAGCGCAGGGCGAGGAGTTTGCGGAGCGGGCGCACGAAGCGCTGACTGAATTGCCTGATACTGTAGCGCGCCGGTCACTGGCCGCGTCAATTTCCTACGTTATGGAGAGACACTCATAATGCCGCCACCGCCGCGGGGTCACAGCAGACGCGGATACATGTTTCACGCACTGGTGCTTGCTACCGGGTTCGTCACCGGAGGTCTGCTGACGCAGGTAGGGCGGCGGTTCCTGCCCCCAGGAGCGGCGAAAGAATTCTTTACGACCGGAGTGACTCCCGCAATCGGTCCGCTGCCTGTTGATTTGATTATACTGAAGTTCGCCCTTGGCCCAATCGCGCTCGACGTGTCACTTTTGAGCCTGCTTGGTGTACTGGTGGCCTATCTCATCGCGCGTTCGCTTTTCTAGGAGTTTACATGTTCGGCAATCTGGGCTTCCCCGAGCTGTTGATCATCATGGTGGTAATCCTGCTTCTGTTCGGCGCGAAGCGGATCCCCGAGATAGCCGGCTCGATGGGTAAGGGAATCAGGGAATTCAAGAAGAACATCAACGACGCGACCCGCGAAGTCACATCCGAGACGAGCACGGCGGAACCGCCGCGGTTGACGGCGTCCGAGCTGGAGCGGCGGCGCGAGGCCGAGGAAGCGGAGAGACCCGCACCCAAGAGATTGATGTAGTGGTTTCAGGCCGCCAGCTAAGAGCGGCCACTACTCGCATCCAACCGTAACGCGTTCCGGGTAGCACCGTTCCCGGTTGCCGGTAAACTACGGTGCGAACCTTACTGCCCGCCCTATAAGGAGAAAGCAACTGCATTTGCAGCTGCTGTTGGCATCACGCCAGTAGGACGGTCTTGCCGTTGTCACGGGGAACGGGGAACGGTGCTACCC
>JBKPDS010000208.1:0-20224 GCA_046727995.1 Gemmatimonadota bacterium
TCCTGACTGTCTTCTTCATCACCCTCGCGGCCGCTTTCATCGAGCCGTACTTCTTCATTGCCTTCCTGATTGGCCTGGCGTTCTTCGGGCTGTTCCAGGCGATCTTCATGGCCAACGCCGGCGGCGCGTGGGACAACGCCAAGAAAATCGTGGAAGTTGTGCTCAAGCAAAAGGGAACTCCGCTCCACGCGGCTACGGTGGTTGGTGATACCGTCGGCGATCCATTCAAGGACACGTCGTCGGTAGCGCTCAATCCGATCATCAAGTTCACGACGCTGTTTGGTCTGCTCGCCGTCGAGCTCGCGGTTTCGCTGACGCAGGACAAGGGTGCGACGCTGACACACGTGCTGGCGGCAATCTTTTTCCTCATCTCCGTGACTTTCGTGTGGCGGTCCTTCTACGCCATGCGCGTAAAGAGCGCTGTGGCTTGATCCGATCCCTCTTCGCCAGAAAGCCCATCGCCGAGCTTCTGGCGGAAGGCGAGAATCCGCGAGGACTGAAGAGAGTTCTCGGCCCCGGCGACTTGATCATGCTGGCGATCGGCGCCGTGATTGGCGCGGGAATCTTCGGATCGATCGGATCGGCAGCTGCCGGGCAGGTAGACGCGGCGGGGAACGTAATTCGCGTGGGCGCCGGGCCCGCGCTCGTGATTTCCTTCCTCCTCCTCGGGGCGTGCTGCGCGCTGGCGGGCCTCTGTTACGCCGAGCTGGCGTCGATGATTCCGCAGGCGGGCAGCGCCTACGCGTACTCGTATGCGACACTGGGCGAGCTGGTAGCCTGGATCATCGGCTGGGACTTGATCCTCGAATACGCGGTGGGCAACGTCGCCGTCGCCATCTCCTGGGGAGACTACTTCAAGTCGTTGTTTGGAGACTGGTTTTCGCTACCAATCTGGATGACGACCGGTTATCGCAGCGCGCTTCTCAGCTCCAATCCTGAGATCCACGGATTGATCGCGACAGCGCCTCACGTGCTGGGGATTCCAATTCTGATCAACATCCCTGCATTCGCGATCGTCGCATTCATCACCTGGCTCCTCATGCTTGGCGTGAGAGAGAGTGCGCGCGCCAACAACATCATGGTGGCGGTCAAGCTGATAGTGCTGACGCTGTTCATCATTATGGGCCTGCAGCACATCAATCCTGCCAACTACCATCCATTCGCACCGAACGGATTCACGGGCATCCACCAGGGCGCAGCGATCGTGTTCTTTGCCTACATCGGCTTCGACGCCATCTCCACCGCCGCAGAAGAGACGAAAAACCCGCAGCGAAATCTGCCGATCGGCATTCTGGGCGGGCTGGCCATCTGTACGGTGATCTACGTCGTCATCGGATACGTTTTGACGGGTATGGTTCCGTACCAGCAGCTTGGGACCGCCGCCGATCCGCTGGCGTTTGCGCTCAAGGCCACCGGTATGACGAGCATCGCTAAAATTGTGGCGCTGGGCGCCGTCTTCTCGATGGCGGCGGTGCTGCTCGTCTTTCAGTACGGCCAGCCGCGAATCTTCTTCGCGATGGCTCGTGACGGGCTGCTGCCGAGGTGGGCCAGTAAAGTTCACGGCAAGTATCGAACGCCGTACATCACGACGCTGCTGACGGGAGTGTTCGTCGCGTTGTGGTCATTGGTTGGAGATGCAGGTGAGACTTACGACCTGACGAACATCGGAACGCTGTTCGCCTTCACGCTGGTCTCCATCGGCGTCATCGTGCTGCGCTACACCGATCCGACTCGTCACCGCCCGTTCCGCGTACCATTCGTGCACTTCGTGGGAATCGTTGGCGCGGCCCTTTGCATCTTCGTGATGAGGGGACTGCCACATCTGGCCTGGGTCCGATTCGGATGGTGGCTGCTGATCGGCCTGTTCCTGTACGTCGTTTACGGCTATCGGAACTCGACTCTGCGACGCAGAACACCACCGGTTCCGATCGAGCCGCCACCGCCGATCGTGCGCTGATCGCGATCCTGAATTTCAGGGAATCGGAATAGTCATGGTTTACCGTCACTTTCGACGCATCTCGCTCACCAACTGGATCCTGATCTCGATGGTGGTCGGCGTGCTGATCGGAGTGTACGCGCCGGGCTTCGCCGTGCAACTCAAGCCACTGTCGACGGTATTTCTGCGAATGATCAAGTCGATCATCGCGCCGCTGATTTTTGGAACGCTGGTAGTCGGAATTGCCGGTCACGGCGACGACATGAAACGCGTCGGTCGCCTGGCGCTGAAGTCGATCATCTACTTCGAGATCGTTACTACTCTGGCGCTGTTTATCGGACTCTTCGCCGTCAATCTCGTGCGTCCCGGTGAAGGCGTGATTCTCGGCGGGTCGGCGGCGACCGGAGCGGAGCTGGCCCACCGCACCCAGACGGGAACCAGTTTCCTCGAGCACCTGGTGCCGCAAAGCATCGTCGAAGCCGCAGCCAACAACGAAGTCCTCCAGGTGGTTTTTTTCGCGGTGCTGTTTGCTGTTGCTCTCTCGAAGGTGCAGGGGCGATCGAAGCAGGTAATGCTCTCGGTGTGCGAAGGTCTGTCCGACGTGATGTTCAAATTCACGATGATCGTCATGCGCTTCGCGCCGTTTGGAATTGGCGCCGCCATCGCGGTAGCTGTCGGTCAGAACGGGCTTGGAGTGCTGTTCAGCCTCGGAAAACTGATCCTGACGCTCTACGGGGCACTGGTGGTGTTTTTCCTGCTCGTGCTGCTGCCCATCGCCTGGCTTTTCCGCGTCCCTCTGAGGCGTTTCGTTCGCGCCGTAAGATCACCCGCGTTGATTGCGTTTTCGACGACGTCGTCCGAAGCCGCGCTTCCTCTGGCAATGCAGTCGATGGAGGCGATCGGTGTGCCTCGCCGCATCGTCGCCTTCGTCATGCCGACCGGGTACTCCTTCAACCTGGATGGATCGACCCTGTATCTCGCCGTCGCGTCGATCTTCGTCGCGCAGGCGGCGGGGCATCCGATGACGCTGGGAAATCAGCTCGCGATGATGCTCACGCTCATGATCACCAGCAAAGGGGTCGCGGCGGTGCCGCGGGCGGCGCTCGTCATTCTCTCCGGCACGCTGGCGACTTTTGGGCTGCCGCTGGAGGGCGTGGCGATCATCCTTGGCGTCGATGCCCTTATGGACATGGCGCGCACGAGCACCAACCTGATCGGGAACTGTCTGGCGACAGTGGTGATGGCTAGGTTGGAAGGTGAATTCGGCGAGCCGCAGCCCGAAGTGCTCCTCGCGCAGGAAGGACTTCTTCCGATCGAATCTGTGCCCCCGGCACCGCCGACTTCAGACGCTGCTCCAGCCGCTTCCTGAGTGGCGAGCTGCGGTCCATCAGGCCGCCGCTGAACGCCACTCCCACCGCGGCGCGCTCGTCGGTGAACAGCTGACGCGCCAGCGCCCGGATGTGGAGGACCAGCTCCTCCGCGGCGAGGGTTAGCAGCGCGTTGGCGCGTGGATCACCGGCAGCGGCGGTACTGAAAACCACGGGGACAAGTGACGCGAATGCGCGCGCGTCGGCGGCCGCCGCCCACGGAATGAGATCCTGGATATCCTCGCACTGCGTCGCCGCGAGAATCGGGAAGAGAAGCGCCGTGGGTGGCTCGCGTCCGTCGCTCGATGCAGCCACGACGCTCAGTGCTCGCCGACCGATCCAGCCGCCGCTCCCTTCGTCCCCGAAAGTCGGCCCCCATCCGCCGCAGCGGACGATCTCACCCGCAGGACTACGGCCGTACGCGATGGAGCCAGTGCCGACCACGAGCAGAATGCCCGGGCGTTCCTCGAAGGCATCGTACATCGCGATCATGCCGTCGGAATCGATGACGACTTCTTCCGCCAGCTCCTTGGCGTCGAGAGCGGCGTGGAGTGCGCGACGTTCTTCGTCGCGCCCCGTCCCGGCGACGCCGCAGTAAAGCACCCGGGGGACCACGGCCCCTGGCTGGGCGATTTCCGCGATCGCCCTTACCACGAGCTCGGCGATGATGTTGGCGGAGTCGGTGGCGTGGCCCGGCACTATGGCCGACTTCGGTCCGTCGACGGAGGCGAGAATCTCGCCCTCGGCGGTGCCGACGACCACACGCGTCTTCGATCCACCCCCGTCTACGCCAATGACGATCTCACTCACTTAGGACAGGCCTCGCGGCATTTTGTGCGTGGGTGAAGGACGAAAGAATTCCAATCCCGACAGTGAAAGATGTTCCGATCAGAACGTACCATGGAAATGAGATGTGTGACAGCGTCGTCAGAAGCCCCGTCATGCCTGGAAAAACCGACATCATCGGCTTGGCGAAGACGACGAAACTCATGGCGACGATGCCGACGGCCATGCCCGCGATCGCATCGCGCTGAGCGGCCCGTGGCCAGAGCATGCCGAGGAAAAAGCCCCCCAGCAGCGCACCATAGGTGAACGACGCGATGGAAAGAGCGATCACGACGACGGGCGTGCCCTGCTGCCGATAGAGGAGCGCGGCGGCTAGCAACAGCACGCCCCAGAACAACGTGAACAGTTTCGCCATCCGCAACGTGCGCGGATCGTCGGCGGCGCGGCCAGAAAGCGGGAGATAAATGTCGTGAGTCGTCGATGCTGCGAGCGAGTTCATGGCTCCCGAGTGGGCGCTCATGGTGGCCGCCAGAACAGCAGCGACGAGCAGTCCCCGCAAGCCGGCCGGCATCGAGTCGACTACGAACGTCGGGAAAATCGAATCCGGCACCGCGAACTGGCGTGCCTGATAGTACGCGTAAAGTCCAATCCCAATCATCAGGAACAGCGTGAATTGGAGGATCACCGCCACGCCACTGCCGATCAGCGCCTTGCGCGAATCCCTTAGACTCGAGGCGGCCAGCAGCCGTTGCACGATCAGTTGGTCGGCGCCGTGCGATGCCATGGAGAGGAAAGCGCCGCCGATCAAACCCGCGAACAGCGTGTACGGCTTGTCGAAACCGAAGTAGACATCGATCAGCTTGAGCTTGCCCGCGTCGTGGGCTTGCCCGAAAATCGCGCTCCAACCGCCTGTCACACCCTTGCCGATCAGATACACCGCGGCCAGTCCGCCGAGGAGGTAGACGCTGGTCTGCAGCACGTCCGTCCACACCACGGCGCGCATTCCACCGTGATAGGTGTAGATGAGCGTCAGGGCGCCGAGCACGAGGATGGCGACGGGCATCACGTATTGCTGTGGGACCGTCGGCCCGAGAATCAGCGCAATTGGGATGGCGGTCGCGAAGACGCGGACCGAGTCGGCAAAGGCGCGCGTGACCATGAACACGATCGAGGCGAAGCGCCGCGTGCCGACGCCGAAACGTTTCTCCAGTAGCGCGTAGGCGGTGACGAGGTCGCCCTGGTAGTAGCGCGGCAGCAGCGTGTATGCGACGACTATTCTTCCAAGTAAGTATCCGGCCGCGATCTGCAGAAATCCGAGATTGGTGGTGTAGGCGAGGCCCGGAATGCTGATGAAAGTGAGCGCGCTCGTCTCAGTCGCTACAACCGAAAACAAAACCGCCCACCACGGAATGCGGTGGCTGGCGACGAAGTAATCCTTGGAATCTTTCTGGTTGCGCCCAAGCCAGATGCCGAGGAGGGTGGTCGCGATGAGGTACGCGATCAGTACAATAAAATCGAGGGCGGTGAAATTGGTCTTCATTTCACCGCCCTCGAATTGTGCTGCTGGCCAGCCGTGGCTTTACGCAGAGAATGAGCTTCCGCAGCCGCAACCGCCGGTGGAATTGGGATTCTTGAAAGTGAATCCCGAGCCTTGCATCGAGCTGACGTAATCGATGGTGACACCATTCAGGTACTGCGCGCTGAACGGGTCCACGAAGACCTTGAAACCCTCGGCGGGGAGAACGAGATCGTCCTCTGCCGCGCGGTCTTCGATTACCAGGCTGTACTTGAAGCCACTGCAGCCGCCGGGCTGAACGCTGACACGGAGTCCGCCAACTTCTGCAGTGACTCCTTCGGCGTCCATAAACTTTTTCACCTCGACGCCGGCATTGGGCGTGACGGTTAGCTCGATTTCAGGTTGTGACGAAACGGACATTTATCCTCCAGTACTACATGAATTTAGGCAACTTCACCGACCGCTGGTAGTGCGATTGCGCGCTCCTCGCGGAACGATCTGGCGATCCAGGCGAAGGCAACGAGGGCGATGAACAGCATCACCAGACCCTGGCCAAGGTCACCCAGAATGATCTTACCGATTCCGAACAACGTGGAATACACTGCGACGATGCCGGCGATCCAGTTGGTCCAGGCCAGCGCGCCACCGGGGATTCCTTCGCGCCCGTAACCCGCCGCCGCCGAAACCCGCGCCCAGCCGGGGCCTCCGGGCCTCACTCGCCTGTAGAAGCTCTGTAAGGTCGCGTCAGGTTCCGGCGCAGTCACAAAGGTCACTGTTAACCAGACGACTGTGCTTATGGCTACGGTAACGAGCATCACCCAGGCGTCGGCCCGGAAGTCGCCGGCGGGGAACCGCGGGTGAATGACGCTGATTGCGATCAAGGATACGATGAAGGAAGCGGTCATGGCGCTGATCTCGCTCCACGCATTAATGCGCCACCAGTACCAGCGGAGGATCAGCACGAGCCCCGTTCCTGAGCCAAGCGCCAGCAGGAATTTCCAGGCACCCTCGATGGTGCTCAACTGCATCGTCACCAACGCGGAGGCGAGGAACAGAAACACCGTCGCCAGCCGTGAGACCGTGACGTAGTGCTTCTCGGTAGCGGTGCGATTCACGAAGCGCTTGTAGAAATCGTTCACCAGATACGACGCGCCCCAATTGAGCTGAGTGCCGACGGTGGACATGTAAGCAGCGGCGAATCCGGCCAGCATGAATCCGCGCCAGGGAGTCGGCAGCAGATCGACGAATGCTTGCACGTACGCAGCTTCGTGATCGTGCGTCGGTCCGATCCCGCCGGGATAAAGAAGTACGGTGCAGAGGCCGGTGATGATCCACGGCCACGGTCTGATCGCGTAATGCGCGACGTTGAAGAACAACGTGGCGAGGACGCCGTCCTTCTCCGTTCTCGAAGAGAAGATTCGTTGCGCCACGTATCCGCCGCCACCGGGCTCCGCGCCGGGATACCAGGCGGCCCACCATTGCACCGACAGGAATACGGCGATGGCGATCAACGGCATCCACGGGTAGGCTTCGAATCCGTTCTCGGTCACCCGGATCGGCATTACCGAGAGAGCAGCGTTCGCATCTCCGAAGTGTGTGGCCAGTCCGGCCTTGAGGGCATCCATGCCGCCGACTGCTTTCACGGCGTAGACAGCGAGGATGATCACTGCGGTCATCTTGATCACGAACTGCACGAGGTCGGTCCACAGGACGGCCCACATACCCGCGCCGGCCGAGTAGGCAACGGTTATGATGAAGCAAATCGCGACGGCAACGACCTGTCCCGAGACGTTCATCCCCAGAATTCTCACATCGTGAAGGCCGAGCGAGATGGTGAGAATCTTGATCATCGCGCGGGTCACCCAGCCGAGGATGATGAGGTTTATCGGCAGCGCGAGGTAGAGGGCGCGGAAACCGCGCAGTGCGGCGGCGGGCTTGCCGCTGTAGCGAATCTCGGCGAACTCGACGTCGGTCATGACGTTGGCGCGTCGCCACAGTCTGGCGAAGAAGAACACGGTGAGCATTCCGCTCATCAGCATGTTCCACCAGATCCAATTCCCGGCGACGCCATGATTGTAGACGAATCCGGTGACGACGAGGGGGGTATCGGCCGCGAAAGTTGTCGCTACCATGGAGGCGCCGGCGAGCCACCACGAGACATTGCGTCCCGAGATGAAATATTCGCTGAGGCTCTCGCCGCCTTTCTTGGTGAAGGCAAACCCGATCGCCGTCGAGAGAATGAAGTAGGAGGCTACAATTGCCCAGTCGATCGCAGTTAGTGCCATAGCAGTCGGATTGAGGTGGCCAGGCAAGACGTTTGCGTTTCGAGCTGTTCGCGCGCGTCGGTCAACGTACAAGGACGCAAAAGTGTATCATTTGGTACCATCAAACACTACCAACTTACCGGACAACTATCGATGAGGCGATCCTATCGGTTGCTCGCAGTGATCCCTGCAATCTGCGGCGGCTGTGTCGTCGTCAGCAAGCAGATCGACCCCACTTCCGAGCTGGCCGAAGCCAAGGTCAGGCCAGGAATCACGGTTCTGCTGAGCGACAGCATTGATCTGATTCGCGGCAAGCGCATCGGGCTGCTCACCAATCAGACCGGCATCAATGAACGGGGAACGTCGGACATCGATCTCCTCCGCGAGAATAGAGCACGCGACGCGAAGGTGAATCTGGTCCAGCTCTTCTCGCCGGAGCACGGACTGCGCGGAACGGAGGACGTTCCCAACATTCCGAACAGCGTCGATCCGAAGAGCGGGCTGCCGGTTTTCTCTCTGTACGGCCAGCAGACGATGGCGCCTCCGGACAGCATCCTGCGCGGATTGGATGCGTTGGTATTCGACCTCCAGGACATCGGCACTCGGACCTGGACCTACGTGGGAGCGATGATCTATTCGATGCGCGCCGCCGCGCGGCTGCAAAAGCCGTTCATCGTTCTCGACCGCCCGAACCCGATCACGGGTTATATCATCGAGGGTCCGCTGCTCGACAGCTCTTTGGCGAATCCCGAGGATCCGGTGCCCGGCCGGCCGGGCCAGGCGTACGCGCTGTGGCCGATGCCGCTTCGCCACGGCATGACCATCGGAGAGCTGGCTCTCTACTTCAACGACGTCCTCAAGATTCGCGCGAATCTGCACGTCGTCCCGGCGCTGGGTTGGAGACGTGACGTCTGGTTCGATCTGAGCGGACTGCCGTGGGTGAAACCGTCGCCGAACATGCCCTCGTTGCAGAGTGCGATGCTCTATCCGGGCCTGGTCGCTTTCGAGGCGACGAATCTTTCTGTGGGACGAGGAACGCTCGAGGCGTTTCAGCGGGTGGGAGCGCCGTGGCTCAATGCTGCCGCGACCGTCGCAATTCTCCGCGACAGAGAAATCCCGGGTGTGCGTTTTTACGCTGAGAATTTCACACCGCAGTCGCCCACCGATGGTAAGTACAGTGGTCAGACGATTCCGGGGATCAAGATCGTCGTCATCAATCGCAGCGCACTCCAGGCAGCGCGAGTCGGCGCGAGCTTGTTGTGGGCGATTCGGAAGACTGCCGGCACGAGGCTCACGATTCGGGATCGTGAATTCGATCTGCGCTTCGGGTCGCCTGGTGACCGTGAGGCGCTGGTGCGCGGGGACGATCCCGACGTGATCATCGATCGGGAGTACAAGGCGGCGTACGCTTTCAGAGAGAGGACGAGGCAGTACTTGATTTATCGGTGAGGGACGAGGGACGAGGGGCGAGGGATGCCTGCCATCTAATGGAAAAAAGTTGCGGCCCGCGGCGCAGCCCGACAACTTGGCCACCCGCTTCCCGCTTCCCTCGTCCCTCGTCCCTCGCCCCTCTCCCTCCCAAGCACATCTCTTGCACGTCAGCCTAACTGCGAAACTCACTTTATGTGGAGGAACAGCATGCGCGTTCTCACGGTCTCGCTAGCGATGCTGGTGCTCGCGGCGTGCAGCGGGCGGCAGGTTGAAGTGCGCACCGGCCCCGAGCCGACCACCGACGTCGCGCTTCATGTGACAAACAATCTGAGTCAGGCAGTCAACGTTTACGTCCAGAGCGGAGTAAACGACATCTTTCTGAAGCAGGTTGCGGCGAACAGTGTCGAGCACATTCCGGTTTCCGGAATTCCGTCCGGGTCCACGGTCAATCTGCGCGCGGTCACTGTCGACGGCACGCGCACCTACACCAAGAACAACGTCACGCTCTCCACGACGATGTACGACTGGCGTCTACCGTGATGCCGAACATGTGTCTCGGCTATTAGGGTAGAAATAGATCGTTGAAAGACTTAATTTTACCGGGCTGTCGTGCGCTGCACGCCGGCCCTTTTTTCTGCCGTAAGCCGGTGAGCCGGCACGGCTTGCTGTTGCTCACCGCCGGCCCGAGCTGAATGCCTCCCAAGTACGTAAAACAACCGACCGATTACGTAAAAAAAGGAGCGCTGCGCGCGATCGAGCCCGCCATAGCATTTCTGGCGCGCAACAACGTCCATCCCAACACCATTACCACGGTCGGAACACTCGTGACGGTGGCGGCGAGCATCGTTTACGCGACCGGCCACATCATGACCGCCGGCTGGATCATGAACGTGACTGCATTCTTCGATGTCGCGGACGGCGAAGTCGCGCGGCGCACGGGCCGCTCGAGCGTTTTCGGAGCCTTCTACGACTCGACCCTTGACCGGGTTGCGGACGGAGCACTGATGGCCGGCCTCGCCTTTTTCTACGCCACCAATCCGGTGCACCACAATCTCTACATGGTGGTGGTTTGCCTCGTCTGCATGATCGGAACGTTTCTCATCTCCTACACCCGCGCCCGCGCGGAAGCCCTCGGCATCGATGCCAAGGTGGGAGTGATGCAGCGTCCGGAGCGGATGGTGCTGCTGTCGGTCCCGCAGTCGTTCTTCGGTCTATTCTGGAATGGCTGGGTTCTGATGGGCATCATCATCCTCCTCACCGTCACGGCGTGGATCACGGCGGTGCAGCGGATCGCGTTCGTCCATCGCTTCACCAGGCAGATTGACAGCAAGCCGATTCGGATTATCAACGATCCAGCATTAAACCCCCCCGCTTCGAAAGCCGCGATGCCGGCGTCGCGCCGGGCGCAATCGTAATTACAACGGAGAAAGAAATTGGCCGCCTCCAGATCTCCTTCTGGCGCTCCACCAAAATCAATTGCACCGGCAACGGGCAGGCTCGGAATTCTGACACCCGGACTCGGCGCCGTCGCCACGACATTCATGGCTGGAGTCGAGAGCATCCGCCGCGGTCACTCCAAGCCGATCGGCTCGCTGACGCAGATGGCGACCATCCGGCTCGGCAAGCGAACGGACAAGCGCGCGCCGCTGATTAAGGAGTTCGTTCCGCTGGCCAAGCTGGATGACATAGTCTTCGGCGCCTGGGACCCGATTCCCGACGATGCGTTGACAGCGGCGAAAAAGGCGGGAGTGCTCGAGGAACGTGACATCGAGCCCATCGCCGATTTCCTGCGCGCGATCAAGCCGATGCCTGCGGTCTTCGACAACAAGTACGTCACCCGCATCCACGGCACCAACGTGAAGAAGGGGAAGACGAAGCGAGATCTCGCCGAGCAGCTCCGACAGGACATCCGCGACTTCAAAGCGCGCAACAAGTGCGATCGGATTGTCATCGTCTGGTGCGCTTCGACAGAGATTTTCATCAAGCCCGGGCCGCAGCACGCAACGATCGAGCAGTTCGAGAAGGCGATGGAGAAGAACGACGACGCGATTGCGCCATCGATGCTCTACGCCTACGCCGCGATCATGGAAGGGATTCCGTTTGCCAATGGCGCGCCCAATCTCTGCGTCGATACTCCGGCCCTACTGAAGCTGGCGCAGGAGCGCGGCGTCCCGATCTCGGGCAAGGATTTCAAGACTGGCCAGACGTGGATGAAGACGATCGTCGCGCCGGGTCTGAAGGCGCGCATGCTCGGACTCGCCGGCTGGTACTCGACCAACATCCTCGGCAATCGTGACGGTGAAGTTCTGGATGATCCGCAGTCGTTCAAGACCAAAGAGGAATCCAAGCTCAGCGTCCTGCACACGATTCTGCAGCCCGAGCTGTATCCGGACCTGTACAAGAATTTCTCGCACGTCGTGCGCATCAACTACTACCCGCCGCGCGGGGACAACAAGGAAGGGTGGGACAACATCGACATCGTCGGCTGGATGAATTACCCGATGCAGATCAAGATCAATTTCCTCTGCCGGGATTCCATCCTCGCCGCTCCGATCGTGCTCGATCTCGCCCTCTTCTCCGATTTCGCCCACCGCGCGGGAATGAAGGGGATTCAGGAATGGCTATCCTTTTACTACAAGAGCCCGATGGCTGCGCCAGGCCTGCAGCCGGAGCACGACCTGTTCATTCAGCAGACGAAACTGAAGAACACGTTGCGGCACCTGATGGGCGAAGACCAGATCACACACCTCGGCCTGGAGTACTACGCCTGATGATTGGGCGTTTGGCGACGGTCGCGGTTGCGGCTGCGGTGCTGGTGAGCTGCGGGTCCGGCCCGAAGGCGAACGAGCTCCGACTGTGGTCGGACAATTACGCCTTTCGGGTGACAGTGAATCCGACACCGCCGCGCGCACTCGAGCCCGCCGTCTATCGTGTGGTGGTGCAGGATAAGAAGAGCGGACAGCCGATCGAGACCGGCGAGGGCAGAATCTTCGCCACCAGTGCCGACCGGGCGGGTACAAACGACGGCTTCAAGAAAGAGAAGGAGCTGGGCACATACTCGGGACGACTGTTCTATCCCACCACCGGTGATTGGGCAGCGGCGATACAGTTTCGGGCCGAGAAGGATCCGCGCAAGCCGCTGGAGAGAGTCGACTGGATTCAGACGGTACGACCAGCAACCGAGCCGGGCACCTAACGATCAGCATGCGACACTTTTTCAGAACCCAGCTCGTCCCGGTGGATGTGCTGAGAATTGCCGATGAATTTTTTCCGGAGATCGGGATGGAGCGCAGCGGACACACCGCCCGGTCGCGTACGTTTGCCGGCGATCTCGGGACATTGCAACTCAGCGTGCGCAAGGAAGGCGGGCACTACACGTTCGTCGAAATCTCGACGGACCAAACCGGTGAGAGCCGCCTCGATCGCAACGCCAAGAAGTTTTTCGTCGCCCTCCACAAGGCGGGCGACCCGCGACACCGCATCGAAGCGGCGTACTAAATGGCGCGGTCGGGTACCACTGCGTCCAAGCCGTCAAAGCTGACGGCCGCCGGTCAGAGTGGTGATCTCTCTCGAGCACAAAAGCTCGAGCTGTACTACTACATGCGACTTACCCGCTCCCTCGAAGAGCGGCTGGTCAACCTGTATCGCCAGACGAAAGTAGTTGGCGGCCTGTTCCGCTCGCTCGGGCAGGAGGCGGATGCAGTCGGCAGCGCCTACGCGCTGGATCGATCGAAGGGAGATGTGCTGTCACCACTTATCCGCAACCTCGGATCGATGCTTGTCCAGGGCGCGAAGCCAACCGAGATCATCAAGCAGTACATGGCGAAAGGTGATTCACCCACCCGCGGTCGCGAGCTGAACATCCACTACGGCGACCTGGTGCGCGGATTCATCGGCCAGATCTCCCACCTCGGCGACATGGTGCCGGTAATGGCGGGCGTGACGCTGTCCTTCAAGATGCGAAAGCAGGATCGGGTCGGACTTGTCTACGTCGGCGATGGCGCGACGTCGACGGGCGCGTTTCACGAGGGAATCAACTTCGCCGCCGTGCAACGGTGCCCGCTGGTGGTGATCGTGGAGAACAACGGCTATGCGTACTCGACGCCGCTGAGCAAGCAGACGGCGGCACGCCAGCTGGTCGATAAGGCAATCGGTTACGGCGTCGTCGGCGAGCGAGCAGATGGCAACGACGTCATCGCCACTTACGAAGTCACGAAGCGGGCCGTAGATCGGGCGCGCAGTGGCGGTGGTGTCACGCTGATCGAGCTGATGACGTACCGCAGGAAAGGGCACGCCGAGCACGACAACCAGTCGTACGTACCGGCAGGCGAGATCGATCGCTGGGCATCGGAGAACGATCCAATCGATCGTTACTTCAAGAGATTGCTGGATGAAGACTTCGCCGACTCGGAGCTGGCAAGCGTCGATGCCAGGGTGAAGGACGAAATCGATCGCGCGACCGACGAGGCCGAGGCATCGCCGATGCCCGATCCGCGTGATGCGTTGGTCGGGATCTATGCCGACCCGCCGGCGCTGGCTCCGCTCTGGTTCCGTGAAGGCATCATGTCGGCAGTCGAGGTTCACGAGCGTCCCTCGAGCTGGGGAACTCACGATGTCTGAGGTCACCTATCTCGAGGCGATCAGGGAAGCGCTGTTCGAGGAAATGGATCGTGACCAGAACGTGTTCTGTCTCGGTGAGGACATCGGCGCCTACGGCGGCGCGTTCAAGGTCACCGAGGGGCTGGTGGCGAAGTACGGCGCCGAGCGCGTGATCGACACGCCGATCTCGGAGGCGGCGATCATCGGAGCCGCCGCGGGCGCCGCGCACATGGGGATGCGTCCGGTTTGCGAGATGCAGTTCATCGATTTCATCTCGACCGGCTATGACATGCTCACCAATTACGTGGCGACGGCTCGGTATCGGGCGATGCTGCCGTGCCCGATGGTCGTGCGCGGACCTAGTGGCGGATACGTGCGGGGAGGACCATTTCACTCGCAGAACCCGGAAGCCGCGTTTCTGCACACCCCCGGCCTGAAAATGGTGTGTCCGGCGACGGCGTGCGACGCCAAAGGATTGCTGAAATCAGCAATTCGTGACGAGGACTGCGTGCTTTACTTCGAGCACAAGTACCTCTATCGACGAATCAAGGAGGAACTTCCGGGCGGTGACCACTTGACGCCGATCGGAGAGGCGCGGATCGCCAGAGAAGGGAAAGACATCTCGATCATTACTTACGCGGCGACGGTGTGGAAGTCGCTGGAGGCGGCGGAGCAAGTCGAAAAGGAAGACGGCCTGTCTGTCGAAGTGCTGGACCTGCGGACTCTGCTGCCGATGGACGATAAGGCGATCATTGCCACGGTGAAGAAGACGAATCGGGTTCTGATCGTGCACGAGGACACGCGCACGGGCGGTGTTGCCGGCGAGATCACTGCGCGCATCAATGAAAGCGCGTTCGAGTGGCTGGACGCGCCGATTCTGCGTGTGACGGCAGCCGATGTTCCGCTGCCTTATTCTCCTCCGCTCGAGGATTACGTGTTGCCGCAGACGTCGGACATCGTGGTGGCACTGAGGCGGCTTGCGGCTTACTGATGGTCTCGTCTCCGCCGCCACAGCTCGAGCGCGGCGAGATAATCGCGCGCAACATTGGAGTCGGTTGCATCACGACGCTGGCGGGATTTTTCAGCGGCGGAATGATCGCGGTGCTGGTGGCAAAGTTCGTTGGAAGTGCGCAGGGATGTCAGCCGCCAGAGGGGCTTCCGGCGTGCAATTGGTGGGTGTATGCTGGTGTTGGAGCGCTTATCGGAGCGGTCACGCTGCCCGTTCTGGCATTGGGGCGGCTGAATAGCCGGCCGAACAAGTAAACCCGGAGTAGAGGTGGCACGAGTAGACATCATCATGCCGCAGATGGGCGAATCGATAGCCGAAGGCACGCTTTCGAAGTGGCTGAAGAAAGTGGGCGATGAGGTGAAGCGCGACGAGCCGATCTTCGAGATCTCGACCGATAAAGTGGACGCCGAGATTCCTGCGCCCGCCGCCGGGGTGCTCGCCGAGATAATCGTGAAGGAAGGGGAAACGGTCGCGGTCCAGACAGTGGTGGCGCGGCTGGAGACGGAGAAGGGAGCGATCGCGGGAGGCGGGAGGCGGGAGGCGGGAGGCGCTAACGCGGGAGGCGGGAGGCGGGAGGCGGGAGGCGGGGCCCCCGTCGCGGACTCCAGTCCGACGATGCCAGCGACGCCGCCGGCGCCCACTCACCAAGCGCCAGCCACGCCCTCAACGACGCCGCCGCGTCAGCAACCGTCTGCGCCTGCGATCGCAGCGTCGCACTCCGGGAACGGTAATTCATTCGAGGAGAGAGTCCGCACCAAATCGTCACCACTTGTTCGTAAGATCGCCGCTGAGCACGGGGTGAACATCGCGTCGCTCCAGGGCAGCGGCGTTGCGGGCCGCGTCACCAAGCGCGACATACTTGGCTTTATAGAGTCTGGAGCTCCGCTAAGGACTGCTCCTCCCGCCTCCCGCCTCCCGCCTCCCGCTGGGCTCCCAACGCCGGAACCATGGCCTGGAGACATCGTCGAGCCGATGTCCAAGATGCGCGCGCTCATCAGCGAGCACATGGTGGCTTCGCGTCACACGTCGGCGCACGTCACTTCGTTCATCGAGATCGACTTCACACGGGTCGCGCGAATTCGCGCCAAGAAGCGCGCCGAGTTCGAGGCCGCCACCGGTCAGAAGCTGACCTACATGCCCTTCATCATCAAAGCGGTGACGCAGGGCCTGCAGGCATTCCCGGTGATGAACTCCTCCGTGGCCGGCACGAACATCATTTACAGAAAGCAGATCAACATCGGTGTCGCGGTCGCGCTCGATTGGGGTCTCATCGTTCCGGTTATCAAGCACGCGGACGATCTCTCGCTGTCTGGGATCACGCGCGTCCTCAACGACCTGGCGGCGCGCGCCCGCGCCAAGAAGTTGTCGCCCGAAGAAGTGCAGGAAGGAACGTTCACCATCACCAATCCGGGCGTCTTCGGCTCGTTGATGGGCACTCCGATCATCAATCAGCCGCAGGTGGCCATCCTCGGTGTCGGTGCGATCGAGAAGCGACCCAAGATTCTGCCTGGCGCCGACGGCGAGGACACGATCGCGATCCGCACTTGCGCGTATTTTTCAATCTCTTTCGATCACCGCGTCATCGATGGCGCGATCGCAGATCAGTTCCTCGCCTTCCTCAAGAAAACGATAGAAACATTTCCGGAGACCGGACTCTAAGATGCCCAAGGCACTGACCATACAACGCTCGACCGTTCCGACTGCCGAGCGCGCCAACTACACCAAGCGGTTGAAGGCTCTGCGCTCGCATTACGCGGCGGCGAACTGCCGCTTCTGGGTTTTCGAAGAGACGGCCCTGCCGGGTGCGTTCGTGGAGTTCACCGAGGCTGACGACGAGCAGACGCTCACCGTCGCGCACGCCAACGCGCCGCACAAAACGCTCGACCCATCGAGGGTGTATCAGGAGGTCGAGATTTAATGCCGACCCGCTCGGTGGAGATCGGCGGCCAGAAATGGGACGTTTATCCGTCGGGATACATCACCCAGTATACCCAGGACGAGTACGCGTTGATGTTCTCGCGCGGCGCCGGCAACGGCCGCGAAGTACGCGTCACACGGTATTCACCGCAGGGAACTCGCTCGCGCGAGCAGGCGTTCGCCGAGCTTTCAGAGACGCAGCTGAAGGAGCTGTTCGAGCAGTCGCAGCCGAGCTTTACATCGCCTGAGGCCGGTTACGAACGGTGAGTGCGAGTGCGAGCCCCGCGCGGGCGGCATTCGTAGATCTGCACACCCACTCCACTGCCTCTGACGGAGTTCTTTCTCCCGAGAAAGTGATCGAAGCGGCGCAGCGCTGCGGCCTGGCCGCCATCGCTCTAACCGATCACGACACCATCAATGGAATTCCCGCGGCGCGATCGACCGGCGAGCGCCTCGGCGTGCGGGTGATCGCCGGTGTCGAGCTGAGCGCGTTCCAGGACGACCACGAAGTTCATCTGCTGGCGCTGCACCTATCCCAGCTGGAAGCACTCGAGAGACGACTAAGCGAGCTCCGATCGCTTCGACACGCGCGGGCCGAAAGAATCGTGGAGAAGCTGAACTCGCTTGGCATCGAGGTCACGCTCGACGAAGTTCTGGTGCAGGCAAATGGCGGCTCGGTCGGCAGGCCACACGTCGCGCGAGCATTGATCGCTCGCGGCGTAGTCCACGACTTTCGGGATGCGTTCATGAGATACCTTGGCGTAGCTGGCGCCGCCTTCGTACCGAAGGCCCGGCTGTCGATCGAGGACGCGATCCGCATCGCCCACGAGGCCGGAGCGCTGGCGATCTGGGCCCACCCCGGTGATGGCGGGCGACGCGACAGGTTGGAGCCGTTAGTGGAGGCTGGCCTCGATGGCATCGAGGTAAAGCATCCCAGTCATTCTCCGGAGGACGTGAAGCGGCTGCAGGCGCTGTCGGAGTTTTTCGGCCTGGTGCAGAGCGGCGGCTCGGACTGGCACGGTGCCTCGGATGGTCCGCGCCGCCTCGGGATCATGAACGTTCCCGTAGAGTGGCTCGACAAGCAGGACGAGAAGCTGGCGACTCTCGCTGATGCATCGAACGGTGAGGATCACTAGATGGAGCTAGATGGCCGCGTCGCTCTGGTGACTGGCGCCGGTACGCGCGTCGGCCGGGTGATCGCGCTCGCGCTGGGCAGGGCCGGGATGCGGGTGGGAGTTCACTACGCGGGCTCGGAGAAGGGCGCGCGCCAGACCGCCGAAGAAATAATTGGCGCCGGCAGTGATGCGCGTACGCTCCCCGGCGATCTCACCGACCCCGCTACCGGACCACGACTCATCGAGCATACCAACAAAGTGTTCGGTGGTCTCGATGTGCTGGTGAACTCGGCGGCGGTCATGCTACGCACTCCGGTCGGCGAAGTTCTGGTCGAGGACTGGGACGCGATGTTTGCGCTGAACCTGCGCGCGCCGTTCTTCCTCTCGCAGGCGGCTGCGCGCGTCATGGAAAAGAAAGGCGGGGCGATCGTCAACATCGCCGATCTCGCCGCTTTTGAGTCGTGGCGCAATTACATCCCGCACGCGATCACCAAGGCCGGCATCGTCCAGATGACACGCGGTCTCGCCCATGCGCTGGCTCCGAAGATTCGCGTCAACGCCATCGCGCCGGGAGCGGTGCTGCTGCCGGAGGGCTGGACGCAGGACCTCGCCGACAAGCTCACCAGCACCACGCCGCTCGGGCGAATCGGAAGCCCCGAAGACGTGGCCCAGGCGGTCATTTACCTGCTCAGCGCGGATTACGTGACCGGCGAGACGATAATCGTCGACGGCGGACGCCACGTTCGCATCTGACCGCGCGAAGCCACTCGACGCGCCGGTTATATTTCGCGCATGAGCATGACGATGTCTGTTTTCATTACGGGTGATTTGTTTGGCGAAAGCGCATGAGTATGACGTTGTAATAGTTGGGGCCGGACCAGCCGGCATGACCGCCGCCCTCTATACCGGGCGAGCGATGCTCCGCACGGCAGTGCTGGAGCGCGGATTTCCGGGTGGCGAGCTGCTGAATACAGAATACCTGGACGACGTGATTGGCTTCCCGAAGATTCTCGGCTACGAGCTGGCGGAGAAATTCGCGGCCCACGCCAAGCAATTCGGCGCGGAATTCTTCGAGACGACGGGTGTGACATCCGTCACCAAGATGGAAGACGGCTACTTCCACACCGAGACCGATAAGAGAGAGATCTTCAGGTCACCGGCCGTCATCGTGACAGCGGGCGGGACGCCCATCAAGCTGGGCATCCCCGGCGAGCTGGAGTACGCGGGGAAGGGCGTCTCGTACTGCGCCATCTGCGACGCGGCGTTTTTCAAGCAGCAGATCGTGGCGGTCGTCGGCGGCGGCGACGCCGCTTGTGAGGAAGCGGACTTCCTGACCCGTTATGCGACCAAGGTCTACCTGATTCATCGGCGCAACGAGTTCAGAGCGTCCAAGATTCTGCAGAAGCACGTCTTCGATAATCCGAAGATCGAAGTCATCTGGGACACCATCGTCGAGAGAGTCGAGGGTGATCCCGAGGAGGGAATGAAGGGCCTGCGGCTGCACAATCTGGTCACCAACGAGCGCAAGTTCCTGGCGGCAAACGGTCTGTTCGTCTTCATCGGCTTTCGGCCGAATACCGGGGTGATCGCCGGCCATTTCGAGCACGACGTCATGGGCTACGTCCTCACTGATGCGGCGATGATGTCGTCGATTCCCGGATTGTTCGTCGCCGGTGACTTGCGCGCGCAGCTGACGAGACAGGTCACCACGGCGTCCGGCGACGCGACAACGGCTGCAATTGCGGCTGACAAGTACATCTCCCGCTTCAAGGAGATGGAACGCGAAGGATCCAACGACGCAGTGCGTGAGGCGCTCGAGGCTTCGCACATAAGCGGCGGCGGATACACCTGATCTTGCCGCCGTGAACGTCCAAACGATCACCGTCGGCGCGTTTCAGGAGAATTGCTATTTGCTGGTCGATGATCGCACCAATCGCGCGGTGATCGTCGATCCCGGAAGTGAGGGAGAGCGGTTGGTTGATGCGATCAGCCGATCGGGTGCTGAGCTCGAAGCGATCTGGGTCACCCACGCGCACGTCGACCACGTCGGCGCGATCGCGTCGATCAAGGAAAAGTGGGACGTTCCGATCTACCTGCACCCCGCCGACCGCCGATTGTACGACGCAGCGTCACGACAAGCAGAGGTTTACGGGGTTCCCTTCGAGGAGCCGCCTCCCCCCGATCGCGAGTTCTCCGACGGCCAGACGGTGAAAGTCGGGGAGCGCGAGATGACGGTGATGCACGCGCCCGGTCACGCGCCGGGCCACGTCGTCATCCATGGCGA
>JBKPDS010000209.1:0-6794 GCA_046727995.1 Gemmatimonadota bacterium
CTGGCGGAGTTCGTGGCGGAGTTCGAGCATCGAACGGGGGTTCGAGCGGCGGTCAGTCAGCGGGAGCTCTCGGGCGATTATCGGTTCAGGAACGCATTGGGAGCGGGACTGCGAACTGGGAACTGATGCGAGGTGCGGGCCGGTTGCGTGCTACGAGCTAATTGCGAGTTGCGAACCTTCTGCGAGTTCCGAGCGACTCGAGCTGCGGAATGAGGGCAGGCAGAATCGCCGCGAGTGCTCGCAGTTCGGAATTAGCTCGAAGCTCGCAGTTAGCTCGTACCTCGCAATTAGCTCGCAGCACGCAACCGGCCCGCAGCTCTGAACCGGCTTCGAACTCCGACGGCAATTGCTAATTCTCCGCGTACCAATTGCTTCCGGTTGTAATCCCGATAAATTCACTCCGCAATGAATTGTCGATCGATGCGACGGATTGGTGTCTCGATCCTGTCGCTTATTGCGGCTACCACGCTCGCCGCCCAGGAAAACCCAGCAAAACGCCTCTCGAGCATCGTCGGTGTCGCCGTCGAAGAGTACGCCAAAGCGGTCGACGACAACGGCAAACTCATCTCCAAAGATGAGTACGACGAGACCTACGGCTTTCTATCCGACGCCAGGCTGGTTGCTACGCGGCTGAACGGGTACGAAGCGCCGACCACCAGAGCCATTCTCGACAGCCTCACACGGGCGGTCGCGCTCAGAAAACCGCCGTCGGCAGTGAGAGATCTCCACCGCCTCTTCGCCGCATCGCTTGGGACCGCCGGCGCCATCGATCTTCCGAAGGGCCCGCTCGATACCGCCGAGGGTCACCGACTATACCTGGGCGCGTGCAGCTCTTGTCACGGGGTGAATGCCGGCGGCGACGGTCCCGCCGCTCACACCCTGAGCACCGCGCCACCGGGGATCGGAGTCAGGCGTCTCACTCCGGAGCTGACTCCAACTCTCGCCTACAATGTCATCTCCGTCGGTGTTCGCGGCACTGCGATGCCGGCGATGGCTTCGTCGCTCACGCCACAGCAGCGCTGGAACATCATCAACTACCTGTACTCACTGCGCGGCGAGCCGATGATCCTCCCCCCGGCGCGCGACGCGACGGCAATGGGTGACACGGCATCACCGGTCATCCTCGCCCTCCTCGACAGCGCACTCGATTTCGCGCGCAAAGGCAAAACTGCGGAAGCGGGCGATCGCGCCTTCGACGCCTACATCGCCTTCGAGCCTCTGGAGACTCCCGCGCGGGCCAAAAAGCCGGGACTGGTGGCAACGATGGAACGACACTTCGCCGACTTCAAAGGAGCGGTGAAGCAGAATGACATCGTTCGCGCCAAGAGCTCGCGCGATGCCATCGCCGACGGTCTGCCATCGGTGGTGGATCTCACCCAGACTCCGTCCAGTAACTGGGAAGCATTCTTCCAATCGTTACTCATCATCCTGCGCGAAGGATTCGAGGCGATCCTCGTCATCGGCGCCGTCGTCGCCTTCCTGCTCAAGACCGGACATCGCGAGCGTCTCCATTCCATTTGGGTCGGGATCATTCTCGGCGTCGTCGCCAGTCTCGCGACTGCCGTCGTGCTGAAGACGTTGCTGGCGGCGATGCCCGCCAGCCGAGAGATCGTCGAGGCGACGACGATGCTCGTCGCCGTCGTCGTCCTTTTCTCGGTGAGTTACTGGCTGATCTCGAAAGTAGAAGCCGCGAAGTGGCAGAAGTTCATTCGCGAGAAAGTGAACTCTGCGCTCGAGCACGGGGGAGGCAAAGCGCTCGCCCTCGTTGCCTTCCTCGCGGTGTACCGTGAGGGCGCGGAGACCGCGCTCTTCTACCAGGCGTTGTTCAACGAAGGCCCGAATGTCGGTGTCCCGCTCGCGCTCGGCATCGTTGTCGGGATCGCCGTGCTGGCGGTGATCTTCACGCTCTTCTATCGCTACGGTGTGAAGATCCCAATGCGCCCGTTCTTCACCGTCACCAGCCTCCTCCTCTACTACATGGCGTTCGTTTTCATGGGGAAGGGGGTTCGCGAGTTGCAGGAAGGAAACCTGATGCGGATCACGGTCATTCCCGGCGGTCCGCACGTGGAGGCAATGGGCATCTACCCGAGCGTCGAAACTCTGACCGCGCAGGCAATCCTCATCGCGCTGCTGGTGTTCGCGACGGTGAAGACGTTCTGGACGCGGGAAGCGGGAGGCGGGAGGCGGGAGGCGGGAAACGGCGAGCGGGCAACAGGTAGCGAATAACGGGTTACGGGTTACGGGTTACTGGTTACGGGTAGCGGGTACGGGAAGCGGAAAGCGCGCAACTGCTAGCGGGTACGGGCAACAGGTTACGGGAAACGGGATATGACCCCAGAGCAAATGGTAGCGACTGACGCCGATCACGGCATCCGCCCGAGGGGCTACCGCCTTCCCGAAGCAACCCACCTCGGCAGAGTTCGACTGCAAGTCGCTGATCTGGAAAGGTCGATCACCTTCTACGAGAAAGTGCTCGGCATGCACGTGCTTCGTCGCGGCGGGGACTCAGTGAGTCTCGGTCCGCACGCCGAGGAAAGGGAGATCGTCCACCTCCGTCAGCTGAGCACCGCGCGTGCGGTCCCGCGTCGCGGATTACTCGGTCTCTATCACTTCGCCATTCTGCTGCCGGATCGCGCCGCGCTCGGTCGATTCGTCGCGCACCTGGGCCAGATCGGCGCCTACGCGGGGATGTCCGATCATTTCGTGAGCGAAGCCGTTTATCTCACCGATCCTGATGGACTCGGCATCGAAGTCTACGCCGACCGGCCGCGGGGAGCATGGCGCTACGACGAGCGACAGCTGTACATGACCACAGATCATCTCGACGTCGAGGACCTGGTGAAGTCTGCGCGTGGCGAGCCGTGGACCGGAATGCCGCCGGGGACAGTGCTCGGCCATGTTCATCTCTACGTCGACGAGATTGCCAAGGCCGAGGCGTTCTATCACGACGCCCTCGGCTTCGATAAGGTGGTGTGGAGTTATCCGGGAGCGCTGTTCATGTCGGCCGGCGGATATCATCATCACCTCGGCACCAATACCTGGGCGCGCGGCGCGCCGCCGGCGACCGACGCAGATGCGCGGCTGCTGGAGTGGGAGATCATCGTTCCGACGCGGCGCGATGCCGATGAAGCAGCGGAGAGTGTGAAGAAAGCCGGGTATCCGGTGAAGCAGGAAGGCAATGAGTGGCTGTTGACGGATCCATGGGGCACTGGCCTCCGGCTCGTTCCAGAAAAGGCGGAGAGATGATGCGAAAAATTGGCGCGGTGATCGCGATTCTCATCACAGCTGGCTGCGCCCGTCAGATGCGATCGGGATCGGGATTTCAATTCGCGAGCGACGCTGCAGGGATCAAGGCGACTCTGGATACGACTGCCGCGGGATGGAATCGCGGCGATCTATCGGTCTACCTCTCGGCGTACGCCGACACCGCCACGGCGATGGGATCGACCGGATTGGTGCGCGGAGTTCGCGGCATCGAGGGACAAATGCGCGCCGGCTTCTGGCGCACCGGACGTCCAATCCAGAGGTTGAGCTACGATCATCTGGAGATTCGGCCGATCGGACCCGACCAGGCCGTCGTCACCGGGCAATACATTCTCACCGGTGGCGGACGGCCGGATCGCACCGGCTGGTTCACGACGATATGGGTCAGGACCTCGCGAGGTTGGCGCATGGTCCATGATCATTCGTCGTAGGGGATCGAGAGATGAGGGGTCGCTTCCCGCTTCCTGTGCCCGCTTCCCGCTTCCCGTAACCCGTAACCCGTAACCCGTAACGCGTAACCCGTTTCCCGTTTCCCGTTTCCCGTTCCGTCTTCTATCTTGCGGCTGATGAATACTCGAAAGGCGCGCGCGTTTCTGGCGATGGCGACCTTGTTCGTCTCCGCCTGTGGCAGCGATTCGACCGGACCCACTTCGCTCGACGCGAATGCGGCTCTGCAAAGCCTCGCCCTGGGTTTGAGCCAGGCTGGCGGAATCGGCGCCACGACGAACGAGGCGAACGCCACCTTCAGTGCTATTGCGCCGGTGCTCGACCAGGTCAATATCACCATCGATGGCGCATCGCAGGGCATGTATGCGCTGGGGCTGCACGAGAGTTACCCCGCGGGCACATGCGAAGAGAACTTGTTCGTCCTTACGATCGCGCCGCCACAGCCAGGAGTATGCACGCCGCCGTCGCTCACCGTCGCCGTCATTCTCTGGCAGACACACTCGGCGACGCAACCGCCGGACAGGATGATCCTCCTTGTTGGTGACCCGGGCACCAGCAACTTCGATTTCACACTGGCAGGCAACGATTTCCCCGCCGCGGCGATTTACTTCGAGGGCCAGAACAAGGTCTGGGCATCCGAATCGGGAACTCTTACCAGCCAGGTGACATCGAGCAATCAGACTTGCAGCGTCACGCCGCCGCCGTACGCCAAGAGCGCCACCTGCAGCATCGCGACGTTCGCCGAGTCGGGATCGGTGGTTTTATCGGCGTTCGCTGTTAGCGGACCGACCACCGAGACGGTGACGATCGGCATTCCGTCGATCACCCTGCGCGGCATTTGGCTGGCAGTCACCGAGATACAGCCGGTCCCTCTGGTGGCTGACGCTATTCCCGGGCGATCGCTTCGACTGGTGCCAGCTCCGCTGCGCGTCGCGCCGGGTAAGTCCCGAATATCAGTCCGACGGTAATCGCTGATCCGACGGCGAGCAGTCCGGTGCTGATGTGCATCACCGGATAAATCGGCGCGTGGGCCCACATCCGGAACACCGCCGTGCCGGCCTGGGCGAGAATAATTCCGACAACGAACCCGA
Organism: Gemmatimonadota bacterium; assembly: GCA_046727995.1. GTDB lineage: Bacteria > Gemmatimonadota > Gemmatimonadetes > Gemmatimonadales > Gemmatimonadaceae > UBA4720. Next base: position 4,803 of record JBKPDS010000209.1, read on the forward strand.
TCGCACTGCCAGCACCGGTAACCGTAATCGATTCGACCAGAAACTGGGTCTGGATGTCGGCGCGTCTGGCGCCAACCGCTTTCCGAATTCCAATCTCGCGCGTTCGCTCGGCTACCGCTGCCAGCAGAACGTTCATGATTCCGATTCCGCCGACGGCGAGAATCAGTCCCGCCAGCAATCCGAGCAGGAGCTTCGTCAACAGCATCGCCTGACGCGTGTTCTCGAGCCGCTGGGTGCCGACCTCGACGTTCAGCTTTTCGACGCGCGTTCCGTAACGCTCGGCCAGCCAGTTCACCGCCTCCGTGCGCAACGTGTCGACGGCTTCGATGCTGTGCGCCTTCAGTCTCAGCGTCGGCAGACGTGGCTCGCGGGTCGGCTCGAGCAATGATTCGCTGCCCCGCAAAGGAGCGAATGCCGCGAGATCGGGCTCCGGCCCAACTTGCGGCGGCGACAGCACTCCGACGACCTCGCGCTTGCGTCCACTGACCTTGATCTCGCGGCCAATCAGCCACAGCGCGTCGCGACCGTCGGCGAGCTCCTGCGCCAGGCGATGACCGAGGACGATCACTGGCGCCGAGTGCAGCACTTCGCTCGGCGTGAAGAATCGTCCCGACAAAACATCGATCGACGTAAAATCGGCGAGACTGGCGGTGCTCAGCGTGAGGAGCGCGGTCGCACGGCGATCACCGTATTCGACAGGTGCGTTTCCGGTGAGCGTCAGCGCGTATTGCGCGACGCCCGGTATCTCCTGCTTGGCGAGCTCAGCGTCCTCGGTGGTCAGCACCGGATATCCGCTGAGCGGAACGGTGCGTCCGGCGACGACGGTGCTGGTGCGCGGTGTGATCGCCACATCCTGGAGGCTGCTCTCGCGCGCGATCAGCGCCCGTGCCCAGAGATCGACCCCATCGGTTATCGAGAATGCGGCGACGAGCGCAGCGACGCCGATGATCACCCCGGTGGTGGAGAGCGTCGTGCGCGTGGTATTGGTGCGCAACGAGTCGGCGCCGACCCGGGCCGACTCGATCAAAGCTGCCGCATTCAAGTTGAACCGCTTCATCGAAACAGCCGCCGTCAGTTCCTATCTACCACCAGTTGCGCGACGTACGCGCGAGACGTAGCGCTTTCCGTTGACCGCGGTACGGGAAAGAGCCCTATCAGACGAATACGGAGATTGCCGGACGTAGTTTCGTTGTTGGGCGAGGTGATGCTGATCGTCCTGAGATCCTTGGGCGCGCCATCGCGTGCAACCGTCAGCTGAATCTTGGCGTCACCCGCCCAGACGCAAACAGCATCCATGGGGCAACGCGAATCCTCGGTGACCTGATTGAAGGTGATGCGCGCGGCGCCTCCAGCCAGCACCGCCGTTTTGCCAAGCGGAAGGTCGAACGCCTGGCCCGGTTCGGCGGCGACGGTCTCCATCGTCGCGCATCCCGATGCCGTCACCATCCCGCTCACTGCGAGCGCGACGGTCAGCAAACGCCGGCTACGCCGCCTGCGGCTGCGCATAAATGCCAGGGGCATTCGTATCGGGATTTCGGCGCGCGTACATCCAGATCGCGCCACCGATCGTAAAGCAGAAAGCGATCACCTGCGCGCCGGTAAAAGTTCCAAAGAGAAAGCGATCGTCCTTGGCGCGCACGAACTCGATGATGAATCGCTCGACACCCGCCAGCACGCAGTACAAACCGAAGAGCCAGCCCTCGGCGTGCTTGTGATTGCGGAAGCGCCACAGAATCAGAAACATCACGAAGCCGAGCGTGACCTCGTAGAGCTGAGTCGGATAGACGGAGAGGACCTGGTTCGGTGACGACCCCGGCGGCGCGGGAATGTGGAATAGATCCGTCATGTTGTCGACGGTCGAGGGCGGCGCACCATGGGGAAAGCTCACCGCGCCGAATCCGTTGAATGGACGCCCGTAATCATCACCGACGGCCCAGCAGCCTGTTCTGCCAAGCGAATAAGCGGCGGCGATTGCCGGCGCCGCGACGTCGC
>JBKPDS010000210.1:0-6577 GCA_046727995.1 Gemmatimonadota bacterium
AGCATCGTCCCGCGAAGAATGAGAAGCGCGACGTAGAAGTAGATACTGAGACCGGTGACATCGACGAGCGTGGCGACGAAGGGAGCGGACGCGCTCGCCGGGTCGAAGCCGAGCTTCTGCAGAATGAACGGCAGCATCGACCCCGCGAGTGAACCGAAGGTGACTACACCGACCAGCGCCGCGCCGATCGTCAGCGCGACGAGATTCGGATGCGGATAGTGGCCGATCCCCAAATGCTGCCACACCAGAATGCGCGCCACTCCCAGCAACCCCAGAATCGCGCCCAGCATCAAGCCCGAGGGCAGCTCTCTCATGGCGACCTTCCACCAATCCCGCAGTTTGATCTCGCCGAGGGCGAGGGAGCGAATGATCAGCGACGTTGCCTGCGAGCCGGAGTTACCACCCGAGCTGATAATCAGTGGGACGAAGAGCGCCAGCACCACCGCCTTTTCGATCTCGCCCTGAAAGTGGCCCATCGCCGTCGTCGTCAGCATCTCGCTCAGGAAAAGTGCGGCCAGCCACGGCGCGCGCTTGCCGATCATCGAAAAGAAACCGATCTGGGTGTACGGCATCTCCAGCGCTTCCATTCCGCCGAACCGCTGCACGTCTTCGGTGTGCTCCTCGACCAGCGCGTCGATGACGTCGTCGACGGTGACGACGCCCTGAATCACGCCGTTCTCGTCGACGACCGGCACGGCGACGAGGTCGTACTCGCGCGTCACCCGCGCCACCTCTTCGCGATCGGCCGTCACAGGCACGCTCTGCACTTCCTGCCAGGCAATATCTGAAACCTTGCCACCCTCGGGCGCGGCGAGCAGCTCGCGCAGCGACATCACGCCCTGCACGCGTCCCGCCGCGTCGGTGGTGTAGATCGTGTTCATCGCCTCGAGTCTTTCGGACCTGGCAATGCGTCGAACGGCGGCGAGTGCTTCTTCCACCGGAGTGTCCTGGGAGACGGAGACGAACTCCGTCGTCATCAGTCCGCCCGCGGAATCCGGATCGTAGGCGAGGAGCTTCTCCGTCTCCGCCCGTTCCTCGGCGGGAATCTCGGCGAGAATCTCCTCGGCGCTTTCTTCTTTGAGCTCCTCGAGCGTATCGGCGCGATCGTCCGGCGTCATCTCCGTGACGAGCTCCGCCGCCTGGCGAACGCTCATCGTCTCGAGGACTTCGGTACGCAGCTCCTCGTTCAGGTACTCCAGAACATCGGCGGCTCTCTCGACCGGCAGCGCCGAAAGAAATGGAGCGACCATCTCCCGCGGCAAAGTCTGGGCGACGTCGGCCAGATCCTTGGCGTGCAGCTCCTCGGTCTCGGCCGCAATCGCATCCGGGCTTTCTTCGAGGATTTCGAGGATGTCAGGAGCCAGCAGCGCACCCAGCGTCCGCTCGTCGTCGTGCTCGATTTGCGGATTATGGGTGGGGGTCATCATGGCGCGAGAGGAAGAGTGCGCCGGTCGTCTTTGAAATCGGTCGCTTCGTACCCGGCGACTGCGATGGCATCGCGAATCTGTTCTTGCGTGACGGTGCCGTCGTGCTCGATAACGGCGCGACCGATGGAAACATCGGCTCGCTCAATTCCCGGCACCCCGCCGAGCGAAGTGAACACGGCGCGGACGCAGTGCGTACAGGTCATGCCCGAGATGGAGACCGTGGTCGTCATGGGCATAATACTAAACGGAATTCGCGGAAGTCTCGACAGAAAACTTTCGTTACGAGTAAGCTCTTACTACTCGTACAAGGGAGGGGTTCCGGGTCGCGGGTAGCACGGTTCCCGGTTCCCCGTTACTACCGCCAGACCGTCCTACTAGTCGAGCCTGTTCGCCGGCCTTGGAACCGGTGGGTTTTTCTTGCGCGAGACAAAAGCCTTTTCGAGTGCCGGCAAAAACTTATCGTACCGCGACCCCGGCTCCCACATCACCCATCCATCGTACCCGGAATCGTACACCGCGCGCTTTTGCTCCTCGATCTCGTGCGGACCGTACGGCGGCTTGCCGAGGCTGAACGCCTGCAGCCAGGGGCGCACGTGCTCGCCCTTGATGCCGAGCTTCTCGTCGCGCTCACGCGCACGCGAGACGGCGATGTGAATCACATCGTACGGATCCGCGTTCGGGTGCGGCAGCTGGAACGAACCCGGCGGATAGTGCGATGGATATACCATCGGCAGCACGACATCGACCGACTCAGAGATCGGCTCCCACTTCTGTCCGACCTCCAGTGCGCCACCGACAGTGGTCACCAGCCCGAAAATGTCAGCGGTGGTTCTCACACCCAGTTTCGCCAAGCGGGCGCGCGCTGCCTTGAGAAATTCGGCGAGCACCTGCGGCTTGCTGCGACCGGCCTGCTCCGGAAAGACTTGCGGCGGCAGACTCTTGAACGGTTCCGGGAAGCGGATGTAATCGAACTGGATCTCGCCGAATCCCATCTTGATCGCTTCCTCGGCGACGCGGAAGTTGTACTCCCAGATCGCGTTGGCGTACGGATTCACCCACGTCTGGCCTTTCTTGTCGTGCCATGGTGAGCCATCGGCTTTTCTGATGGTGTGATCCGGATTGTTGCGCGCCGTCACCGAATCCTTGAAGACGACGATGCGCGCGACAGGCAGGATGCCGTGAGCACGGATCGTATCGACGAGCGCGCGAAGGTTGTGCGCCTTCACCTGGGTGCCGGCGTTCCTCTTCAACATCGGATCGGCTGGATCGAAGTTGAGGCCGAACTCGTCCTTCACATCGATGATCAGAGCGTTGATCTCGGTCGAATCGGCGATGCTAATGAGGTGCCTGAGGCGGCGCGCGTTGACGGCAAAGCGAAAGACGTAGAGCCCACGCGCGGGCAGAGTGCCCTTGATCAACGAGTCGAGAACCGGCGGAGTCGGATGCTGTCCTACCGCCAGTGCTGCACGGACCGTATCGGTGTCGGCACGGATCGGGGTTGCTGGTGAACTCGCGTTCGGCGCGCCGGCAGTAGCGGGCGCCGGCTGGAGCTCGGGTGATCCGCTCTTGGCGGATACCTCGTGAGTACCGGTGCAGGCAAGCGCCGACGCTGCCGCCACCGCAGTCAGCGCGAGGGTGAACTTCTGAAGACGCATTCTATTGTTGTATGGGATTACGGTCGGAGACGGCGTCCAATCTAATGAGACAGGCTCGCAATATCCCCTGTCAAATGACACTCGAGCTCCCGAGGTAATACTACTGCGTTGCGATTTTGGTCCGTGAACGTCGAGAGCGCAGACTTTGCTCGATCGCGAATCACCGGGCCAGTCACAGGCCGCGATCAGCCCAGCCTACCCGATATATTTGCCGAAATGCGTTTTCTGACTGTTCTGATCCTTTCACTAGCGGGCGCCTGCGCCCTGCCGCCTCCACCACCGCCGGTCGCCGAATTCCTGGTATCGGCGGGCGACCAGACCTATTGGGTGCGGAGCGATAATTCCGGGCTTCGCATCCGCGGCTCACCGTTGATTCTCGCCCGCACCGGTGGACGCTACTACGAGATCTTCGTTGGCGAGGTCGACCGCTCGTTCCCGAAAGCGCTGCTGAGTGGCGAACGGGTCTTCCGGCGCGACCTGACCACTGGCGATTCGACGATCATCTACGACGACACCACCGTCGTTCACCTCGCGGAGCGATACCACCGTGACCATCCAAAGGCTCAGCCACTGGGGCCAGAAGACGATCCGGACGATGACGTCGATATCACCGCCGTTGGCGAGACCGACATCCTCAACGTGCTGGGTCCCTACATCGCGCTCGAGCACCGGATTTCGGTCGAACGCCAGGACGAGCACGATCAGGATGATACCACCCGCGCCGTGATCGATCTCCGCAACGGCAAGCCCGTCGAGCTCGATCATATGCTGCGCGACCCATCGGTGCAGGAAGCCGCCGGCGAAGGCGGGCTCATCAATCGCCGCTGGAGACACGATGGCTACGACGTCATCTCCCGCTATGACACCGTGCGCAAGATGAACGCGCTGGCTCTCCGCGATCGCCGCGGCCGGGAATGGAAGCTGGGCCTCGTCGCGACGAGCTTCGTGCAGATCTTCTGGCTCGACAAGCCGCGCATCGATCCGCAGACTCGGCACGCGCTGGCGCGGGCTTTCAATGATGCGACGGCCTACGGCGAGACCATCCAGCAGGTCTCACACAAAGCCTGGAAGGCGAAGCCACCGATCAGACCATCGGGCCGGCAAACGTGAACGACAAGGCACGACCGGTTCGTGAGAGCTATCACGAGACATCGCAGATCATGATGCCGCAGCACGCCAACGTGCTGGGCAACGTTTTCGGCGGCGTGGTGCTGTCGATGATGGATTCGACGGCGGCGGTGTCGGCGATCAGGCACGCTCGGCACATCTGCGTGACGGTGTCGGTCGATCGCGTCGATTTCCGGGAGCCGGTCCACGTCGGCGAGCTGCTGATCATGAAATCGAGCGTCAACTACGTTGGCCGGACTTCAATGGAAGTCGGAGTCAGGGTGGAAACGGAGAATCTTCTCACCGGAGTCCGCCTTCACACCAATTCCTGCTACCTTACGTTCGTCGCCATCGATCAGAACGGGAAGCCGGTGAAGGTTCCGCCTCTGAAGCCGGAGACTCCCGATGAGATCCGGCGGCACGAAGCGGCGAGATCGAGACGTGAGCGCCGGCTGCACGAGAGAATGTCAGAAGAAGGATCGCGGGGAAAGCGCACTTGACCCGGAAATCGCAGCCCACCACTGTAAGAGGCATGGAAAAAACTTTCACGGTCGATGAAGCGAACCGCACGCTTCCGTTAGTCAGAAGGATCGTCGAAGATCTCGTCCGTGATCACCACCTCTGGGAAGAGAAGGTGCGCGAGTTCGAGCTGGCGACCGTCGGCTCCAGTCCCGAGCATCCCGATGTCATAGCGGAACTGCTGCAGATCGAAGCGCAGCGACTCGCCTCCGACATCGAGCACTACATCGCCGAGCTGAACGACCTCGGCGTCATTTGCAAAGGGATGGACACGGGGCTGGTGGATTTTCGCGGACACATCGATGGTCGCGACGTCTTCTACTGCTGGAAGCTCGGCGAGCCGAGCGTGCAGTACTGGCACGAGGTTGACGCGGGATTCGTCGGACGGCAGAGATTGCATCCGCTGGTGCTTGCTCCGAGCGGAGCGAAATAGCGATGGCGAGGCAGATCAGACCGTTCCGTGGACCCGACGGGACGAATTGGGGGGTGGAAGTCCAGGTGCCCGGCGCCAGTAACGCCATGATCGTGTTCCATCATCCTGGCGGTAAGACCGCGCGTCTTGATCGCTACGCCTGGGATATCTGGAACGGGCCGGAGTCGCGGAGTGTGACGTCGCGGGTTGCGCCGGAGAAGGTCATGCAGTCGCTGACGGACGATAAGCTCGCGTTGTTGTTTCGGCGGTCGATGCCCGTTTCGAATAATCTCACTCGCGTCGATCGAGCGTCCTAACATCTTCGCGCCGGTCAGTCGGACGGGGTCCCCTCCGGCGCTACGCTCGCTTGGTCGGAGCCGCTAACTACGCTCGCTCGCTCCGCTCACTCGCGCGTCTCCTCCTCGCGCTCGCTTTGCAAAGCGCCTGCAGGGACCCCGTCCTCCTTCCCTATCCGGCTAGTTAGTCGGCGGGTGCGGATTCGAACGGGACGTCGATTTCCATTCCGTCGCGGGCGATGATCGTCGCGGGGAACACGTCCCGAGCTTCTCTCTCCAGCTCAGTCGTGTCACGCGAATAGCGAGCAGAAACGTGGGTCAGGATCAGCTTTTTTACACCCGCTTTTGCAGCAACTTCTGCGGCTTCTCGCGCGGTGGAATGTCCCGTTTCCAAGGCGCGCGGGGCTTCTTCGGTCGCGAAAGTGGCTTCGTGGACTAGAATGTCGGCGCCGGTGGCGGCGGTGATCGTGCTTTCGGATGGGCGGGAGTCGCCGGTCAACACAATTCGCCTTCCGGGACGACTGGGTCCGACAAGCTCTGATGGTTTGATTGTTCGCCCGTCGGGGAGCTTTACGGTTTCACCTTTATGGATTTTTCCCCACAGTGGTCCTTCGGGGATTCCCATCTCACGCGCCTTCTCGGGATTGAACCTTCCCAGTCTGGTCTCTTCGGCGAGGTGGTAGCCGATCGCAGTTCTGTCGCCGTGCTCGACGGTGAAAGGGATGATCGAGTAGCCGTGTCGCTTGAGTGGAGTCTCCGGTGTCAGCTCGAAGACTTTGATCTCGAAGTTTTGCTTCTCGCTGCCGAGGGTGATCGCCCGCCACAACATTTTCTCTGAGCCGGCGGGGCCGTAGAGATTCATCGGCTCGGTGCGGCCCTGAAGTGCTAACGTCCGCAACAATCCGGTGACGCCGAGTATGTGGTCGGCGTGCATGTGGGTGAAGAAAATGTCGGTCAGGGCGAAGGTGATTCCGTAGCGCATCATCTGCCGCTGCGTTCCTTCGCCGCAGTCGAACATCAGCGTCTCGCCCTCGCGGATTACGGCGATGGAAGAAACGTTGCGCTCGACAGTGGGGCGCGACGCTGAAGTGCCGAGGAAGCGGAGGCTGAGCGACATGCGGGCGAAATATAGGATAGACCCTGGTGGGATAAGGTCTTCCG
>JBKPDS010000211.1:0-6887 GCA_046727995.1 Gemmatimonadota bacterium
GACGCCGATGTTGATCGAGTTCTGGGCGACCTGGTGCCCCAACTGCAAAGAACTGATGCCGACGCTGCTCGACGCCGAGAAAAAGTTCGGCAAGCAGGTGAAGTTCGTGGCGATCGCGGTGGCGATCAATCAGTCGCCGGAGAGGGTGCGCCGCTGGCTGGCGGCGCATCCGCTTCCTCATGACACGTTCTACGACGTCGAGGGCAAAGCCGCCAGTGCATTTGACGCGCCGGCGACGTCCTACGTCGTTGTGCTCGACAAGACGGGGAAGGTGGTGTACACGGGGCTTGGTGGAAAGCAGGATCTTGAGGGAGCGATCAGGAAAGCGTTATAGCGGGAGTGAGAGGCGAGAGGCGGGAAGCGACACGCGCGCTGTCCGTTACCCGTAGCCGTGCCCGCTCTCCGTTTTCCGCCTCCCGCCTCTCGCCTCTCGCCTCCCGCTTATTTCGCTGAATCTGCTTTCGGGGGTGGTGCCAGATTGTCTACCACCGCAGCCAGGTCCGTATATGCAGACGGAGTCAACACTTTGAACGGCTTCGTCACGTAGGCGATGCGACCGTCCGGGCGGACGACGAACAGCGAACGATTGTCGATTTTGTTTTTGGCATCGAACGCGCCGTACAGCTGGCCAACCTTTCCACCTGGATCACTGCCGAACACGATCGGGAAATCCTCGTCGTGCGCCCACGATGCAAGCGTCGTATCGGCATCAGCGCTGATGCCGATTACAGTGACATTCCGGCCGTTGTTGAAGAGCGTGGCGTACTGGTCACGGTACGCCTCCATTTGGATCGTTCAGCCTTTGGTCCGCGCTTGGAAGAAGAAGGCTAGTACTACGGTGCGGCCCCGATAATCCGAAAGTCTGACGGGAGTCTTGAGCAGTCCGTAGCGATCGGCGCCGGCCAGACTGAAGTCGGGCGCTACATCGTTGACCGCGGGACCACTGGGCGCCGCTACGGCTGCAGCACTCTGTTGGGCAGCTGCGAAGCTACTCACTGTCGCCAGCGATACACCAACGACGATCGCCAGCATCGCCACTCTCACCTGATTGCGCATGCGTCAGTCCCCCGTGCGATATTGAGCAAATTCTACATCGCGTACCAATCACCTGCCAGCCATATCGCTTGAAATTTCGTATCAAATTCTTGCAGCGCAGTCACCGCCTGGTGCTGCTGCGCGCCGCTCGCAAGCACATCTACTTTACAACCATTGCGACATCCGTCCTCGGCCCGCGGCCCGTGTTGGCCCAGGTTGGGGCGCCCGCTGGTGATTTCATTCAGCTCGGCGGCCAGGTGATTGGCGTACTCACGCGCGAGTCGCCAGCCATTCACGACCAGGACCTGACCGAGGGTTATCTCACCCAGCCGGTCGTGATGGGCCAGCTGAGTCCCTGGGGCGAGTTGCTCTCGCTGAAGACGACGGTCGACTTCGAGGGCGCGACGATGAAGCGCGGGGAGTTGAACGCCGGCATCATCGGGGAGGGGTTCATCGATCGCCGCCACCCGCACACCTATCTGCACGAGCTTCTCCTCACTTCCGCAAAACGCTTTGGCATGGGCGCCGCGAGTGGAGTCTCGCTGACGGTCGGGAAGGGCTTCGCCCCCTTTGGCACCGATGATCCGATGTCGCGCCCATTCGAGAAGTATCCCATCAATCACCACCTGTCGCAGATTCTCGAGCGGGCAGTGGCGATCGGGGCGTTGCGCGCCGGTAGCTGGATCCTTGAAGCGGGATCGTTCAATGGCGACGAGCCGACTGGACCAGGAGACACGCCCAACCGTAACCGGTATTGGGATTCATGGTCCGGCCGCGTCACCTATCTGCCGTGGCAGCAGGGAGAAATCCAGACCAGCTACGCGCGCGTCAAATCGCCGGAGAACGCCGGAGGTGGCGGCGCGGATCAGCGAAAGCAAAGCGCATCCATTCGTCTCGAAGACGCGCAGCACTCGGGCTATGCGCTGTTCGAGTGGTCGCGCACGGGTGACTACGTTGGGTCGACGCGCACGTTCACCTTCAACTCGGTGCTCGCCGAGACCTGGGCCAAGTATGACAGGGTGAATGGCGCACTGAGAATCGAGCGCACTGAGCGCCCGGACGACCAGCGGCTCGCCAACGAATTCAGGACTCCGTTGCCGTCCAGCGATCTGAGTATTGCGGGTCGCTCGCGCTGGACGATAATCACGGCCCGCATCGCAGCTTCGCTCGCCAATTCGCGGAGGCTGGTTGCCGAGCCATTCGTCGAACTGGCGCGAGCGAGAGTGAGTCCGACGTTAAAGCCGTCGGGGTTCGATCCGCGTCAGTTCTATGGATCGAGTCAGATCTGGAGCATTTCGGTGGGGGCCAAGGTAGCATTCGGGATGACCCACATGCGCATGGGCCGGTACGGAGTGGCGGTAGCGGAACACCCAGCGGGCAAGATGGGTGGTATGAACATGGAGAACATGTGAGCCTCGGAACATCTCAACGGCGAGTGATCAAGCCTGGTTCGCGATTCGTCTCGCGGGCAACCATCACACTCGCATCGGCGATAGTCGTTCTGGCTTGCGGCTCCGACAAGGCAATCACTCCGCCCGGAGGGTCGACTGCTCTGGCGACTCTGGGCGACGGAATAGTCGCCGAGCGCTACACCGCTGAGATCTACGTTCGTGGCAATTACGCCTACACCACGACGTGGGGATTCCGGCAGGCGCCAGGCAATGCAGTCAAAGTCTGGAACGTCGCCGGCGATACGCCGGTTCTGATCGACTCGGTGATCGTCGATAACGCGCGCACCCTCGGCGATGTCCAGACCAGTGACGATGGCCAGCTGCTGATCGTGGCGACGGAATTCTCGCCCGGCTCGATCATGATTTACAGCCTGGCGGATCCGACCAAGCCGCAGCTCATCTCGCGTTACACGACGGCGCTTACTGATCCGGGCGTGCACACGGCGGAAGTCCAGCGCGTCAATGGGAACCTGTATGCTTTTCTTTGCATCGATCCGGGGAACGGCGTGCCGGCGCGGCTCGTCATCGTCGACATCTCCAACCCGGCGACCCCCCAGCAGGTTTTCACCGCGCAGATGGGAAGCCCGTTCGTGCATGACGTGTACGTGAGAGACGGCATTCTCATCACTGCACTGTGGAATCAGGGAATCACGCTGTGGGACATTGGTGGCGGCGGATCAGGCGGCAGCATTTCCAATCCGATTGCCCTTGGCAATGTCGTCACCGTCGGCGGCGAGGCGCACAACGTATGGTGGTTCCACAACGCAGCCACCGGCGAGAAACGATTCGCGTTCGTCGGACAGGAGGGACCGGGTGCCATTGGCGCGTCCTCGAGCGGCGACATTCACGTCGTCGATGTCAGCAACTTCTCAGGGCCACGCGAGGTTGCGTTCTACCACCTCGATGGTGCAGGAACCCACAATTTCTCGGTCGACGAGACAAGGGCGATTCTCTACGCCGCCTATTACAACGGCGGAGTGCGGGCGATCGACATCAGCGGCGATCTCTCCAGCTGTAACGCTGCCCACAAGAGCGCGGATGGGCGCTGCGACCTGGCAAAGATGGGTCGTGAGCTGGCCCACGGCCCGGTCGACAAGGGACCGGTATACATGTGGGGAGTGCAGCTCCTCGGCGGCCACGTCTACGCGTCGGACATGCTGAACGGCATCTGGAAACTCAATCCCGTCCCCTAATCCGACCGAAACTGCTTCTCGTTCAAACCGTAGGGAAGGAAGGGTTGTCTAACCCGGTCACACCCGAAGGAGTGATCCATGAAGCGACAGTTTCGCGGCGCAGCGTTCGCGGCGGCGCCTTTTATAATCGGCTCGGCCGCCCATGCACAGCGAGCGCCCTACACGGCGCCGCGGAACGCGGTTGTCGATGCCAGCGGTGCGAAATCACTCGAGGTTGACGCAGGCGCTGGAATTCTACGTGTCGAGGGCAGGCCAGGTTTGCGACAGGTGCGAGTGACGGGGACCGCGCTGGCTTCGTCGCAGCAGCTACTCGACGAGATCAAGCTGATCGCCGAGCGCCGGGGCGACCTCGTTTTCATAAAGGCCGACATCCCGGAGCATGATGGTTCGCGCGATTTCGACTACACCGCAGGTCTCGATCTGGTGATCGAAGTGCCACAAGGCATCAATGCGGACATATCCGACGGCAGCGGCGACACCAAGATCTTCAACGTCGGCTCGCTCGAAGCAACCGACGGGTCCGGGGAGTTCTCCGTGGACGGCGCTGCCGGATCGGTCCGCATCACTGACGGCTCGGGCGGTCTCAAGATCGAAAACGTCAATGGCGACGTGACGGTGAGCGATGGATCAGGCGACATCAACGTCCGCAACGTGTCGGGATCGTTCACCGTCGAGAGCGATGGCTCCGGCGGCATTTACGCTACCGATGTGAAGGGCTCGGTGATCGTGCACAACGATGGCTCGGGGAGCATCGACGTCAACAAGGTCGGGAAAGACTTCCGCGTCGAGTCAAAGGGCAGCGGCGGGATCGAGTATTCGGACGTCACTGGCCGGGTGGACATTCCAGAGCGGCATCGCGACAGGCGGTACCGGAGCGGACGATAGGGATTCGCTGACTTGCCCCGGAGTGGTTCGGGCAACAAGCTAAGCACATGACGGCGTCGGTTGCTGATAGGGTCATCGGGCGCGATCGCGCGAGGACCGGCGCCTGGACGATTCCGTGGCCGCTCTCCGCAGTCGTCCTGGCGTCGACGTGCATCGTCGTCGGTCTGATTTGGGATGTGTCGTGGCACCGCACCGTGGGACGTGACACGTTCTGGACCCTCGCCCACCTACTGGAGCAGGCCGCAGCCGTAATCGCCGGCTTGAGCTGCGGATACCTCGTTCTCCGGACGACGTTTGCCGGCACCGCCGAAGAGAAAGCCGCCTCCGTTCGCTTCTGGCGTTACTTCTACGGTCCGCTGGGTGCGTGGGTGTGCATCTGGGGAACGCTGATGATGATAACCTCGGCGCCATTTGATAACTGGTGGCACAACGCCTACGGACTGGACGTCAAGATCATCAGCCCGCCACACATGGTGCTTGCGTGGGGGATGATCGGAATCCAGATCGGCGCAATGCTGATGGCGTTGCGCGCGCAGAATCGTGCGCCGATCGAAGATCAGACGCTGTACAGCATGATCCACGCGTACGCGGCGGCAATCCTCGTGACGATGATGTCGACCGTGATCCAGGAGTACGCCAGCGTCGGCAACCAGATGCACGGCTCGCTTTTCTACAAAGTCACCGCGTGGACCATACCACTTTTTCTGGTCGGACTCTCCCGCGCGTCGCGACTGCGGTGGCCGGCGACGACGATCACCGCGATATACTCCGCCGTCACGCTGGCGATGAGCTGGATTCTTCAGCTCTTTCCGGCGACGCCAAAGCTGGCTCCGATCTACAATCCTGTAACCCACATGGTGCCGCCGGCCTTTCCGCTGCTCATCATCGTCCCGGCGATCGCCGTCGATGTGCTGATGCGAAGGTTCGGTCGAGGAAACGACTGGAAACTGTCCGTCGCCATCGGCGTCACGTGGGTCACGGTGATGGTCGCGGTGCACTGGTTCTGGGCGGATTTTCTGCTTTCGCCGGCGGCGCGAAATTTTTTGATCGGCGCGGACCAATGGTCGTATAGCGACCGCCTCGGCGACTGGCGTTATCGCTTCTGGGCCCTGGACGTAGATGCCACCGGCAAGTGGAGCCCACTCGGGTTCGCGAAAGGAATCGGCTTCGCCGTGATTCTTGGAATCGTTTCCTCGCGCATCAGCCTCTTTCTCGGCAGCGCGATGGCGAAGGTAAAGCGGTGAAGACACCAGGCACGGTGGCGATGCTCGCCGCCATCGTTCTCGTCAGCTCGGCGCACATCGGAAGTCCCGACGCGTGGTACGAGGGAGACGCGGGTCCATATCATGTCATAGTGCAGGTCGCGACACCCGGTGTCGTACCTGGTGTGGCAACGGTTTATGCCCGCATTCTCAGCGATGGCAAGCCGGCGGTCGGCGTCGACGAGGTCACCATTCAGGCGAACAGGTTCGACGCCCTCGCTGCATCGCCTCCACCGGAGATCGCTTCACCCGTCGCCGGAGCTGCCGGGACGTACTCCGGCCAGCTCTGGATCATGACTGGCGGATCCAACAGCGTAACGGTGACCGTGCGCGGACCGCTCGGCGCTGGCAAGGCCGTGGTGCCCGTAGTCGTTGTCGCCAGGCGGCGCCTCGAGTTGGACCCGAAGCTGGGTGCAGTGCTTGTCGCGATCGGGGTTTTTCTTTTTGTCGGCCTGGTGACAATTGTGGGCGCCGCAGTGCGAGAAAGCTCGCTTGCTCCCGGAGTCGTGCCCGATGGAAGCCAGCGCTGGAAAGCGCGGGTGGCAATGGCTGCGAGCACCGCGGTGCTGGCGCTGGCCTTGTTCGGTGGATCGCGGTGGTGGAACAGCGAGGACTCGAATTTCAACCGCAACATCTACAAACCGCTGGCGGCGACTGCGACGACCGAGCTTATCGCCGGCAAGCCTGCTCTCGATCTCAAGATCTCCGACTCGGTGTGGGTCAGGCGCAATGACTCGACATGGCTGCGCGCACATCGAGCCAACCAGTGGAGTCCGTTGATTCCCGATCACGGCAAGCTGATTCATGTCTTCATGATTCGTGTGCCTGACTTCCGTTCGTTCGCCCACTTACATCCGCCGACCAGCGATTCGGTGAGCTTTGTTTCTTCGCTGCCGCCACTACCCGCCGGACGGTACCGCATTTACGGCGACATCGTGCACGAGAGCGGATTCAACGAAACGATCTCCACAGCAATTGACATCGCTACGCCCGTGAATGAGGCGGGACCGCCAATGGATCCCGACGACGCATTCGTGGTCGCGTCGTCCGCACCGAACGAC
>JBKPDS010000212.1:0-3787 GCA_046727995.1 Gemmatimonadota bacterium
GCCTTTGGTTTCCGGGACCATCGTGCGAACCCAGATCAGCTGCAGCACCATCATCCCGCAGAAGAAGAGGAAGATATAAGCCGGTGCAAAAGTGCTCACCACGGCGGGGAAGACCGTCGTGATGAGGGCTGCAAAAATCCAGTGCGTGGCGCTGCCGAGTGATTGACCTGTGGCTCGATATTGATTCGGGAATATCTCCGAGATCAGAACCCAGATGACGGTACCCTGCCCGATCGCATGCGCGGCGATGAATGCGAAGATGCACGCGGGCACGATCGCGTAATGGTGGGTGAAGAACGCCCAGGCGCAAAGACCGAGAGAGGCGATGTAGCCGAACGACCCGATCGTGAGCAGCGTGCGCCTTCCGAGCCGGTCGATCAACCACAGTCCGACGAACGTGAATATGAGATTGGTGATGCCGATCCCCACCGACTGCAACAGTGCCGCGCGAGAGCCGAGGCCGGTGAGCTCGAAGATGCGTGGCGCGAAATAGAGAATCGCGTTGATGCCGGACAGCTGATTGAAGAACGCGACCAGAAAAGCGAGCATGATCGGCACTCGCAGCCTCATCGACCAGAATCCTTTGGCAGTCGTCTGTCGTGACGAGGCGGCAACGATCTCGTCGGCGTGCTGCTGGATCTGCGAGGGCGACGCGCCCGGTTCGATCAGTGCCAGCACTCTCAATCCTTCGGCGCGGTCTCCTTTGCGCGTGAGCAGCCAGCGCGGACTCTCCGGGAGCGCCAGACACATGAGAGTGTAAGCGATCGAGGGAAATGCGGCGACGCCGAGCATCCAGCGCCAGGCGTCGTCACCAATGCCCGCCAGCAGCGCGTTCGACAGGAAGGCGACGACGATGCCGAACACGATGTTGAACTGAAACATTCCCGCCAGTCGTCCGCGGTGCGCCGGGGGCGCGATCTCCGAGATGTACATCGGCGCTACTACAGTGGAGACACCGATCCCCACTCCACCGATGAATCGCGCCAGAATGAACACTTCGACGTTCCATGCCAGCGCTGAGCCGAGCGCGGAGGCGATATAGAGAATGCCGATCCACAGTAGCGTTGGCTTGCGGCCGAACTTGTCAGCCGGTATTCCGCCGGTGAGCGAGCCGAGCACGGTACCATACAGTGCGGCTCCCAGCGCCACGCCGTGAATTGCCGGGCTCAGACTCCAGAGCGCTTGAATCCGCTGCTCGGCGCCGGAGATAACCACCGTGTCGAAGCCGAAAAGAAATCCGGCCAGCGCGGATGTGATCGCCCAGAAGAAAAGCCGACCGTTCATTCGGTTGCTCATGAGCGATTTCCCTGGCGAAGTTGTCGGCTAAACTAGCCGTTTCACCGCGCGATCGGCTACACGAATGGAATTGCGGTAATCGCTCGCCTCCGCGAGATCCGTATTCGCAAACGCAACGAGCTGGGCCGGTCGTCTAACACGACCGGCCCAGTATTTCGCGGCGAATAACCTGAGTCTAGTTCTCCGGACAATTTCCGCCCGGTGCAGACTGGTCGATGCGGAGAGCAGCGCCTGGTGGTGCGAAAAACGCGGCTGATACCGTCGTCTCGACAGTTCCTTCATTCCTCGCCAGCATCACGTGGCCAGGCGCGGGAACTTCCACGAACGCAGAACCGGCCGGATATACCGTGCGAGTGCACGTCGGCTCATTGCCATTATTGGCCGCATCGTCAAAGCCCAATCCGCTGTGGCCACCCGCGCGGTAGAAAGTGATCGCACCGGTCTTCACGATGACGAGAACGGGGCCCGGATGCGAATGCCATCCCGACGTTCCGCCCACACCAACGACGACAGTTGACATCGCGATGTCGGTACTCTGCTTTGCCTGGATCTCGACGTCGAATCCGTCGGTGGATCGGATGTGGAAGGCGCCCGCGTTGCCACGACCCGCCGGTGTCGAGGTGAAACTGGACGCCTGTGTGAAGGTCGGATCGGTGATCATAGCGCGGGTCGTCTCTCGCGTTGTCGAGTCTTGGCAGCCGACGATTAAAGCCACTGCGGTAAGGCCTGCCAGGCCGATTGGGAAATAGCGATGCATACGGACGGCTCCTGGGGAAGTGTGATGTCTCACCTTTGAAACGAGATCGAGGGCGAAACCGGCTCATCGCACTTCCAGCCGTCCCGAACTCCTGGCGTGCAGCTTTATTGGGAGATTGTGTACCGATAGCAGTCGCTCGTGAGCACCACCGCCGCCGTCGCGACGTTCACGACCCTGAACGCGATGTCGAACGTTGCCCCGACGCCCAGCGCTGCGACGCTGCGAAAAAGAATTTCCTCTCCCGTGCCCCGATCATCGGTAGTGATCGTTTGGGGGACCAAGCCCTTCCCGAGCGTCAGCCACGAAGTGCTGCTGCAGATTCCGTCGAGGTTCGTGTCCGCCGCCCGCTGCAGGACGTAAGCGGTGTTGGGCTCGAGGCCGCGCACCTTCGTGTCGAGTTCGATGACGAGCGCGTCGTCGTTGGGCTGCCTGAACTTGACGAGCCCGAATCCATCGCCCCGAAGTACGACTTCGAGGTTGAAATTCGGCGTCTCCGGGCCCCACTCGTTGGCTTGCCTCGGCGCCAGCACTCCGCTCGGGGTCGATGTGTCGGTGGTACAGCCGGCGAGCACGATGATGCCTGCTGCCAATGCGATGGAATGCGTTCGAATTTTCATTTTCCCTTCCTGTATGAGATGGTTCGGGACGTAGCTTCTCAGCGCCGGCATCCTTCCGGACGACGCGCGGGATTCTGTGAGTTTCTGCCTTCACCCCGCTGAAACGGAATCGCGGCGCGAACCGGCTCATTTTGCTTGCTCCGCGTGCACGGAACCCGTATGGTGGATGTCCCATCCAGAACCTTGGAGGTGCGGATGGTACCTGCGTCGTCCGATGTCACAGCTCTTCTGCGATTATGGAGCGCCGGCGACATAAGCGCGCGCGATCGGCTCATTCCACTCGTGTATGATCGGCTGCGCGCATTGGCCCACCGACGTTTGGGCTTAGCCCCCATCGATAACTCTCTCAACACCACCGAGCTGGTCCACGAGGCGTACATACGTCTCGTTGGCGCTTCGCATTTGGACGTGTCGGACAGAAGCCACTTTTTGGCGTTGGCCTCCGAGATCATGCGCAACCTCCTCGTCGATCGAGCTCGCTCGCATCTCACGGCGAAGCGCGGCGGCGGTATGAGACGTCTGGACCTCGACGAGTTTGAATGGGTCTCCGACGAGAATCTCGAGACCATTGCAGACCTGGATGAAGCGCTCAAGCGTCTGGACAAGTTGAGCAGCCGCCAGGGGCAGCTTCTGCAACACCGCTACTTTGGCGGGTTGACACTCGAGGAGAGTGCTGCGGCAATCGGGGTGTCGCTCGCAACCGCCAAACGCGACCTGCGCTCTGCTCGCGCCTGGCTCGCGCTCGAACTCAAAGGTGAGCCGCTCGCATGAATGCCGAACGCTGGGAAGAAATCCAGGTCAGCTTCGGCCAGCTCGTTGAGTTGGACATCCCACACCGAAACGCCCGTCTGGCGATGCTGGCGAACAGCGACCCCGAGCTGCATCGAACACTCGAGTCGTTGTTGAAAAGCGACGCTGCAGCCAGCGCGCAGCTCGCGCCGATTGATGCCGCTTTCCTGCCGCCGACTGACCGCCAGTTGGATCCCCTCGGTCTCACCGGGCGCACCGTTTCTCACTTCGAGCTCCGCGAGGCGTTAGGCGCAGGCGGCATGGGTGTCGTATATCGCGCGGACGACACCCGACTCGGCCGCGTCGTCGCGCTCAAGTTTCTCCTCCC
>JBKPDS010000213.1:0-4824 GCA_046727995.1 Gemmatimonadota bacterium
GATCGGATCGTCGTCGACTTCCGACGACGGCGTGTAGCCAGCCGCCATCGCCGTGGCGTACACGAAGGGCTTGAACGCCGAGCCAGGCTGGCGGTGCGCGAAGAGGGCGCGATTGAATGCGCCGCGCTCGTAGGTGCGACCACCAGTGAGCGCTCGAATGTCTCCCGTGCGCGGATCGATCGCGATCATCGCGCCCTGGATCAAGCCGCGTCGACCACTCTCCGATTGGATCACCGAAGCTTGGCGACGCACGGCACGATCGGCCGCGATCTGCGCGTTGCGATCGAGCGTCGTCCTCACAGTGAGATCGACGACGTCGGCACTACCACCCTCGATAATCGAGTCGACTATGTTGCGCACGGCGTCGAGGGCGAAAGAATCGTTCGGATCGTTCGGCCGCCACTCGTCCCTGGCGATGGTGTTCGGCGTCGCCTGCAGTCCCGGCAGTCTGTTGGCGGAGACGTACCCTTCCTTCACCATCAGGCTGAGCACGAGATTGCGCCGCTCGAGAGCGCGCTGCGGATGACGGCGTGGAGTATAGGTCGACGGCGCTTTGGGCAGTGCGGCCAGCATCGCCGCCTGCGGCAGGTTGATCCGGTTGACGTCCTTGCCAAACAGATCTCTGCTCGCCGCTTCGACTCCATAAACGCCATTCCCCATGTAGATGACGTTGAAGTAGAGCTCGAGGATCTGCTGCTTGGTCAGCGAGTGTTCGATCAATCGCGACAATCGCAGCTCGGCAAGTTTCTGTCGCAGTGAGCGCGCTGGATACTTTCGAACGGCGAAGGTGTTACGCGCGACTTGCATTGTAATGGTGCTGAAACCCTGGCGGGTCCCGCCGGCTCTGATGTTGGTCACCAACGCCCTGAAGAAGCCGCGCCAGTCGAGACCGCCGTGCTGGTAGAAGCGACGATCCTCAGTGGCGATGAACGCCTGCTGGACGAACTGTGGAACGGCGCTGAGGGGAACGTTCACTCTGCGCACGAGCTCCAGTCGCCCCATCAGGCGATTGTAGCGGTCGAGGATGCGTCCGCCCTGGTCGGGCTGGAAGGTCTGGATGTCGCGTGGCGTCGGGCAGCCGTCGAAGCCGCACGTCATCAGCCACACGTCCGTGTAGTAGACCGCTAGAATACATATTGCGAATAAGCCGAGGAGGATTCCTCGACGCCGCAATTTGATTTCTGACCAGACCTGGGAAAAATGAATCGTTCAGCCCTCTTCTCGATCGCTCTCGTCGCTGCTGTCAATGCATGCAACGGCGGTGGAGCGAAGTCGGCCTCTGCCGCGAACAGTAACAGCACTGGTCAGACCGCACAGGCGTCGTCCTCGAATGTCGTTACATCAGACACCACCGGTGCCGTAGCGGGTCCAATCTCCACTACGGACAAGACCCCGACGGGTTCCGCGGCGGGGTCTCCACCGGGAACAACGCCGGCGGGCGGTGTAAGGTCGGCGTCAGCATCTGCGGGAAGTGTTCCAAACCCCAATCGCGTCCCCAACGAGATGGGACGAATAATGGTGCTGGAGTATCACCTGATCACCGACCACAACGGGCTGTACGCGCGCGAGCGGGGTCAATTCCGGAAGGATCTGGAGCTGCTTTACACCCGGGGCTACCGGCCGGTGAACATGGCGGACGTCCTCGACAAGAATCTCAATCTGCCGAAGGGATTGTCGCCGGTGGTGTTCGTCTTCGACGACGCGTCGCCGGAGCAGTTCCGCTACATCGAGAACAACGGCAAGCTGGAGATCGATCCGACGAGTGGCATTGGCATCTGGCTCGATTTCAAGAAGACGCATCCTGACTGGAACAACAAAGCGGTCTTTTGTCTGCTGAACGGCGCTTCGGCGGGCCACAACTTCTTCGGCGATCGCGGCATCCAGGGTCAGAAATCGCAGTGGCGATTCATGAAAGTGAAATGGCTCGCCGACAACGGATTCGAGCTGTGCGATCACACGCTCTGGCACGCGCAACTGAGCAAGTATCCCGACGCGTTCGTGCAGGAGCAGATCGCCCGCAACCTGCTCGGCATCGATTCAGCGGTCCCCGGTTACAAGCCGCGGGAGATGGCGTTGCCGCAGGGATTGTGGCCGAAGAACCGGGCGCTGGCGAGCAAGGGATCGTGGACGAATCCCAAGACGGGCAAGACGGTCACGTATAGTTGGCCGGTGGTGTTCGAGGTCGACGGAGGGCCGATGAGATCGCCGTACGATCCCGCGTTCAATCCGGGCTCGACGCCGAGGATTCAGGTCATCGGGAACGCGATCGAGAGCAATATGAATAAGCTCGAGGTTGCGGGAAACGCGTACATCTCGGATGGCAATCCTTCCGTCGTCGCGAAACCCGCTTCGGCCGCCACCACAGCGAAGAAATAGATCGGCGCCGGTCAGTCGGCGAAGGGGTCCTCTCCGCCTCCTTCCCTCTAGCCTCAGTCAGAACTTCCAGCCTTTGAGCGTTCTGATTGCTTTCTCGAGGGCTGTTCGCTGATCGGGAAGTTCGGCCACCGCGAGTAGCTCTTCGTACGTGTCGATCGCTAGATCGACCGCCTGGTAATCGTGCTCGGCACCCGCAAGCGCTGCGGCGTTGTCCGCGAGGTTTGCTTTCGCGAGCTGGTCCTGCGGGAATCTTGTCGAGACTTGCTGCCAACGGGCGACGCGCTCGCGCGGATTTGATTCCGAGAGTGCCCACAGGTGCCAGCCGCCACGACTCTCGGGATCTGATGCGATTGCTCTTGAGGCTAGGTCGCCAACGGCTTCCGGTCCGGCACCGATCAGCCAGTAGTGGTTCGCGAGAGCAACGAGTGCTTTTGCATCATCCGGATGCTCTGCAACGGCACGTTCCAGTGCGGGGAGGGGATCGACCAAATCATCCCCGGCGGGAGAGATTTGTTGCTCAGGCATTGAACCAGGTGTCATATAATGTGTAGAACAATGGAGTCAGAATCCGCTCCGAAGAGCTCCGAGCCATAAAGCTGCCTAAGCTTAAAGCTCCCTGCTTTAGTTTTGTGGATGCAGGATCGTGCCAGGATCTACGGCCCGCCTTGACACGATCAGTCTGGACATTCCGAGTAGCACATAGTACCATTCTTGCACCAGCGCAGCCTAGTAGCGCGCCATTCCATACAGAATAGGGCTCCGGCACTCGCGTGAGTTTTTACCGCGATACGCGTAGCCATTCGAGTAGCACTTTTCTCAGCCACACCACAATTGCATGAGTGAACGCCGACGTCCTTTTCGTCGCGGCCGGAGGTCCCGTCCGTCCGGTCATCAGCCACAAACTCCCTTTCCCGAATCGTACGGTGACGTAGATCCGTACCTCGATACAATGGACACGTCCACCACACCTCCATCACCCCCTGCCGACGCTGCGCAATTACCCGATGCGCGCGACAACATGACATCACCAGCTATTCCAACCGCGCCCTCTCCCTCTCCCTCTCCCTCTCCCTCCCCCGCCCCCTCTGCTCCGGCGCCAGAGAGCTCAGACTCCAACAACAATCCAAACAGCCAGGGCAACGGCTCCGAAAACTTCAATACCGGCGCTCCTCCGCAATCACAACCGCAGTCGCCATACAATCCGCAAACCATGACTGGTCAGGGCGGTCAGGGTGGTCAGGGCGGCGGCGGACAAGGACAACAGCAACGCGAACCGGGACAGCACCGCGATCGCGATCACCGTCACAACGGTCGGCGCGGACGCAATCAACGTGGACGCGGCAGACAGCGCGGCGGCGGTGGTGGCGGCGGTGGGCAACAACAGCAGCAGGGGCAGCGCGGCGACCAGGGCCAGCGCGCACCACTCGCTCCAGTCGTACCGGACGGCGAAACCTCAGGTTGGTTCGACCCGCAGCGCGACGGCGGATTCATCCGCAGATCGGCGAACAGCTATCTGGCCGAACCGGGTGACGCCTACGTGCCGACGCAGATAATGCGGCAGTACATGCTGCGCCGCGGCGACCAGGTTCTCGCCACCACCGGCCACGATCATCGCAATCGTGTCGTCGTCGTCGACGTGCAGAAGATCAACGACGAAGATCCGGCAGCAGCCGCCCGTCGTCCCGATTTCGCATCACTCATTGCATCGTATCCCGAGCGCAAACTCAAGCTCGAGACGGGACGTCCGGCCAAGGGCGGACCGGAGCTGACGCGCCGGGCAATCGATCTCATCGCGCCAATCGGATATGGTCAGCGCGCACTGATTGTTGCGCCGGCGCGGGCCGGCAAGACGATGCTGCTCCAGGCGATCGTCGAAGGCGTGGCGATCAATCATCCGCAGGCAGTTCTGCTCGTTCTGCTCGTCGACGAGCGACCCGAGGAAGTGAGCGAGATGATCACCTGGGGCTATGGCGAGGTTGTTGCCTCCAGCTTCGACATGCCCGCGGTTCGCCACACCGATGTCACCGAAATGGTGCTCGAACGTGCGCGCCGCCTCGTGGAGCTAGGCAAGGATGTCGTCATCGTACTCGATTCGATCACGCGCATGGCGCGCGCATATAACACCGTCGAGCGCGGCACCGGACGCACCCTTTCCGGTGGACTCGACTCGTCGGCGATGGCTCGCCCAAAGGCGTTCTTCGGCTCCGCCCGTTCGGTCGCTCCGGAACACGGCGGCGGATCGCTGACTATAATTGCCACCGCCCTGGTCGAAACGGGATCGCGGATGGACGACGTCATCTTCGAAGAATTCAAGGGGACAGGCAACTGCGAGATCAAGCTGGATCGCTCGTTATCCGAGAAACGAATCTTTCCCGCTATCGACGTCGCGACCAGCGGCACGCGTCGTGAAGACAAGCTCTTCCGTCCGGACCAGATAGAGCATGTCTA
>JBKPDS010000214.1:0-24056 GCA_046727995.1 Gemmatimonadota bacterium
CTGGATCGGACGATCGAGAAGGGCGACATGATGCTCCTTTCCGGATCAGTGAGGTTCTTCCACGGCCGCCAGCTCCAACCGCGCGAGTACATCCAGCTGGGCAAGGACGACGCCGACGTCAAAGGCGGAAAAGTTCTCGCCGTTTATCCGGCAACCGAGGGTCTTTCGTTCAAGATGATTCGCGGAATCATCGATGCCCACCTCGACGCGCTGCTCCCGCTCGTCAATGAGTATCTCCCTCCGAACATCCTGCGCGACGCCGGTGTTCCACCACTACGCGAGGCGATCAGGATGGTTCACCGTCCGAAGACCCTCGCCGAGGGCGCGCAGGGTCGCGCGCGTCTCGCGTTCGAGGAGCTGCTTTTCGTTCACATCCTTCACCGCCGGGCGAACGCCCTCAAGCGGCAGCGCCGCACCGGCATCGCATTTCAGAATCGGCGACAGCTAACCAGCGCATTGAAGAATGAGTTGCCGTTCACCCTTACCAATGCGCAGACGGTGGCGGTGCGCGAGATCGTCGCCGACATGGCCAGTGATCGGAAGATGCACCGACTGCTGCAGGGGGATGTCGGGAGCGGGAAGACCATCGTCGCCCTCTTCGCGGCGCTGCTGGCGATGGAGAACGGCTATCAGGCTGCAATCATGGCGCCGACGGAGCTGCTCGCCGAGCAGCACGCCAGAACCTTTACCAGGCTGCTGGCGCCGCTCGGAATCGAGCCGGTGCTCCTGACGGGAAGTCTCGGCGCGCGCGAACGCAAAGCCGCCACCGAAAAAATCGCCGGCACCGATCCCGTGTTGGTCGTTGGCACGCACGCTCTCGTACAAGAGGCAGCGGTCTTCGGACGCCTCGGTTTCGTCACCATCGATGAGCAGCACCGCTTCGGAGTCGAGCAGCGCGCCGCGATCTCAGCCAAAGGAGAATCGCCCGATGTGCTGTTGATGAGCGCCACTCCAATCCCGCGCTCACTGGCGCTCACCGTCTACGGAGACCTCGACGTGAGCACTCTCGACGAGCGTCCGGCGGGACGACAGCCTGTAAGTACGGTGATGAGACCGGAATCGGCGCGCGATCGCGTCCTTCAGTTCATCGGCCGCGAAACCGAGAAGGGCAGGCAGGCATACGTGGTTTATCCGGTGATCGAAGAGTCGGAGAAAACGGATCTCAAGGCTGCCACCACGATGTACGAGCAGCTCTCCGCCGGGCCATTTGCCGGGCGGGTAGTGGCGTTGATTCATGGTCGAGTGCCGGCAGACGAGCGCGAAACGATCATGCGCGCGTTTCGTGATGGCAAAATCGACGTGCTGGTGTCGACGACCGTCATCGAGGTTGGGATCGACGTTCCGAATGCCACGGTGATGCTCGTCGAGCATCCGGAACGGTTCGGCCTGTCGCAGCTCCACCAGTTGCGGGGACGCGTTGGACGTGGGGCCGAAGCTTCGTATTGCATCCTGCTCGGCGACGTCGGCGAGGAGGCGTACCACCGGCTGCGGATTTTCGTCGATACCGACGACGGCTTTGAGATCGCGCGCGCCGATCTGCGACTGCGAGGAATGGGCAATCTCTTCGGTGAAGAACAGAGCGGCGAGGCGACCTTCAAAATCGCCGATCCGGTCCGCGACGAAGATTTGAACGTGAAAGCGCGCCTTGCGGCGGAGGCGATGCTGGAGAGCGATCCCGATCTTTCCACCAAGCCGAACGCCGGCGTGCGGAAAGTGCTCAGCGGACGCTACTCGCGGGCGCTCGACTTGTTCAGAGTTGGCTAGGTCGCCGAGCTAGTTGCTCGGGTTCGCCAATCTCTTCTTGATTCGATCCAGCTCCGCACTCACCTTGGCCAGCTCCGCCTTGCTCGCCGCGAGTTGATCCTTCAGCGCCGCGATTTGTTCGTCGCGGGACTTGTTCACGATCACAGTATCCTTGACCGCCGGCGTCGACGAATCAGTCGCCGCTGATGCGAGCCTGGCAGCGTTGGCTACACCCTCGGCCACCGCTGCAGTGCGTCTCAATAGCGTCGCCTCGTTGCGGTACCAGCCGTCCGGGTTTGCGCTCAGGTATCCGTCCAGTCCGGCAATGCCAGCCGACAGCGAGCCCGATTGATTGGCTGGATCCACGAGGTACGCCGACTTCCAGAAGGCAATCTCCCGCCCTTCGCGGGTGTCGGGGTGGGTGCGCGCGAATTCATCGAGCAGTTTATCGGCGACAAAGTACTTACCACTGTCGACGTTCTGGCGCGCGTAGAACAGAGCGTTGTCCCAATCGGTCCGCAATTGCGGATTCACGGTGTAGGTGCCGAGGTGCGCGCAGCCGATAGCCAACAGCAGCGATGTTGCGATAGGGAGAGTTTTCTTCATCCTTCGTCCTCAGCCTACGGGTGCAGGCTCGCGCCACCTTCCTGCGCCACTGGGCTCAGTCGGCAGCGCAACGACAAACGTGGTGCCCACGCCGACCTTACTGTCAACCGTTATCTGACCGCCGTGGGCTTCGACGATTTCTTTCGCAATCGCCAGGCCTAAGCCAGTGCCCTTGGAAGCGGCAGATGCCTGATTGTCGGCCTGGAAGAACTTGTCAAAAATGTGCGGCAGCTGTGCCGGGGGGATTCCGGCGCCGGTGTCGGCTACTGAGATGACTACCTGGTCGTCCTCCGGCGTCACCGTCAGAGTCACGCTGCCACCGCGGTCGGTAAACTTGAACGCGTTCGACAGGATGTTGCCGAGCACTTCGTTGATGCGATCCTCGTCCCAGTGAACGGTAGACGGAAGAGGCTCACGATGATCGATCGTAAAGGTTATGTCACGCTGTGAAGCCAGCACCGAGAATGAGCTCTCGAGCGTGGTGAAAAAGTGTCGCAGGTCGACCTCTCGGACGTCGAGTTTTCCGCCGCTCGCCTCAAATCGGCTGATGTCCAACAGCCGTTTGACGAGCCTCGTCAGCGTGTTCGCCTGCTTCTTAATCGTCTCGAGTACTTCTTTCTGACCGGGCTGAATTTCCCCGTAAATCCCTTCCTCGAGTAGCTCGAGATAACCGATGATGACGTTGATTGGGGTTTTGAGCTCGTGAGAGGCTACGCCAACGAACTCGGCGCGCAATCGCTCCAGTTCTCCAAGCTGGCGCGCCATGGTTTGATAACTGGAAGCGAGGCGTCCGAACTCAGTTCCCTGGTTTTTGGGCAAGCTGAGCTGATGACTCAGATCGCCTTCGGCGATGGCGTGCATGCCGCGCTCCAGCTCGTACACTGGCCGGCTGATCGATCGCAACAGCCAGATTGCGATGCCCAACGCGATGAGGAGTGCGACGAGTAGCGAGCCGGCGACAGACCGCTCGGCGTTCAGCGTCTCATTGGTCGCGTCGGCCACACGCTGCCTCGTTCGATTGCGCAACATCGTCGCGCTGACACCAAGCGAGCTGTCGACCGCTGCTATTGCCGGTCGTGTGCGCTGCTGCGAGATCATTTCCGCCACGGTGCTGCGCCCGGCCGACGCCTGCTCGTACTCTTCGCGGGCGGCGGAGCGCAGCGCGTCGAGCGAGGTCCGGATCGCAGAGGCCGATAGGTCGAGATGGTAGCGGTCGAGTGAGTCAGTCATCGATACCAGACTGTCGATCTGGCTCTGCATTCTTGCGGCGCTCTTCTCGTCGTGGACGAAGAGGAGCGCATCTTCGGCGCGACGCGTGTCGTCGGTCCGCTCGCGGAAAGAGCCGAGGACCATCGACGCGGCAAATTCCCGGTCGCGCAGCAAACGACTCGTCTCGTAGAGGTGCTCGAGCGAGCGCAGCGAAAGCAGCAGTGGTACGAGAAGTACGACTGCAATGGCGAACAGGCCCCACCCGAGGCGGGCGCGCAGAGTCATTTCAGAAATCGGAATTTGGGGAGCGTTAAAAGGTATTGTTCGACGCGGGTAGACGGAACTGCGGAGCGATGATACTCTCTTTTCATGACTCCCATCTCCAATTCACGCGTCACCCGTAAGCGTCTCGTTCCTATGACGGCGCTCGTTTGCGCGGTCTCCCTGTTCGACCCGCAGCCGGCGGTCGCTCAGGCAGGCGGCACTCCGCCGCTCTCCGCGACGGAGCAGAAGATCCGCGACTACGTGCGGGCTCACGAAGCGGAGCAGGTGGCTTTTCTGGAGAAGGCGGTCAATATCAGCAGCGGCACCTTCAACCTCACCGGGGTCCGCGCCGTTGGGCGGCTGTTCGAGCCCGAGTTCTCGTCAATCGGTTTCCGGACGCAGTGGATCGCGCTGCCCGACGCGGTCGGTCGCGCCGGTCACCTGCTCGCGGAAAGGAAGGGAACCCGTGGGAAGCGACTCCTGTTGATCGGACACCTCGACACCGTCTTCGAGGGCGACAGCGAGAGGTTCGTCCGACTGGACACTCTCGCCGCCGGTGCGGGCAGCTCAGACATGAAAGGCGGCGATGTCGTCGTCCTGTATGCGCTGAAGGCTCTGCAAAGTGTGGGTGCGCTCGACGGCACCAGGATCGTGGTCGCGTTCATGGGCGACGAGGAGGACGCAGGTCCACTGCACCTGGTGTCGCGCCAGCCGCTGATCGATGTTGCCAAACGCAGCGATGTCGCGCTGGCGTTCGAAGAGGATGCTGGTAAGGGTACAGTCGCCCGTCGTGGCTTCAGCGGCTGGCAGCTGGTCGTCAGCGGCCGGCAGGCGCACTCTTCCGGAATCTTCTCTCCGGGATCCAGCTATGGCGCGATCTACGAAGCTGCGCGCATTCTAAACACTTTCCGGGAAAAGCTCTCGAGCCAGCAATACCTCACGTTCAATCCGGCGGTGATCATCGGCGGCACTGATGTCACCTACGATTCGAGCAAGATCTCCGGAACAGCCGCCGGTAAAGACAACATCATCGCGCCCAGGGTGTACGCGCGCGGCGATCTTCGCTTCATCTCCCAGGATCAGCTGCTGAAAGCGAGAGAAGCCATGCGCACCATCGTGGCCGATCATCTGCCCGGCACCACTGCTTCCATAACTTTCGAGGACGGCAATCCGGCGATGCCTCCGACGAAAGGCAACCTGGCCCTGCTCGCGCTCGAGGACTCGGTGAGTCGCGCTCTGGAGCAGGGACCGGTGGAGGCGCTCGATCCGGGGCGTCGTGGCGGCGGTGACATTTCCTATGTCTCCGATTATCTGGACGCGCTCGATGGACTCGGCGTCAAAGGAATGCGGTCGCACACTCCGGACGAGCGCGTCGATCTGCGGTCGATCGCACCCGCGACAGAGCGTGCGGCATTGCTCATTTACCGTTTGACCCATCAGCCCTGAGAGGGTCGGGAACCTGGCTAGCTGCGGGCCATCGCCCTCTTTTCGTTCGATCTGGACTGAGTGGGAGTCCGTCGTATCGACGCACCGAGCCTGTGTGACACCCGGTTTGCTGCTCGACAAAGGTTTGGCATCAGCTCGCGGCGACGTTTCGGGCCGAGACGCGTGCCAGGTGCGTTGAGACTGAGTGCGGCGACGACGTAGCCAAGGTGATTGCGAATCGGCGCCGCCATCGCCACCAGACCCGGCTCGAGCTCGTCGACGGCGACCGCGTATCCGTGCTTCCTGATTCTCGCCAGCTCGCGCTCCAGGTCCGCGCGTGTCGTAATCGTTCGGGATGCAAGGCGGGGGAGCCGGGGAAGCGGCAGCGTCGGCTCCGACAACGCGAGCAGAAGCTTTCCTGTCGAAGTCGCGTGCAGTGGCCAGCTGCGACCGATCTCCGGAGTGGCCCCGAAGACGAATCGGGCTTGAACCTCGTCGAGAACGACGACCTCCGAATCGCTAAGAATCTCCAGAGTCGCAGTCTCACCGGACTCGTCAGCCAGGCGCACGAGCTCGTCGTGCGCGATGGCACGCAGGTCAGTCGTCGAAAGCGCGGAAGCTCCGAGGGAAATTATTTGAGGACCAAGTCGGTACGTCCCGCTCGACCCATCGCGGGCTACCATGCCCTCATTTTCCAGCGCTCCAAGCAGCCGAAAGACGGTTGCTTTGCTCAATCCGGTGGCCGCGCCGAGCTCGGTGACGCCGTAAGCGTGTGTTGATCGGCCGAGGGCCTTGAGCACAGTGATGGCGCGGACGACGGCACGCGTCCCAGTGAGGGGGCGAATATTGGAACGCTGTTTCATAAACCGAGTTACAATGGGTTTTCACGGCAGAGGTTGTCAAGCAGGGTTTCCCTGATCGAGACGGATTTTTCGTTTTTCACGGGGCGTGTGCTCCAATCTGTTAACGCGTCGCCCAATTCGGTTTGACGCGGTTGCACTACGATACGAATCCGTCTAGCTTGCCGCGCCAGTGCCCGAAAAAGGATCAATGACCGCTTCCGCGCCTCCGTATTCCCGCATTTCCGAGCTTCCCGGCCATTCCGGCAAATCCGTCCGCGTTCGCGGTTGGGTTACTCACGTCCGGTCATCCGGGAAAGTCGCGTTCGTCGTCATGCGCGACGGCACCGGTTTGCTGCAGTCGGTGCTGGTGAAGAACGCCGTCCCGGCGGAGAGCTGGGAGCGTTTCAGCAAGCTTACCCAGGAGACATCGATCGAGGTCGAGGGGGAGGTGCGCCCCGACGCGCGCGCGCCCGGCGGCTACGAGCTCGCCGTCAAAGAGCTGTCGATCTACGGGACCAGCCCGATCGATTACCCGATCCAGCCCAAGGAGCACGGCATCGACTTCCTCCTCGACAACCGGCACTTGTGGCTCCGCTCCACTCGGCAGCGCGCCATCGCCGTCATCAGGTCGGAGGTCGAGCAGGCGATACGAGACTTTTTCTACGAACGCGACTTCACTCTGGTCGACACTCCGATTCTCACTGCGGCGATCGGCGAGCGCAGCGGACTGTTCGGAACGGAATACTTCGATGAGGGAACCGCATACCTCGCCCAAACAGGCCAGCTTTACGGCGAGGCGGCAGCGGCAGCGCTGGGCAAGATCTACTGCTTCGGACCGACGTTTCGGGCCGAGAAGTCAAAGACGCGGCGGCATCTGACCGAGTTCTGGATGGTCGAGCCTGAAGTCGCATTCAACGACTCCGACGCCAACATGCGCCTCCAGGAGGAGTTCGTTTCCTACATCGTCGCGCGCGCGCTCGAGCGGCGCCAGCCGGAGCTGAAGGAGCTCGAGAGAGACCTCTCGAAGCTCGAAAACATCAAGCCGCCCTTTCCGCGAGTGGATTACAGCGACGCTGTGAAAACTTTGCAAGCCAAGGGCAGCTCGGTGAAATGGGGCGAAGATCTCGGCGCCGAAGACGAGTCGCTCCTCGTCGAGGGTCAGGATCGGCCCGTTTTCATCTTCAACTATCCGAAGGAAGCAAAAGCCTTTTACATGAAGGAGAATCCGGCCGATCCACGCACGGTGTTATGTGACGACTTGCTGGCTCCCGAAGGCTATGGCGAGATCATCGGCGGCTCGCAGCGGGAGGACGATCACGACAAGTTGCTGGCGCGGATCAAGGAGGAGGGGCTACCGGTCGAGGCCTACAATTGGTATCTCGATTTGCGAAAATACGGGACCTTCGTGCACGCGGGCTTTGGGCTCGGTCTAGAGCGCACCGTGGGCTGGATCTGCGGCATCCACCACATCAGAGAAGCGATCGCGTTCCCGCGGACGATGAACCGCTTGCGACCCTGACTTTCGACACCGAGAATTCTACGATGATGGTTATTTCCGCCCTTCGCTCCGACGGCACTCTCCTGGAGTTCCTGGAGTCACACGCGCGTGTCGAGCCCGTCAGGTGGCTTGTGGGACGGGCGATTGTTGCCCTCGCGGTCGTTGGCGGCGGCTTCGGTCCTCTTCCATTCGGAAGACAGGTGATAGGACCGCTGGCGTTAACCTATTTCTCCTACGCCGCGTGGGGACTGCTCGACCGCGGTCGTTCATACTCAGTTGAGCGCGAATGGACCCGGAGGGCGCGATATCTAAACGTTTTGTGCCAGCTGTTCGTCGTCATTGGCGTTGCGTCGGCACTGGGATTCATCCTTTCCGTCTGGTTTCTGGCCCTCGGATCCGCCTGGGTGTTGTAGCATCGACGAATGGGTAAGCGAGATCCGCGCATATACGCCTACATCGACAAGCAAGCCGAGTTCGCGCGGCCGATTCTTACCCACGTTCGCGATCTCGTTCACGAGGCATGTCCTGACGTAGAGGAAACCGTGAAATGGGGCGCTCCCCATTTCGATTACAAGGGCGTGCTATGCGGGATGGCTGCGTTCAAACAGCACTGCAACTTCATACTCTGGAAAGCGTCGCTTGTCATTGGTGAACAAGGCAACCAGGCGGGGGGACCTCTCCGTGACATCACCAAGCTCTCCGATCTTCCAGCCGACAAAACGCTCAAAGCCTGGATCAAGCAGGCAGCCGAGCTGAACGAAAAGGGCGTGAAAGCGCCCCGGACAACGAAGCCGAAGAAAAAGCTCGTTGTCCCGATGGGACTGACCAAGGCGTTGTCAAAGAACCGGAAGGCGGCCGCGGCGTTCGAGAAATTTCCGCCGAGCCACCAGCGCGAATACGCGGACTGGATCTCCGAGGCCAAGGGCGCGGACACGAGACAACGGCGCGTCAACCAGGCGATCGAATGGATCGCTGGGGGCAAGTCGCGGAACTGGAAATACGAGAAGCGCTGAACGTCGCCGCGACTCCGGGGCGCGGCAAATGCTGAACTCTTTGTTGATGAATCCCACCGTCCCCGGAGGCACCATGAAACTACTTAGTTCGCTAGCTGTCGCAGTTGCTCTCTCGATGGGATGCAGCGAAGCGACGGTTTCGACGGCGCCGAT
Organism: Gemmatimonadota bacterium; assembly: GCA_046727995.1. GTDB lineage: Bacteria > Gemmatimonadota > Gemmatimonadetes > Gemmatimonadales > Gemmatimonadaceae > UBA4720. The sequence goes on from JBKPDS010000214.1 coordinate 8,754, forward strand.
TACCGCTCTTCCACGTCCGCTGTCTTTGTCAGAGACCAAGGTGATCGCCGGCAGTAACGATTTTGCGTTTGATCTCTTTCGCACGGGAAATCTCGATCAGCACCAGGCCAACGTGTTTGTCTCGCCGTTGAGCGCGTCAATGGCGCTTGGAATGACAGCCAACGGCGCGAACGGAGCGACCTACGACGAGATGCAAGCAGCGCTGCGGCTCAGTGGTGCAACACGTGAGGAGGTCGGTGACGGCTACAAGAACCTCATCTCCCTCCTGATTGGACTAGATCCGAGAACAAATTTTAAGATCGCCAACTCGATCTGGTACGAGCAGACGTTCCCCTTCAACGCGTCGTTTCTCGACGACAGCAAAAAATACTTTGACGCGAGGGTGACTGGTCTCGATTTCAGGAGCCCGTCAGCGCTGACAACGATTAACTCATGGGTCAGTGCACAGACAAACAACAAGATCCCCGAGATTGTCGAAAGCATCGATCCAGCAGACAAGATGTTTCTCATTAACGCCATCTATTTCAAAGGCATCTGGCAGAAACAGTTCGACAAGGGGAAGACTATCGACGCGCCGTTTCATAATGCTGATGGGTCTACGTCGACCGTGCCGATGATGTCTCGGAGCGCCGGCGTGCAAGCCATGGGCAATGCGGAATACTCGGCGGTCGATCTGCCCTATGGCAATTCGGCGTTCACCATGACCGTGATTTTGCCCCACGGCGACATCGATGCGTTCGCCGAATCCTTTGACCAGACAAAATGGAACACCGTCGTCAGCTCGCTGCACAACGACAGCGAGCTGGAGGTCTATCTACCGCGATTTCGAATTGAGTGGAAGCGACAGTTGAACGATGACCTGCAGCAAATGGGGATGAAGCTGGCGTTTATTCCCGACCAATCCGATTTCACAGGGATGTCTCCTCTCGGCCGCGCCCTCTACATCAGCCAGGTGCTCCAAAAGACTTATGTCGAAGTCGACGAGCAGGGCACTGAAGCGGCCGCGGCGACGTCGGTCACCGTCAGACTTACCGCGCTGCGACTCCCATTCCGCGCTGACCGTCCATTCATGGTCGTGATTCGCGAGCGCTTCTCCGGAGCGATCCTGTTCATAGGAAAGATCGCCAAGCTCCCAGCGTGAAGATGTAAGAGGTGCGTCCGGCGGGCTAACTCACCCTCCGCCGGACGCGTCGCCCGCGAGCTCGGCACGCTTGGCTTCATCCCACAACTCGTCGAGCTTCTCCAGTCCGGCGTGGGCGACGTCGATTCCTCTTTCCTTCGCCAGCCGCTCGATCTCCTGGAACCTCCGCTCGAATTTCGCGTTCGCCTTGTCGAGCGCGATCGACGCGTGCACGCCCGCCTTGCGGCAAAGATTCACGACGGCGAAGAGCAGGTCCCCCAGCTCCGCCTCGAGCGCATAATGCCGAGCGTCAAAAACCGGAGCCGTCCCGTGTCGGGAAGGGGCGGATTTACTCAACTCTTCTCTGACCTCGGATAGCTCTTCCTCGACTTTTTCCGCCGGGCCGTTCACGTCGGGCCAGTCGAAACCAACTCCGGCGGCGCGATCCTGAAGCCGATGCGCGCGGTGCAATGCCGGCAATCCAGCGGGAAGCCCGTCGGCGATGCTCTTTCTTTGCTTCGATTTCATCCGCTCCCACGGCTCCTTCGCCGCGTCGCCGTAAAGGTGCGGATGCCGCCCCTTCATCTTGGTAATCAGTCCTTCGGCGACGTCGGCAAATGAAAACTCTCCGCGCTCCTCGGCCATCACTGAATGAAAGAGCACCTGCAGCAGCAGATCGCCGAGCTCTTCGCGCATGAGTTTGTCGTTCTCGAGCCTGATTGCGTCGTCGAGCTCGTGCGCTTCCTCAATGAGATAGGGGCGCAGCGACTCGTGGGTCTGGGCCGCATCCCACTCGCAGCGCGCGCGCAAATCGCGCATCAGCGCCAGCGTATCGTCGAGTGAACGAGTAGGCTTTTTATCCATCGTCGTCGGGCGTATACTAACCGCAACTTACACCAAGTACTAATGAAGCAGTCTTTGGCTCGCGCCCGGATCGAGATCGATCTTGGCGCGTTGCGGCGTAATGGAGCAGCCATGGCGCGTCGAGCGGGCGTGCCGCTGTTGCCGATGATCAAGGCCGACGCCTATGGTCTCGGCGCCGAGGCGTCCGTGCGCGCACTCGATCCGCTGGAGCCATGGGGTTACGGTATCGCCACCGTCGCCGAAGGCGAGGAGCTTCGTCTTCTTGGTGTCACCCGTCCTGTCGTCGTCTTCACTCCTTTGCTGAAACAGGATCTCGCTCGTGCGCGGGCAGCGCGGCTGACACCCACGCTGGGCTTTCCCGAGGAGATCGAGGCGTGGAAGCAAAGCGGTGGCGGCTCGTGGCATCTTTCGATCGACACCGGAATGAGCCGCGCCGGAATCCCGTGGCGGGAGGTGAGCTCGATTCGAAACCTCATCGAATCGTTCACGCCTGAAGGCGCCTTTACACACTTCCATTCCGCCGAGCTGGACAACGGAACGCTGAAAGAGCAGGAAGACCGATTTCGGGAAGCCATCGCCATGCTTCCATCGCGACCTCGTTTGCTCCACACGGCAAACAGCGCGGCCATCGCCCGTCAGGGACGCAGTGTGTGGGACCTGGTGCGTCCCGGAATTTTTCTTTACGGCGTCGGTAGTGGGAGGAGCGCGGCGATTCAGCCGGAGAACGTGGTCAATCTTCGCGCGCCGATAGTGGAGATTCGCGAGCTCGAGCCGGGCGACACGGTCAGCTATGATGCGATGCTGCGCGTCGACCGGCCGGCGCGGATCGCCACGCTCGCCGTTGGGTACGCCGACGGTTATCCGAGAGCGCTCGGCGGATCCGGTTCGGCGCTCGTCGGAGGGACGCTCGCTCCGATCGCCGGCAGAGTCACGATGGACATGACGATGATCGACGTAACCACACTCAAGTGCAACGTCGGCGACGTGGTGACGCTGATCGGACGAGCCAGGGAAGGTGACACAGTTCTCACGGTGGAGCGTGTCGCCGATGACGCCGGCATGTCGCCGTACGAGCTCCTCACCGGCCTGCGCTCGCGCGCGGAGCGTGTCTACGCTGGAGAAGGACGCTGAAGAGAGCTGCGATCATCATTCTGGATGGCGTCGGGATCGGTGAAGCTCCTGACGCGCGCGATTACGGCGACGAGGGGAGTGACACGCTCGGCAATCTGGCGCGGGCATGCGGTGGGCTGGAGCTGCCGCGGCTGGAGCTGCTCGGGCTGGGCAACATCAAACCACTCGAAGGGTTGCAACCGCGTGGGGATGCAACCGGGGCGTGGGGAAGCATGCGACCTTCCTCGGCGGGCAAAGACAGCACCACCGGTCACTGGGAAATCGCCGGGGTGCATCTGGCGAAACCATTCCCGACGTTTCCGAACGGCTTTCCGCCGGCAGTGATCGACGAATTTGCGCGTGAGACGGGGCGCGGCGTCATCGGCAATGTTGTCGGCAGCGGAACCGACGTAATTCAGCGATACGGTGACGAGCAGATCGCGACCGGCAAATGGATCGTGTATACATCGGCCGATTCGGTCTTCCAGGTGGCAGCACACGAAGGTGTAATTCCGCTCAAAGAGCTGTACCGCGCCTGCGAGCTCGCGCGCAAAATGCTGCGGCCCCCGCACGACGTCTCGCGCGTCATCGCGCGCCCATTTGCCGGGACCTCGGGAAATTTCCAGCGCACACCCAACCGACGGGACTACTCGATCGAGCCGCCAGCGGAGACTCTGCTCGATGCTCTCGAAAACGACGGAATTCCTCGCGCCGGCGTCGGGAAGGTGGATGATCTGTTCGCGGGAAGAGCGATTGCGTCGCGTCACGCCGTCTCCAATGCCGACGGCATCCGTTAGATCACGGAGTGGTTTGCGAAGGCGGAAAGTGGGTTCCTATTTGCCAACCTAGTAGATTTCGACCAGCTCTTCGGGCACCGCAACGATGTTGCGGGGTTCTATAGTGCGCTGCGCGAATTCGATGCGGCACTGCCTTCAATCACATCGCGTTTGAAAGAGGACGATCTGCTGTTCATCACAGCCGACCACGGCAACGACCCTACGACTCCATCCACGGATCACGCGCGTGAGCGCGTGCCGCTGCTCGCCGCCGGAATGAGGGTGGTGCCGCGCGATCTTGGCGAGCGGGAGACATTTTCGGATCTCGGCGCGACCGTTGCGGAATGGTTTGGCCTTTCATTCCGGGGTCGCGGTCGATCGTTTTTGTCCGAGCTGGTAGTCTGATGAAGCCGAGCTCCACGCATGAGTCCTCCCTGCGGGAGGCGGCAATGCGCGCGCTGGACAACGCCTATGCGCCGTACTCGAACTTTCGGGTCGGGGCGGCACTTCGCGCGCGCAGTGGCGAGGTCATCACGGGCTGCAACGTCGAGAACTCCGCCTTCGGCAATGCCATTTGTGCGGAAACCCTTGCCGTCGCATCTGCTGTCTCACAAGGGCTTACTGATTTTGACGAGATTGCCATCGCCACGGATGACGTCGAGCCGACGCCACCTTGCGGCGCGTGCAGACAGGTCCTGAACGAGTTCGCGCCGCAAATCAAAATCTCGAGCTACACGCGCGATGGAAAGGAAGCAACCTGGACACTTGACGAGTTGCTTCCGCATGCCTTCGTGCTCAACCCTTCACGTGGAAGAGTGTAGTGAAGCTTTCGCCAATGTTGCCGCGCTTGCTCGCGATCGCGGCCTTCTTTTTTTCGATATCGTCGTGCTCGGAGAATCTCGATAGCTCGGGCGTTTGCTCGGTGCTTTGCCCCCAGATCGGCGGAGACGTCCAGAACGTAACCCTCGACGCTATCGTCGTCGACACGACGGTCCAGTCACTGTCGGGACTTGGCACCGAGCCGGTGTTGCTACTCGCCAACCGTCCCGACACTCTCGACACGCGGGTGATCGTGCGGTTCGACTCCTTGCCGCAGACGTTCATTCCGGCGGGCGATACCAGCCAGCCGATCGCGCACGTCGACAGCGCCTACATCCAGCTGCGGATCGACACTCTTTCAATCAAGGGCATCACGCCGGTGACCATCGAGGCCTACGATGTCGACACGACTGCCAACGATACATCATCGGCGGCGGTACTTGCGCTCTTCAGGTCGGACCGATTCATCTCCTCGCAGACGTTCTCGCGCGCCCAGCTCACCGACACGCTCAAGTACTTCATCTCGAACGACGTAGTTCTGTCGAAGATTCAGAACAAGCTGCCGCTGCGTATCGGATTGCGAGCGACGGGGACGGGATCGTCCCAGATGCGAATCGCCTCCACCGAGGGTGGCTTTCCGCCGATAATGCTGTTCCGGGCGACACCCGACACCGCGACCAAGCCGCTGACGGTGACGCTCTTATCGAAGACGCCGGTGGGACAGGCGATTCTGGCGGCCAACCTCTCCGATTACACCATAATTGCACAGGCGCCGCCGCAAGCGTCGCCAACGATCCTTGCTGTCGGTGGTCTTCCGCCGCGAAGGGTTTATTTCCGCTTCGACATTCCCTCGAGTCTAATCGACTCGACGACCATTGTTCGGGCGACGCTGCTTCTCAACCAGATCCCGAATTCGTCGCTCGATCCCACCGATACCGTTAAAGTGTTGCCGCAGGTCGTCCTGGCAGGACGAGTAGTCACGGACCCCCAGAAGGCGGCGCAAATCATTTCCGGAATCTCAGCCGATACGCTCACGCTGCGACCAGGCGACTCTGGCCTGGTAAACGTCGAGCTGGCGCGCGCCGTTGCACTCTGGCACATCCAGCAGCCGGACACTTTACCTCGCGCAATCGTGCTCAAACCGGTAATCGAAGGAAGCGCTCCGCTGGAGCTTCGTTTCTCCTCGAGCGAAGATCCCGTTGCCGCGCTCCGGCCGAAGCTCCGAATCAGTTACACCAAGCAAGTTCCACTGGGGCTTCCCTAATGCGTAAACGCCAATTCTTGGCCGCAGCGGTTGCGCTTCCGTTTGCGTCTGTGGCGCAAGCGCAGGGCGCCCTCAGCCTGGAAGGCCTCGGCTACCCGACCGGCCAGTTCGGCGCGCGAGCGGAAGGCACTGGCGGCGGTGTTGCCGACTTCGACGCACTGAGCCTCGTCGCGCCCGCATCGCTCGCGGGCGTCGGGTCATCGGCGCTTTTCTTCCAGTACTCGCCGGAGTTCCGCAAAGTCACTACGTCGTCGGGCTCTGCCAGCACGACGACCGCCCGTTTTCCACTGGTCGCCGGGGTTCTTCCCATGGGGCAGGCGTGGACGCTGGGGCTCAGCTCGTCGACCTTTCTCGATCGCTCGCTCGAGACCAGTCTCCAGCGCCTACAAGTCGTTGGAACGTCGAGCGACACAGTGACGCTCACCGAGCGGAACAAGGTTCTGGGAGCGATCAACGACATCCGACTGGCGCTGGCGTGGTCGACCAATCCGACTTTTCGAATCGGAGTCGGCGGCCACATCTTCAGCGGCAGCAACCGGATCAACTTCTCCCAGATTTTTCCGGACAGCGCCAAGTACATCAGTACTTCGCAGAATGGCCGCATCAGTTACGCCGGTTTCGCGGCTTCCATCGGTCTGGAGTTTCATCCGTCGCGCGTGATTGGATTTTCTATCAACGGCAGAAAAGGCGGGGACCTCCGCGCAGAATCGGGCGACACGGCAATTGGCAGCGCCCGCATCCCCGATCATTATTCGGGTTCAGTGACCTTCGAAGGAATTCCCGGGGCGGTGATCTCGGCACGTGTTGCGCACGACGCCTGGAGCTCGCTCAGCAAAATGTCATCATCCGGAATCCAGGCCTTCGATGGCTGGGATACTGGTGTCGGCATCGAGGCAAGCGGGCCGCGGATTATGCAGCGCATCATCACGGTGAGAGCGGGAGCCCGCTTCCGTACGCTTCCGTTCGGATATCCGGCTCCGTGTACGCTGCCGGTCCCGGCCGGTTCCTCCTGCACCAATCCGGAAAAAGTCTCGGAGACTTCCTTTGCGGGAGGACTGGGCATCCCGTTGACTCGCGAGCGGGCAAGTCTCGATCTTTCCCTTCAGCGCGCGAGCAGATCCGCGGCGGACATCAAGGAGCGCGGGTTCATTTTGAGCTTTGGCTTGAGAGTTTCTCCCTGACATGGCTGATGCGGGCAAGGCCAGGCCCGAACTCATACTCGTCGCTGACGACATTCCCGCCAACGTCGAGCTCCTACTCGACCAGCTGAACAGCCTCGGCTACGAGACGGTAACTGCTTCCGACGGTCCGTCGGCGGTTGCGGCCGCCTTCGAGAAGCATCCTGACCTTTGCATTCTCGACGTCGCCATGCCGGCCGGGGATCTCGGTGTCGATGACCGCTCCACGGGATTTGAAGTCTGTCGGCGCATCAAGCGTGACCCGCGGACGTCGCGTATCCCGGTGATTTTCGTCACTGCGCTCAACGACACCAGCGACCGCGTGCGAGGGATCGAAGCCGGCGGCGATGATTTTCTGACCAAGCCCCACAACCGACTGGTACTGGGCGCGCGCGTCCGCAGTCTGCTCAAGCTCAAGGCGGCGACGGATGCGCTCGAGGACAGTCTGCGCAAATTGCGCGAGCTGGAAAAAGTGCGCGACGATCTGATGAAGATGATCGTTCACGATTTGAAGACGCCGCTCACTTCGGTGCTGGCGACGCTGGAGATGCTGGCCGATGGCGACTTCGGTCAGGTCAGTATTCCACAGAAAGCGGCGATCGGTGATGCCGAGACGAAGTCGGAAGACCTGCTGGCGTTGATCGACGACATTCTCGAGGTGGCCAGAATCGAGGAGGCGAACATTTCGCTCAGTCTGGCACCGGTGGCGCCGGGAGCGTTGCTCGCCGAGCTCGTGCACGAATGGGGACACCGCTTCCAGCAGGAGCGCGCGACCGCCGCGGTATCGGTGGCTGACGATGCCCCGGTTTTCACCGCCGACAAGAATCTGATCAAGCGGGTGTTCTCGAATCTCATTCAGAACGCCGTCACGCATTCCTCGCATCCGGTCCACCTGGACCTGAGCGCGCGGCGCGCCGGGCACGGAGTTCTGTTTACAGTCAGCGACAATGGGCCTGGAATCCCGCCCGAGTATCACGAGATCATCTTCCGCAAATTCGGGCAGGTGGAGATGCCGCGGACACCGCGGACCCGCAGCTCCGGGCTGGGTCTCACTTTCTGCAAGCTCGTCGTCGAAAGGCACGGGGGCCGGATCTGGGTGAAGAGCGCGGAAGGGAAGGGAAGCTCGTTCTACATCGAGCTACCGTCAGATCCACTCGCGCTTGAACCGCAAGTCGCCACGCAGCAAACCGCAACCGCCTCACGATAAGCATCGCCGGCAGCCATCCGCGGGCAGCGATCAGCCGGCAGCCGGTAGTGTTCTTTTGATCTTAAGCCGGCAGCCTGCAGCTGGTAGCAAGCTCAGTAGTGGTCAGTTGGCCTTCCGCTCTTATCTTTGAGAGATGACACTGCGCCCCACCGTCTACATCGAAACCTACGGCTGCCAGATGAACGTCAGCGACACCGAGCTAATGCTTGGGAAGCTGACCGCATCTGGCTATGAATCCGTTGGACAACCCGACGGCGCCGATGTGATCCTCATCAATACGTGCGCGATTCGAGACCACGCCGAGCAGCGGGTGATCGGCAGGCTTGGCGAGATCAAGAGCAAGATGAAGCGTGACGCCGTGCTCGGCGTCACCGGTTGTATGGCGCAGCGACTGGGCTCGCAACTTCTGGATCGCGTCAAACACGTCAGTCTCGTCATCGGACCCGATGGCTATCGCGAGCTCCCTTCGCTCATCGAGAGCGCGCGCGGCGGAATAAAGGCGACGGCAGTCGAATTCGATCTCGAGGAGCACTACGAGGATTTTACTCCGCGTCGTTTCGACGGAGTGAAAGCGTGGATCCCGGTGCAGCGCGGCTGCGACTACAAGTGCACCTACTGCATTGTGCCGACGACGCGCGGTCCGGAGAGGAGCCGGCAGCTTTCCGAGGTGGTTCGCGAAACGGAGGCGGTCGTTGCGTCGGGAATCTCCGAGGTGGTGCTGCTCGGCCAGACCGTGAATTCCTACAACGATGGCAAACACGACTTTGCCGATTTGTTGCGCGCAGTAGGTGGAGTGCCCGGCATCAAGCGCCTCCGCTTTACAAGCCCGCACCCCAACGATTTCAGCGAGCGCGTCATCCGTGCGATGGCGGAGACGGATGCGTTCTGCGAGCATGTCCACCTGCCAATGCAATCCGGCTCGACCAGAACGCTGAGGAGAATGCTCAGACGTTATACGAGAGAAGAGTATCTCGAGTGCGTGGACCGATTGCGCGCGGCGATTCCTGGGTTGGCGCTGACGACGGATGTGATCGTCGGCTTTCCGGGCGAAACCGAAGAAGATTTTCAGGAGACGCTGACGGCCATCGAAGCCGTCGGCTTCGACGACGCTTACACGTTCAAGTTCTCGCTGAGGGATGGGACGCCAGCCACCCGCTTCCCTACATCGGACACCGTCGCCGACGACGTCGCCAGCGACAGGCTGGCGCGACTCATCGCTACCGTCCGCGCCGGCAGTCGCCAGCGCAACATGGGGCTCATCGGGGCGCGCCGTGAAGTTCTGGTCGAGAAATCCGCGCGGCGCGGTGGCCTGCTGCAATCGCGGACTCGTGACTTCAAGACCGTCATGATTCCGGGCGATGTCTCGCTGATCGGGAAGTATCTGCAAGTCGAGCTCACCGGAACAACCGGCTCGACTTTCCTGGGTCAGGTCGTCGGCCAGCGCGTCGCGCTGCCAATGGCGGTCTAGCGCGACGATATTGATTGCGCCGCCGCGCGAATGATTTCGTGCGGCCCGCGTTGAAGCGGTAGGATCGGGCACGCAGGATCGGAGCCCGGCTGCCACTCGTCACCACCGTATACCTTGGCTACTTCGGCGGGCTGCTGGCCGGGTTCGCCGGGTACTCGTGGATCGCGGTTCCGATCGCGCTCATCGTTGCGGGGATATCGATTTTTCGTCGGCAGACGACGGCAACCGCGTGCGCGCTGGTTTTTCTGGCTGCTGCGATAATCGCCGTGACTTCTCCGGCACCGGAGCGCCCGACAGTTAAGGTCGATCGGCGTAGCGTACAGAGTGACCCTCTGGCGCGGATCAGAGCCCGCGCCGCCAGAGTGATAGATCGAACGTTTGGCGAAGACGCTCCACTCGCGCGCGCACTTCTCATTGCCGACCAGCATCAGATCCCGACCGAGATGCGCGATCGCTACGCCGCGGCCGGATTGATCCACATGCTATCGATCTCGGGGCTGCACGTCGCGGTGATAGCGGCGGCGATGGAGCTCCTGTTCCAGGTCGCGCGAATGTCACGTCGCGCTTCTCTCCTCGGCGCGTTCGCCGCTACCGCGATCTACGTGGCGATCATCGGCGCGCCGCCACCGGCGCTGCGTTCGGCGGCGATGCTCGGAGTAGCAATGATCTCCCGCATTGCGCAGCGGCCGACATCGTCCTGGGCGACCTGGGCGGTCGGAGCTTTCGTTCCGCTGGTGCAGCCGCGCACGGCGATCGACGTCGGCTATCAATTGAGCGTGCTCGGCATGTGCGCGCTGGTGGCGGCTGGCGCCTTGTGGAAACACCATCTCGCGCAGCGGTTGGATGGGTGGAAGGGAAGAATCGGCCGCGAGCTCGTCACCTCACTGGTTGCATGCGCGGTGACGGCTCCGCTGGTGGCGTGGGTGTTCGGCAGAATCAGTCTCATCGCCCCCCTCTCCAATCTCATAGCCGCGCCGGTTATAACCCTCGCCCAGCCCATCCTCTTTCTGGCCCTTGTCACCGGGCCCTTCCACGCTTTGGCGCGAGTGTTCGCCGAAGCAGTTCACCCTTTGCTTTTCGCTTTCGACTGGATTGCGTGGTCGGCCGCATCCATTCCGGGCGGGGCGCTCACCGTATCGACGACACTTGTAGTTGCTCTGCTGGCAGGGGTGGCGAGCATCGCCCTCATCGTTGCGTGCGCCAGCCGTTATCCAATTCGTCCAGCAATCGTCGGCTGTGCGGCACTGGCAACGATGGCAGTGATGCCTTTTTTCCCGAGTCGTGGCGTCAGTCGGGTGGAGCTGCATGTCCTCGATGTTGGCCAGGGCGATGCGATCCTGTTGCGAACACGCGGCAATCGCTGGCTGCTTCTCGATGCCGGACCTGCCTGGCCCGGCGGAGATGCCGGCCGCACTACGATCCTGCCCTACATCCTGCGACGCGGTGGGTCTCTCGAGGCGTTCGTGCTCTCGCATCCCCACACTGATCACGTTGGCGGAGCAGCGACCGTTCTCACCCGCCTGCACCCCCACACCTACTGGGACGCGGCGTTCGCCGGAGGGTCAGACGCATACAGCGCGTCGCTCGGCGCAGCAAAGAAAGAGGGAATCGAATGGCACCGCGTTCATCCCGGTGATTCAATTGCCTTCGATGACGTAACAGTCTCCTTCCTCGCACCCGACTCGGCCTGGACCGTCCGACTCAGGGACCCGAACCTCGCCAGCACGATTGCGCTGGTGCGCTACGGTACGGTGCGGTTTCTGCTCGTTGGCGACGCCGAGCGAGCCGAGGAGGACTGGCTGCTCGCCAACAGGCGGGACGAACTGCGCGCGGACGTCCTGAAGGTCGGGCATCACGGCAGCTCCACCAGCAGCAGCGACGCCTTTCTCAAGGCCGTTCATCCCGGCGTCGCTATCATTTCAGTAGGTGCGGGCAACAAGTACGGGCATCCGAGCGGCGACGTGCTGTACGCGCTTTCCAGAGTCGGCGCCGAAGTTCTTCGCACCGACGAAGCGGGCACAGTCGTAGTACGCACTGACGGTCTTCACATCGAAGTCGAGGCGAAGGGCGAGAAATGGGAGCTGGCTCGCGACTCATTACGGCACTGATTGGGCAACGGTTCGAACTGCCGCCCGATCTATTGCGCCGGTATCCAGAGCTTGGCCAGGCGATGTATCGTCGCGGTGGTCTGCCGGTAAGGATCGGCGGGTGGGCGCTTGGGAGCAGCACAGCTGCAGCGATCACGCTACGACGCATCGTCTTCCTGGCGCCGGCGACGCCTCTCTCAGCGGAACTGCTCTTGCACGAGCTTCGTCACGTTCACCAATTTTTGGAACACTGGGCCTTTCCTGTCAGCTATCTTTGGCAGTCAATACGTTATGGCTATAGCCGTAACGCTTACGAAGTTGACGCTCGCCGGTACTCCGCGTCCCGCCTAGGTGCCGTCGACAAGGATCTCTGAGTGGTCAAGCACACTGCGACATCAGTCGTAACTATCGAGCGTTTCATCATCGAGCAGGAGAAGCTGCACCCGGAGGCAACGGGTGAGCTGTCCGGCGTGCTCTATGACCTGGCACTGGCGGCGAAAATGATCGCCAACAAGGTGCGCAGCGCCGGGCTCGCCGACATACTCGGCTCTGCCGATCTGGAGAACATCCAGGGCGAGACGCAGCAGAAGCTGGATGTACTGGCGAACGAGATCATCATCAAGGCCGTCGATCACGGGGGCCGGTTGTGCGCGATGGCTTCCGAGGAAGAGCCCGGCATCATCGACATCCCGCCCCATTTTCGCTGCGGCAAATACTGTCTGCTGTTTGATCCGCTCGACGGATCGTCCAACATCGACGTCAATGTTCCCGTTGGGACGATCTTCTCGGTGGTGCGCAAGATCACCCGCAGCAGTCGTGGCGAGATGGAAGACATGCTGCAGCCGGGCAGGCGTCAGGTGGCAGCGGGATATGTCATCTATGGGTCCAGCACGATGCTGGTGTACACCACCGGCCAGGGCGCCCACGGGTTCACGCTCGATCCTTCGCTCGGCGAATTCCTGTTGTCTCACCCCAACATCCGCACTCCGGATGTCGGCCGATACCTATCGGTCAACGATTCGTACCACAGCCAATGGGAGCCGAACGTCCAGAACCTAATGCGGTATTACCGCGGCCAGGACGGGAATCGCCAGCCAATGAATACGCGCTATGTCGGCTCCCTGGTAGCGGATTTCCACCGCAATCTCCTCGGCGGCGGATTGTTCGCCTATCCCGCCAACCGCAGAAACAAACGCGGAAAGCTCCGTCTGCTTTACGAGGCGAATCCGCTCGCTTTCATCGTCGAGCAGGCGGGCGGTGCGGCCACCGACGGTGTCGAGCGGATCCTCGACATCCAGCCGACCGAGCTGCATCAGCGCACGCCGCTGTTCATTGGCAGCGCCAACGACGTTGAGGCAGCCCGCGGGATGCTTGGCAGCGGGGCAAGGGACGCGGGCTCCTTATCCGCAGTCGGATCGGTAGGCGCGTGAAGCGCGGCCGGCGCCAGGGCCGGCGCACGTGAAAAAGCAAGAGCCCGGCGAGAAGCTCTCTCCCTCGGGAGTCCCAATCAAATCCATTTATCGACCCGAGGACGCCGAGTTGAGTTACGCCACTGATCTCGCCGACCCCGGACAGTGGCCGTATACCCGCGGTGTACAAGCGTCGATGTACCGGGGCCGCCTGTGGACGATGCGGCAGTACGCCGGATTCGGCGGCGCCAAAACCACTAACGAGCGTTTTCGAATGCTGCTCGACGCGGGCCAGACCGGGCTCTCCGTCGCCTTCGACCTGCCGACGCAAATGGGTCTCGATTCCGATTCGCCCCGGTCATTGGGTGAGGTCGGCCGAGCGGGTGTTGCCATCGACAGCCTCGAAGACATGCACGTCCTCCTCGACGGCATCCCGCTCGACAAAGTCTCGACGTCGATGACGATCAACGCGACCGCGGCGACACTGCTGGCGATGTACATCGTCGTGGCCGAGGAACGGGGGATCGGGCGCGACAAGTTGAGCGGCACCATTCAGAACGACATTCTGAAGGAGTACATCGCCCGCGGCACCTACATCTATCCGCCCGAGCCGAGTCTGGCGATGATCGCGGAGGTGTTTCGCTTCTGCGCTGACGAGGTGCCGAACTGGAATCCGATCTCGATCTCCGGATACCATATCCGTGAGGCCGGCGCAACGGCGGTGCAGGAGCTGGCGTTCACCCTCAGTAACACCATCGAATACATCACCCGGGCCATCGGCGCCGGCCTCGCTGTCGATTCCTTCGCTCCGCGACTCTCTTTCTTCTTCGCTGCCCACAGCGATCTGTTCGAAGAGGTTGCGAAGTTCCGCGCCGCGAGGCGTCTCTACGCGCGGATTATGCGCGATCGATTCAAGGCGAAGGAATCGAGTGCGAAGCTGCGCTTTCACACCCAGACCGGTGGCGTGACGCTCACCGCCCAGCAACCTCTGAACAACGTCGTGCGTGTCGCCATTCAATCACTCGCTGCAACGCTCGGTGGCACTCAGTCGCTACACACCAACGGATATGACGAAGCCCTCGCGCTGCCGACAGCCGAGGCGGCGAAGCTGGCGTTGCGCACCCAACAGATCGTCGCCTACGAATCCGGCATTACCAGCACCGCCGATCCGCTTGCCGGCAGCTACTTCGTGGAGAGTCTGACGCGGGAGCTCGAGCAAAGGGCGCTCGCGCTGATCGAGAAGATCGACGAGCTCGGTGGAGCGGAGAAGGCAATCGCCGCCGGATTCTTTCAGGAGCAGATCGCGCGCAGCGCGTACGAATACCAGTTGCGCGTGGAAGCCGGAGAGAGCGTGATCGTCGGCGTCAATCGTTTCACCGACCCCGACGACCAACCGACGGTTCCTGCACCGGATTACTCCGCGCTGGAGAAGGCGCAGGTCAAGAGCGTGAAGGCGTTGCGCAAGAAGAGAGACTCGGCGTCAGTAAAGCGCACCCTCGCCGCTCTTGGCGAAGCATCGGCAGCAAGGACTTCGCAACCGCATCTAATGCCCCTCATCATCGACGCGGTACGCGCCCGAGCAACTGTTGGTGAGATTGCCGAGACTCTCGCCGCTAACTGGGGCTACTATCGTCCGAGAGTGTAGCGGTCGTCCTGCGCTTGAGACGCCCCACCCTGCAAAGTAGGTTTCACTATACCGCAGCCCCTCCCATCCATAATGCCCACGTACGAGTTTCGTTGCCCGGAGGGCCACGAGTTCGAGAAATTTTATCGCTCCATCGCCGCCGCTCCCCGCGAGGTTCATTGCCCGACGTGTGGCAAACTGGCACAGCGACAAATGTCGGCTGGCGGGGGCCTCGTCTTCAAAGGCTCGGGTTTCTACATCACCGATTACGGGAAGGATGGGAAGAAACCGCAAACTGCACCCGCCGCCGAGGGCGCTTCTGGTGGTGGAGATGCAGCTGGGAAGGGCGAGTCTGCTGCCAAGCCTGAAGCGAAGCC
>JBKPDS010000215.1:0-8602 GCA_046727995.1 Gemmatimonadota bacterium
AGACCCTACCGGCCGTTTCGATCGCGCCACGGTTGGCAATTCGCTCAATCACTGCGGCGACCATCGGCGAGGTGATTGATCCGATCGGGAGCTTTCCCAGCATCGGGAAAACGTCTCGCTCGAGCGCTCGCTCCGATTGGCGGAAGTGTGTGTCTGACCAACCCCCTTGCCGCTTCTCCAGCCATGCGTGTGCGATCGCTTCGAACGTGTTCGCCGATGCAGCCACCGGTGTTGCGCGTTCGAGTTTCCGGGCCTGAGTTGGATCTCGACCGCCGCGGAGCTGCGCCTTGACGAGTTCCCGTTGCTCGCGGGCAGCCTCCAGACCAACGGTAGGGTAGGTGCCGGCGGCGAACAGTTTTTCCTTTCCGCCGAGGCGATACTTCACTCTCCAAACTGCGGTGCCGGCAGGGGTGAGTGTGAGGAACAACCCACCGCCATCTGACAGTTTCTTCTTTTCGGCCGTGCCACGGCGCGTCGCAGCGATGAAGGCGCGTACACTGCGATCAGTCAAACGGTTAATCGACCGGACGGAATGAGATACCCCCATACCCCCATCAAACGGAACGGATACTGCTACGATACCCCCAACTACGCCGGATTGCAATTGTACCGTGACGGACGGCGGTGGAGTCTTTCTCCTCGGAAATGAGAAACGGAGCCCATTTCTGGACTCCGTTGATCACATTTAGATGAAGCTCAAGTGGAGGCGCGGGGATTCGAACCCCGGTCCGAGACAAGATCGACCACAGCGTCTACGTGCGTATTCCACCGATTGAGGTCTCCAGCCGCTGGCCAGTGGACAGCCCACTTCTGGACAAGTCTCCTAGAGTTTCGCCGACTATCGGAAGACGCGACCGCCGACTATCCCGATTTTTCGATACCCTTAAAGCCGCCTCAGGAGGGCTTCTCTAAGGGCAGGTGCAGCAACTCCGAAGAGTTACGCAGCCAAGGCCAAGTTGTTGTTGGCGTTTGAAAATTTTCCCAGAGGATTTACCAGGATCCGAGAGACCTGGGCACGCGGCCACAGCTTCACTAACCCCGTCGAAGCCAGTCGCCCCCTTCCAACAAGTATACAGGTTATCGCCATCGAAGTCAACGAAAACCGACCTACCAATCAAGTTTAATTCAGGCGCGCAATCTATTGATCTGCTTGTTTTTACGAGCGAGAACTCAGGCTGCTACTTGAGAATCGGCGATGGCCTGATCGTCAGTCTGCTCGAGCACGAATTCGTCGCGAAGCGGACTCGCTAGGTACTCGCCGAACACGTCTTCGACCTGCGACAGAGTTACCACCGCGTGGAGTTTCCGGCGCAATTCCGCTGAGCCGGGGACTCCTTTGACGTACCAGCCGAGGTGTTTGCGGAACTCGATCGCCGCACCGCGCGGGTCCGCCTCGTACGCCTCGGCCATCCGCGCGTGCTCGAGCGCGATTTCGAAACGCCGCTCGATGCTTGGCGCGTCGGGCTTGGGCTGCCCTGCCAACAGTGCCCGCGTCTGGTCGAAAATCCATGGCTGACCGAATGAGCCGCGGGCGATCATGATCGCGGCGCATCGCGTCTCACGCTGCATGCGCACCGCGTCCTCGGCGGTCCTGATGTCGCCGTTTCCGATGACCGGAATCTCCAGCGCAGCGGCGACGGCTGCGATTTCCTCCCATCGAGCGTTGCCGCTGTACATCTGGGTTCGCGTCCGCGGGTGCAAGGCGAGCGCGCGGGCGCCCGCGTCCTGACAACGCAGGGCGATGGCGACTGGATCGCGAGTATCCTCGCTCCAGCCGCTGCGGATCTTCACCGTCACCGGTAGATGCGTACTCGCCGACACTGACCTGATGACGGAGTCGACGAGCGAAAGGTCCTTGAGACATCCGGAGCCGCCGTTCCGCTTCACGACCTTCTTCACCGGGCAGCCGAAGTTGATGTCGATGAACTCCGGCTCGAATACATCGGTGACGAGCCGGGCAGCTTCGCCCATCGCGACGGGATCAGCGCCGAAGATCTGCACGCCGATCGGCCGTTCATCGGCGCCGAAGCGGAGCTTGTCCAGTGTCGCCGCGTTCTCGCGTCGGATTCCTTCGGCGGAGAGAAACTCGGTGACAACGACATCGGCACCAAAGCGGCGGCAGAGTCTCCTGAACGGAGACTCCGACACCCCTGCCATTGGTGCCAGATAAAGTGGAATGTCCTCGCGGACGGCGAACGGAAATCGCATCACACTACAAGCTAAGTGATAAGCCCAAGTGCTTGCAACATCGTGGTTTGACTCCCGGAATCGGCACACGTAACTTCCGTGCTTCTCGCGCACGAACAGACCACCGTCGGGGAGCTGATGGAACTACGCGATTTTTTTTCTGAAGACGCGATCAAGCTGGAGCTCGAGGGAAACACCAAGGACGAAATTCTGAAGGAGCTGATCGATCTCCTTGGCCTCGACGACAAATCCGAGGGGATGCTGTTCAAGATGTTGAAGCGACGTGAGAATCTCGGCTCGACCGGAATCGGGCGCGGGATCGCAATTCCCCACTGTCGATCACTGGTGGTATCCAAGCTCCGCGTCGCGTTTGGGCGCAAGAGTCATGGGGTGGATTTCAAGGCGATCGACGAGAAGCCGGTGTTCTTTTTCTTCCTCATCGTCGCGCCGCCGCTCGAGGTGTCGAACCAGTATCTGCCGGTGCTCGGGAAGATTGCGCAGTTCTCGAAGGAGGCGGACGTGCCGGAGCGGCTGTTAAAGCTCAAGCAGCCGAGAGAGTTTATGCAGCTCCTCGAAGAGAAGAGCCTCTAACCGCAAAACACCCCGCCGTTCACGCAATAAGACAACTGCCTGCTGGGCGCTCACTGCTGCTGTCGCTGACCGCTGACCGCTGACAAACGTCGGGACAGATCACCTAGCATGAAGGAAACTGCTGCAGTTGGCTAGAGCGCCAAGGGGATCTGTCTAGTCGGCTGCAGCGGTAAGCGCTTAGCGTAAAAGCGGAAAGCGCCCAGCAGGCAGTTGTCTTATGCCGTCCACCCGCCGGATATCCAATTCGGCTGCGACGCTCATTCCCATTCAATCGTAGCCGGCGGTTTCGAGCTGACATCGTAGACAACCCGATTAATCCCCTTGATCTGATTAATAATCCGGCTCGAGATCCGACCTAGCACATCATGCGGGAACGGGTACCAATCGGCCGTCATGCCATCGGTGCTGGTGACGGCGCGCAGCCCGAGAACGTACTCGTAGGTTCGCAAGTCACCCATCACTCCCACACTTCGTACCGGCAGCAGCACCGCGAACGCCTGCCATATCTCGTCGTACAACCCCGCCTCACGAATTCCTTCGAGGTAGAGCGCATCGGCAGCGCGCAGCAGATCGAGCTTCTCCTTGGTGACGTCGCTCAGCACCCGAATCGCCAGTCCCGGGCCCGGGAATGGATGGCGAGCTACGATCTCCTCGGGTAGTCCGAGCTCGCGGCCAACGTTTCGGACTTCGTCCTTGAACAATTCGCGCAGCGGCTCGATCAGCTTGAACTTCATGTCCTGCTTGAGCCCGCCGACGTTGTGATGCGTCTTGATCGTCACCGACGGTCCGCCCCGCGGCGAGAACGACTCGATGACGTCGGGATAAAGAGTTCCCTGCACCAGGAAATCGACGTCGTCACCGA
This sequence comes from Gemmatimonadota bacterium, assembly GCA_046727995.1. Classification (GTDB taxonomy): domain Bacteria; phylum Gemmatimonadota; class Gemmatimonadetes; order Gemmatimonadales; family Gemmatimonadaceae; genus UBA4720. The sequence goes on from JBKPDS010000215.1 coordinate 3,641, forward strand.
CTTCGGCTGCCGCCTCCTCGAATACGTCGATGAAAGTGTGGCCGATGATCTTCCGCTTTTTCTCGGGGTCTTCAACGCCGGCGAGCTTCTCGAGGAACTGCTTCTCGGCGTCGACCGTTATGAGCTTGATGCCGAGGTGAGCGCGGAACGTCCGCTCCACTTGCTCGCGCTCGTGGAGGCGCATCAAACCAGTGTCGACAAAAATGCAGGTGAGCTGTTCGCCGATGGCGCGGTGGACGAGCGCGGCCGCGACAGAAGAATCGACGCCGCCCGACAATCCACAAATGACGCGTGACTTGCCGACCGTCTTGCGAATCCGCGCGATCTCTTCCTCAATGAAGGCGCCGGTGGTCCAGCTTGGCTCGGCCTTACAAATGTCGAACAGAAAATTCGAGATGATTTCGCGGCCACGGGGAGTGTGCGCCACTTCGGGATGGAACTGGACTCCGAAGATCGGCCGCTTCTCGTGACGGAACGCGCTGATCGGATTGCCGTTGCTTTTCGCGGTCACCACGTAACCCTTGGGTGGCTGCTCGATGTGGTCACCATGACTCATCCACGTCGTGACCGGCTCGTCGGTGGTGAAACCGGAGAACAGTCCGGCCGGTTCGAGCACATTCATCTGCGCCCGTCCGTATTCGCGACGGTTGGTCCGGATCACCTTACCGCCCTGGACGTGGGCCATCACCTGCATGCCGTAGCAGATACCCAGCGTCGGTGCGATGTCGAAGATTGCCGGGTCCGCGAGCGGGACATTCTCGTCGTACACGGAATTCGGTCCGCCGCTGAGAATGATTCCCGTGGGCTTCCACTCTCGAATCCAGTCGACGCTGCGGCTGGGCGGATGGATCTCGGAGTAGACTCGCGCCTCGCGCACTCGCCGCGCGATCAACTGCGTGAATTGTGAGCCGAAGTCGATGATGAGGATTCGGCTGTTCATAGCGTGATGTTTTCCACCTCTCCCGTCTCTGTGTCGAGAATTGCTCCCGTGCATTTACCGTGTATCCACCCGCACGCTTCACCAGGGTTGATGACCACGGTCGTTCCGACCTTTTTCTCCGATTGCAAGTGTGAGGAGCCGTGGATCACGAAATCGTGCGATTCGATCGAGCGAGCGCTGACCTCGCCGATCTCGTGAACGAGGAGAACCCGTTTGCCTCCGACGTCAAAGCTATGTGGCGACTCGTAGATCTCCGTGCCCATGCCCCGGGCAGCGTAGGCACTGAGGGTTTCGCGGTCGCCGTCATTGCGGCCGAAAACGCCGAGCAGTGCCATCCCACGCTGATGAAACGGCGCCAGGCTGAACGGAGAGCAGTAGTCGCCGGCGTGCATCACCATGCTGACGCCTTTCTTGGCGAATCGCTCCAGGAGATCCGCGATCGCCGGCACCCGATCGTGGGTGTCGGCCATGACGCCGATTTTCACTGCGCGGACCTCCAGGCGGGCGCAACCTCGTTGCGAATGAGGTCGTCGTAGCTCTCGCGCTGAGTGATTACTGCGAACTTATCTCCGTCCACGAGCACTTCGGCGGGTCTCGGGCGCGAGTTGTAGTTGGACGCCATCACGAATCCGTAGGCACCAGTGGACTGCACCGCAAGAAGATCGCCCGGCTGCGCGTCATCGATCTGCCGGTCGAGGGCAAGGAAATCGCCGCTCTCGCAGATCGGACCCACGACGTCTGCTACAGTCGTGCGGCCGGTGGGACTCACCGCCTCGATGCGATGAAAGGCGTTGTAGTGCGATGGCCGAAGGAGATCGCTCATCCCCGCATCGGTGATGATGAATTCCTTGCCACCACTGCGCTTTCGATAGAGGACGCGAGTCAGCAGCACTCCCGCGTTGCCGACCAGAAAACGTCCCGGCTCGAGAATTATTTTGAGTCCCGATCCGCCAACCAGCGCGCTGATCACCTGGCCAAACTGCTTGACATCGACCGCGCGGTCTGAAGCGTCGTACGTCACCGCCAGGCCGCCGCCGATGTCGAGATACTCGAGCCGGGCTTTCGTCTCGCGCTCGATTTCCCGCCGCAGGTGCAGCAAACGCTGCAGGCCGACTTCGTACGGCGCGAACTGCGAGATCTGCGAGCCAACGTGCATGTCGAGGCCGAGCAGCCGGAGATTGGGAAGCGACGCCGCGACTTTCCCCACGGACAGTGCCTCGTCGAACGGAATTCCGAACTTCATTCCCTTCTCGCCCGTCCGCGTGTATGGGTGCGGTGTGTCGACGAGCACCTCGGGGTTTACGCGCAGCGCGACCGGCGCCTTCACACCCAGTCGTTCGGCGACGGCATCGAGGACGCGCAGCTCCTGCTCCGACTCCACGTTGAAGAGCAGGACCTCCGCGCGCAGCGCCTCTTCCATCTCGCGCTCGGTCTTGCCCACACCGCTGAAGACAACGTCCTTGCCGCTGTAGCCGGCCTTCAGCGACCGGAACAACTCGCCGCCGGAGACGATGTCGAGACCGGCGCCGAGCTCTCGCAGCAGGGTGAGGATGGCAATACTGGAGTTGGCCTTGACGCTGTAGTGCAGCCGTACGTCGACCTTGCCCAGCGCGCTGTTCAGCTGATCGTACTGGGCGCGGATGATCGCGGAGCTATAGACGTAGCACGGAGTGCCGACTTCCCGGGCGATCGTCTCCAGCGAAACTCTTTCGGATAGAGCGGCGGTCGGAATATCTAGTACGCCTTTGCCCACAGAGCCTCGGTGGTCGAGGGTCGGCCACACTTGAGACACTTCGTCGGCGGCTCGGCGGATCTGAATTCTTCGTCGGGAAGGACGCGAATCGTCGCCTTGGTTTCCTCTTTGATTTCAGCCTCGCACTTTGGATCGCTGCACCAGCCGGCGTAGACGAACGCGCCTTCGCCATCCATCACTTCGCGGAATTTGTCGTAGGTGATGCCGCCGCGGATGCTATGCTGCTCCCTCCGCTCACGCGCATCGATCAGCATCGATTCCTGAATCTGATGCAGAAGATCCGCAGCATCCTCGCCAACCGATCCGAGCGAGACGGGTTTCTTCTCACCGGTATCGCGCCGGACCATCACTGCCTGATTCTGATCCAGATCGCGAGGGCCAAGCTCCATGCGCAGAGGAATTCCGCGCAGCTCCCACTCGTAATACTTGGCCCCCGGCTTCATCCCTTCACGATCGTCGACGTGCACGCGCAGTCGTCCGGGAACACGACGCTCCCAGCCGAGCAGACTTTCCTTGACCAGATGCGCCGCGGCTTTGACGCGTCCCTTGTCTTCTTCCGAACGCCAGATCGGCACAATGACGATTTCGATGGGCGCCAGCAGCGGCGGCGTACGCAAACCGTTGTCGTCGCCGTGGGTCATCACCAGTCCGCCGACCAGCCGCGTCGACACGCCCCAGCTCGTGTTCCAGGCGTAATCGATCCCGCCCGATTCCGTCTGGAATTTCAGCTCGAAGGCTTTGGCGAAGTTCTGACCCAGATCGTGCGATGTTCCCGCCTGGAGAGCCTTGTTGTCCTGCATCATGCCTTCGCACGCGTAAGTGCGCAGTGCACCAGCGAATCGTTCGGCGTCGGTCTTGACGCCGGTGATCACCGGCATCGCCATCCAGCCTTCCATGAAATCGCGATAGACGCCGAGCATGCGCCGCGCTTCCTCCTCGGCTTCGTCGTGCGTGGCGTGGGCGGTGTGCCCTTCCTGCCAAAGAAACTCGAGCGTGCGCAGAAAGAGCCGGGTGCGCATCTCCCAGCGGACGACGTTCGCCCACTGGTTGATCAGCACCGGCAGGTCGCGATAGCTCTGCACCCACTTCGCGTACATGGCGTAAATGATCGTCTCCGATGTCGGGCGAACGATCAGCGGCTCCTCGAGTTTCTTCCCGCCGCCGTGGGTGACGACGGCAGTCTCCGGTGCAAAGCCTTCGACGTGCTCGGCTTCCTTGTGCAAGAAGCTCTCGGGAATGAAGAGCGGGAAGTAGGCGTTCTGGTGGCCGGTGTCCTTGAACATCGTGTCGAGCTGCTGCTGCATCCGCTCCCAGATCCCGTAGCCGCGGGGTCTGATCACCATGCAACCGCGGACGGGAGAATAATCGGCGAGCTCGGCGCGCAGTACGACCTCGTTGTACCAGGCACTGAAATCTTCGGAGCGTTTGGTCAGCTTCTTGTCGTCGGCCATTGGCGTTACAGAGTGTTCAGGAATGCATCGAGAGCGATGCTTCGCTCCGATCCATCGGCGAGTGTCTTCAACGTGATCTTTCCTTGGGCGTAATCGTCGCGGCGGAGCAGCACTACCTGTTTGACGCCAGCAGTCGATGCCGTCTTGAGCTGCCGCGACAGCGACTGCGATTTCAACGCGTATTCCACGCTCCGCGACTTGGCGCGCAGACGTCCGGCGACCGTCATCACATCCGGCAACATTGATTCGTCATCCGCCGCAACCCAGTAGTCGGTTCCGAATTCGGGAGTCGGCAGCAGGTTGCGTGATCGAAGAATCTCCGTAAGCACCACGTCTCCCATTCCGAAGCCGAGTGCTGGCAGGTCGACACCTCCGATGCTGGACAGCAGATCATCGTAGCGACCGCCGCCGCAGATCGCGCGGAACTCACCCTTCGCATCGAACAGCTCGAACACCGTGCCTGTATAGTAAGCGAGACCACGCACGATCGAGAGATCGAAATCAACCCAGTCGCCGACGCCCAGCGCGTCGAGAAAATTGAGATACTCGCGCATGTGAGTGATATCTTCCATCACATCCGTCGACCCGCGAAACTCGGCGGCGAGCGCGTTGAGATCGCTGGTGCGCTCGAGAACTCGCGCCACTCCGCGCCTCGCTTCCGCGCTCGATACCGCCTTCTCGACTTTGCCAAGTGTCACGTCACGCGGCTCGCGGCCCAACTTGTCGATGGCGGCGAACACTGCTGTCGTCTCTGTCGGCTTCACACCGACTTCAGTCAGCACCGCGGTGAGCAGCTGCCGGTCGGACACTCTGGCGCG
>JBKPDS010000216.1:0-16979 GCA_046727995.1 Gemmatimonadota bacterium
CTTCAAAGGCTCGGGTTTCTACATCACCGATTACGGGAAGGATGGGAAGAAACCGCAAACTGCACCCGCCGCCGAGGGCGCTTCTGGTGGTGGAGATGCAGCTGGGAAGGGCGAGTCTGCTGCCAAGCCTGAAGCGAAGCCGAGTGAGGCGAAGCCAGCCGCGGAGGCAAAGCCCGCCACTCCCAAGTCGGGCGACAAGCCGGCGGCATCGCGCAAATCGAAGAGCAGCGAATGACGGCCGCTGAACAGATCCGCGCCGAGCTGATTCGGGCGGCGCGCAGGCTCGGTGCGCCTGAGGATGTAGATCCTCTCCTCGAGCGCCCTCGAGAAACTTCCCACGGAGACTGGGCAACGAATCTGGCGATGGTCCTCGCCAAGCCTTTGCGGTCCCGGCCGCGCGAGATCGCCGAGAGATTGCGCGACGCCATGAAGCTCGAGACCGCCGGCGTCTCGAAAATCGAGATCGCCGGTCCCGGCTTCATGAATTTCTGGATCGATGCCGGCCGGCTCGCGTCCGGGCTGCGCGACATCATCGCCGCCGACGAGAAATACGGCGGCAACTCGGTGGGTGCCGGACGGGTCGTCAATGTCGAATTCGTGTCTGCGAACCCGACCGGGCCGTTGCACGTCGGACATGGCCGACAGGCAGCGCTCGGCGACGCCATCGCCACGCTGCTCGAGTTCACCGGCTGGAAGGTGACGCGGGAGTTCTACTACAATGACGCCGGCGTCCAGATCGACAACCTCGCGGCGAGTGTGGAAGCACGCCTGAATGAGTTGCGCGGAAAACCGGCCCAGATTCCCGAGGGTGGATACCACGGCGAATACATCAGGGAGCTGGCCGAGCGTTACAACGCCGAGGGTGATGGACAGTCGGTACGCGAGTTCGCGGTCCGGGAGCTGAGAAAGGAACAGGATCTCGACCTCCAGGCATTTGGCGTTCGCTTCGACCACTATTTCCTGGAGTCGTCGCTCTACACTGACGGTATGGTCGACGACACGGTCAGGCTGCTCATTTCATCCGGAAAAACCTACGAGCACGAAGGCGCCCTCTGGCTGCGCACCACCGAGTTTGGCGATGACAAGGATCGGGTGATGCGCAAGCGGGACGGCACCTACACGTACTTCCTGCCCGACGTCGCTTATCACGTCACCAAGTGGAAGCGTGGATTCAGGCGCGCGATAGACGTCCAGGGCGCCGATCACCACAGCACCGTCACGCGTGTTCGCGCTGGTTTGCAGGCCCTGGACATGGGAGTATCCAGCAGTTACCCGGAGTACGTGCTTCACCAGATGGTCACCGTCATGAAGCATGGCGAAGAGGTGAAGATCTCCAAGCGCGCCGGAAGCTACGTCACGGTGCGAGACCTCGTGAACGAAGTCGGCCGCGACGCGGTGCGCTACTTTTTCCTGATGCGGAAAAGCGATTCGCAGTTGATCTTCAACGTGGATCTCGCCGCTTCGCAATCAGAGGAGAACCCGGTCTACTACATCCAGATGGCGCACGCGCGCATGTGCGGAATCTTCCGCGTTGGTGGCATCGATTCGACTTCGGTCTCGGCAGAAGGGGTGAAGTTCGAGGTTTTGAGCGAGCCGGAAGAGCAGGAGCTGATCAAAGCGCTGCTCGATTTCCCGGCGCTCGTCGAATCTGCGGCAGAGACTCTGGAGCCGCACCGTATCGCCAACTACCTGCTGGAGACGGCGCGTCTCGCTCATCTCTGGTATCACAAGCACCACGTTCTCGAGCAGAGCGAAGACGTTACGCGAGCGCGCCTGGCCCTGGCCCGCGGCGCGCAGATCGTCCTCCGAAACGGGATGCGAATCCTCGGCGTCACCGCGCCGGAGAGGATGTAGCGAATGAGCGTGCTCGTGGTGGGGTCGGTGGCGCTGGACTCGGTTGAAACTCCGTTCGGCAAAGCCGACGACGTGCTTGGTGGCTCGGCTACTTTTTTCTCTGCGTCAGCGAGCCTGCTCACCAAGGTCAGCGTCGTCGGCGTGGTCGGCAACGATTATCCGATCGACAAGCTCGAGCCGCTCAAAGAGCGCGGCGTCGACTTCAGCGGTCTCGAGCGCGCCGACGGTGATTCATTTCGCTGGCGCGGCCGCTATCGGCATGATCTCAACTCCGCCGAAACGCTCGAAACCCACCTCGGCGTGTTTTCACGTTTCAGCCCCAAGATTCCCGAGAAGCTGCGGTCCTCGGAGTATGTCTTTCTCGCCAACATTGATCCCCGTTTGCAGCTCGACGTGCTCGAGCAGGTGGACAGGCCAAAGCTCGTCGCATGCGACACCATGAACTTCTGGATTCAGAGCAGACGGCCCGACCTGCTACGATTGATGGAAAGAGTCGACCTCGTGACCCTCAACGATGCCGAGGTGCGGCAGCTCTCCGAGAAGGCCAACCTGGTGCAGGCAGCGCAGTGGATCATGGCGCGCGGGCCACGCCACGTCATCATCAAGAAGGGCGAACACGGTGCCTTCATGTTCACCGAGAATTCGATTTTCTTCGCTCCGGCATTTCCGCTGGAAAATGTTTTCGATCCAACGGGTGCCGGCGACTCCTTCGCCGGTGGCTTCATCGGCTACCTCGCTGCCACCAACGATCTGAGCGAGGCCAACATGCGCCGCGCCGTGATCTTCGGGTCGGTAATGGGGTCTTTCGCCGTCGAGAAATTTTCGATCGAGCGCCTGATGACGGTCACCCGACCAGAGATCGATCAACGCATGCGCGACATGCGTCGATTGGTCGCATTCGAAGAGGCGCTGCCGGCGTGAGCGACGATGCGCTTCGGTATGGAAGCGCGGGAGTGGATATCGATGCTTCCAACGCCGCCAAAGATCGGATCAAGAAGCTCGTAGAATCCACCTTCACTCGTGGCGTAGTCGGTGGATTCGGTGGATTCGGCGGGATGTTTCGGGTCCCCTCCGGACTCCGCAAACCCGTGCTCGTCTCGAGCGCGGATGGCGTCGGCACCAAGATCAAGGTTGCAATCGATGCCGGGCGTCATGGGACGATCGGCCGCGATCTCGTCAACCACTGCGTCAACGACATCCTCGTGCAGGGTGCGTTGCCACTGTTCTTTTTGGACTATGTGGCGTTTGGAAAGCTCGATCCCGCCGTCGTCGAAGCAGTTGTCGCGGGCGTTGCCGCTGGCTGTCGCGAGAATGACTGCGCGCTGATAGGCGGAGAAACAGCAGAAATGCCTGGTTTGTACGCTCCGCCGGATTACGACTTGGCTGGTTTCATCGTCGGATATGTGGAAGAAGACGCGGTTCTCGGGCCGCATCGTGTGAGACCGGATGACGTTCTCATCGCACTTCCGAGCGCGGGACTGCACACGAACGGTTATTCGCTGGCGAGAAAGATCGTCTCCGATCGACTCAAACTCCGAATCACTGACGTGTTTCCCGATGGTGGCGGGACGGTTGCCGATGTGCTGCTCGCTGAGCACACGTCGTATTTGTCGGCGCTCAGGCGGGTGCTCGATCGCGTGCACGCGATGGCGCATATCACCGGCGGCGGATTGCCGGAGAATCTCGATCGCGCGTTGCCGCCGACGCTGGATGCCGTGGTAGATGTCTCTAGTTGGAGGGTTCCGAGCGTCTTCGGGGTCCTTATGGAGGCGGGGCAGGTCAAGCCCGCCGAGATGTACCGGACGTTCAACATGGGTGTAGGAATGGTTGCCATCTGCGCGCCGTCGGATGTCACGCCTGTATTGGCGGCGGCGGCCCAGGCCGGTTTGAAAGGTTGGCGCATCGGCACGCTCCGACCGGGCTCAGGCGCAGTCATACTTTCTTGAGGAAATAACGATGAAAGCTCGTTTGTTCGTATTGTTCGCCGCTGCTTCTCTTGCCACCACTTCGCTCGAAGCGCAGACAGGGGTCGATACTCAGCGCTGCCCGCCAGGCACCGTGAACGGATTCGGCGTCCCCGACCAGACCCGTGCGTCCCAGGACGCGTGTCAGAAAGCGATTGATCTTTTCCAGTACATGGCGCCGCAGCTGGGCACCAGCATTGCCGGCGGGAACCCCACGCTTGGACAGGGTGGCAACCTCGGTGGACTTGGCCATTTTTCCGCTGGTCTGAGAGTGAACGTGTTGCAGGGAAGTCTGCCCCAGGTCCAGAACGTCACGCCGGCGGTTACTGGCGCGACCAGCACCCAGTTTCAGACGAAGAGTGAGTACCTGCCGATGCCAACCGCCGACCTGGCGATTGGAATCTTCAAGGGCATTCCATTGGCGCTGACCAACGTTGGCGGAGTCGATCTTCTCGTCAGCGCATCGTATGTCCCCGAGTTCAATAACAGCGGCGTCAGCGTGAAAGTGCCGAACGGCTCGCTCAAACTCGGCTATGGTGCGCGGGTCGGCATTCTTCAGGAATCGCTGTTGGTTCCTGGTATCGCAGTGAGCTATCTGGTTCGCGATCTGCCGACTCTGAATGTCAGTGGCAGCAACAGCAGCGGTGACTCACTCTACGTCAACAACCTGAGCCTCAAGACCAAAGCCTGGCGGATAACGGCGAGCAAGAGCCTTATTCTCTTCGGTCTCGCTCTCGGAGTTGGTCAGGACAAGTACGACGCCTCGACAGACATTGGTGCCCACGTCGCCGCGCGCACCGTGCCGCCCACCCCAGCTGCCAACGCTAATCCGGTATCGCTCTCGCAGAGCTTGACGAGGACCAACATTTTCGGCGATCTGTCCGTGAACCTTTTGCTTTTCAAGATCAACGCTGAAATTGGACAGGTATCCGGCGGCACAATTAACACTTTCAATACCTTCAGTGGCAAACAAGCAGCCGATTCCAGACTCTACGGATCGGTCGGAGCTCGATTCGGGTTCTGACGACTCACGCGACGCTGAATACATGCGTCGCGCGCTCGCCCTCGCCCAGCAAGGCTGGGGTCAAACAGCGCCGAACCCTATGGTCGGCGCTGTTGTCGTTCGTGACGGTGTCGTCGTCGGAGAAGGATATCATGCCCGCTACGGCGATCCGCACGCCGAAGTTGTCGCGCTCAAAGGGGCCGCCGATCGTGCGCAGGGCTCGACGATGTACGTCACCCTCGAGCCATGCAATCATTTCGGCAAGCAGCCACCCTGTACCGAAGCAATCATCCAGGCGCGCGTTAGCCGCGTCGTAATCGCCACCGCTGATCCGACAGCGCTTGCCGGCGGTGGGGCCCGGCACCTTGCCGATTATGGGGTAAGGGTGGATTTCGGTGTCGAGGAAGCAGCAGCGCTCGAGCTCAACGCGCCGTTCTTCTTCGCGGCGAGAAACGCCAATCGACCGTGGGTCACTCTGAAGCTGGCATTGTCCAGCGACGGCAAAATGAACGATCCCTCAGGGGAGCGGCGGTGGATCAGCAACGAGCAGTCGCGCGCTGAAGTACAGCGGCTACGAGCCAACGTTGACGCGATTGCCGTCGGGTTGGGAACAGTAAAAGCCGACGATCCACAGCTCACAGCCCGCGGACCGATCCGGCCCAGAATTCCCCCACTGCGCGTCATCTTCGATCGCGATGCCGAGACTCCGCTCGAATCGAATCTGGTGCGGACGGCGAGGCAAACACCGACGGCGATTTTTGCGCATCACCCGCCGATCACGCGTCTCGCCGCGCTGCACAACGCCGGTGTGGATGTCTTCGAGGCGGAGGACCTCCCCGCCGCGCTCGACGCCCTCCATGGTTTCGAGCTGCAGCATCTGATGGTCGAGGGAGGTCCTCGCGTCGCGAAGGAGTTCCTCGAGCGAAAGCTGGTAGACCGACTGATTATCTTTCAATCACCGATCACACTCGGCACGAACGCGCTGAGCCCGTTCAACGGTTCGTATAGTGACTTCCGGGAATGGCTGGCGAGTCTGCCAATCATCAGACGCGCGGAGCTCGGAGAAGACGTGATGTCGGTTTACGCGTTGCCTGAGGCGTAGTGTTCACAGGATTGATCGAGCAGGTTGGTGAAGTCGAGAGCGTGCGGCAGACCGATGCCGGGCGTGAGCTGCGCGTCCGCGCACCGTTCAACGATCTCACCGCTGGAGAAAGCATCGCCATCAATGGCGCCTGCCTGACGGTCCGTGAATCTGGCGCCGGCTGGTTCGACGCTGCCGCCGTCACGACGACACTCGAGCGCACCACCATCGGCGACTGGAAAACGGGAACGAAGGTCAATCTGGAGCGTGCGCTGCGCGCCAGCGATCGATTGGGTGGCCACATCGTGCAGGGCCACGTCGACTGTGTGGGCGTGGTGGCGGCGGTCGAGCGGGCGGGTGACGCACTCCTCATCGATATCTCGATCCCGACCGAGTTCGAGCCCCTCTTCGTTCTGCACGGGTCGGTTGCAATCGATGGTGTGAGTCTCACCGTAAACGATCTCAAGCCACATGGCCTCCAGGTCTCGTTGATCGAGTACACCCTGACTCACACCAACCTGGGAGACCTGAGGGTCGGGGCGAAGCTTCACGTAGAGGCCGATATCATCGCTAAACATGTGCGGCGGCTGCTGGAACCCTATCTGAGGGAGGCTTCGGCGCTAAATTCCCTCACTGATTATTCGCTGGAGCACTAAACCAATTATGCAGTTTGGAACGGTCGACCAGGCAATCGCCGACATCAAAGCCGGTAAACTGATCATCGTCGCCGACGACGAGGATCGCGAAAACGAGGGCGACCTCATTTGCGCGGCCGAGCTCGTCACGCCGGAGATGATCAACTTCATGATCCGCAAAGCCGGCGGCTGGATCTGTCTCGCTCTGACCAACGAGCGCGCTGACCAGCTCGAGCTAGCTCCGCAGAGTGAAGTGAACACCGACGAATACCGGACGGCATTCACCATCAGCATTGACGCCGACGAGCGTTTCGGGGTGACGACGGGCGTCAGCGCCCAGGACCGCGCCCGGACGATTCGCGTCGCCGTCGACCCGAATACAGTTCCATCGGACCTCCGACGGCCAGGCCACGTCCCGCCGCTGCGTGCCCGTGACGGCGGCGTGCTGCAGCGTGTCGGCCACACCGAGACCGCCGTCGACATGGCTAGGCTGGCAGGACTCACTCCTGCCGGTGTGATCTGCGAGATCCTCAACGAGGATGGATCGAGCGCGCGTCGCCCCGAGCTGGAGGTCTTCGCCCAGAAGCACGGGCTGACCTTTATTACCGTCGCTCAGCTCGTCGCTCATCGCCTGCAGACGGAGCGGCTGGTGCATAGAGTCGCTGAAGCGCGGCTGCCAACCGAGATAGGTACCTGGCGAGTCGTCGGCTATCGCAACAATGTCGACGAGCACGAGCACATCGCGCTCGTCTACGGCGAGGTCGGACCGGATGACAGCGTCCTGGTGAGAATGCATTCCAAGTGTCTTACCGGCGATGTGTTTCACTCGCTTCGCTGCGACTGCGGCTGGCAGCTGGAGACGGCGATGAAGATGATCGCCAAGGAAGGGAAAGGCGTCGTCGTCTATCTCGATCAGGAAGGCCGCGGCATCGGTCTCCTCAACAAGCTCAAAGCGTACGAGCTCCAGGACCAGGGCATCGATACCGTCGAGGCCAACGAGCGGCTCGGATTCAAGCCGGACCTCCGTAACTACGGCATCGGCGCACAGATCCTGCTCGACCTCGGCCTCCGGACGATCCGTCCCATCACCAACAATCCGCGCAAACTCGTTGGCCTGGAGGGTTACGGCCTGACCGTCGACGAGCGGGTTCCGATCATCTCGATCGCGCACGACGAGAACTCAAGCTACCTCGAAGCCAAAAGGGCAAAGCTGGGACACCTCTTCGCGTCTTAAATGCCCGAGTTCCACGGATTGCCGAGCGGCGTTGGGCGGCGCATTGCGGTCGTCGCCAGTCGCTTCAATGAGCCCATCGTAAAAAAGCTCGTCGATGGCGCGCTCGAGGCCCTCGTCAAATACGGTGTCGCCTTCGAGGACATCGACGTCGTCTGGGTTCCCGGGGCGTGGGAGCTGCCGCTCGCCGCCCGCTGGCTTCTGGCGAGCGAGCGCTACGATGGGCTGGTCGCTGTCGGCGCCGTTATCCGTGGTGAGACCGCGCACTTCGACTACATCGCCGGCGAGGCATCGAGAGGACTCGCCGCCGCCAGTGCCGAATCGGAAACTCCAATTGGTTTCGGCGTTCTCACCTGCGACACCGACGAGCAAGCCGAAGCTCGTGCCGGCGGAGCCCACGGCAACAAGGGCTTTGACGCAGCAGTGGCGACCCTGGAAATGGTCGACCTGGTGAATCGGCTCGACCCGGACGATGCGGATTGAATCGCGCGCCCGCGCCCGTGCGCTACAGGCGCTCTATGCGTGGGAGATGCGAGGCGGCGGTGCCGGAGGGGGCAAGAACCTCGATCGCGTTGCCACTCAGGTCTGGGACGATCTCGCCGTGACACCTGAGGAGCGTCGCCTGGCCGGCGTGCTGGTGCGCGACGTCTCCAATGCGGGAAGCGAGCTCGATTCACGCCTCGCGGATTTGACCACCAATTGGCGGCTCGAGCGGCTTGGCGCCATCGAGCGATCCGTCCTCCGGCTGGGCGCCGCGGAGCTGATGAAGGGCGACACACCGCCCCGGGTCGCGATCCAGGAAGCAGTACGCCTGGCGGAACGCTTCGGCACATCCGCCAGCGCCAAGTTCGTCAACGGCGTGCTCGACGCTTTCGCTCGACAGGCCGGCATGATCTAGTGCGGATACTCGTTCTCAATTGGCAGGATTTCACGAATCCGCAGGCAGGGGGCGCCGAGCTTCACTTACAGGAAATATTCAGCCGGATCGTCGATCGCGGCCACAGCGTCGATCTCCTTTGCAGCGGGTGGGTTAACGCTCCATCACGAGCCACCATCGGCGGGATCGAAGTTTATCGCACCGGAACCCGCCACACTTATCCCTTCGTGGCGCAGCGCTACTACCGCCGACACCTTGCCGGCAACGATTACGACGTGGTCGTCGAGGACCTGAACAAAGTCCCTCTGTACACACCGCTCTGGGGACTGCGCAAACTCGTCGTGCTCGTCCACCATCTCTTTGGCGGGACCGTTTTTCGCGAGGCATCACCACCTGTCGCGGCGGCGGTGTGGCTTTCCGAGCGCCCGTTGGGTGCAATGTACGAGGGGGTTCCATTCGAGGCCGTCAGCCTCAGCACCGCCGACGATCTGGTGGCGCGCGGCATTCCGCGCCGGTCGATCCGCGTGATATACAATGGAGTCGACGCCAATCGCCTCACGCCCAACGCCGCGGAGAGATCCGAGCGACCTCTGTTCGTCTACCTTGGCCGGCTCAAGAAGTACAAGCGTGTCGATGTCGTCATCAAAGCTTTCGCCGGACTGAACCTGCCCGCGGCGACACTGGAAATTGCCGGCACCGGCGACTATCGCGCTGCGCTTGAACGTCTGGTAAAATCACTCGACCTTGAAGGGCGGGTCCGATTTCTCGGCTTCATACCGGAAGATGAAAAGGTTCATCTCTTGCGCCGTGCGTGGGCCTCGGTCCTGGCGTCGCCAAAGGAAGGGTGGGGAATCAGTAATCTGGAAGCTGCTGCGTGCGGAACTCCCGTTGTCGCTGCCAATTCGCCCGGGATTCGCGAATCAGTGATCGATGGCGAGACCGGTTTTCTCGTCCAGCAGAACGATCCTGAGGCGATGACAGCGGCAATGAGGGGAATCGTTCAGTCTCCGCATCTGGTGGACGTGCTGGGGAAGGCGGCCAGAAAGTTCGCCGAGTCCTTCTCCTGGGATCGCGCGGCGAACGAAACGCTTGCGCATCTGGAGGAAGTGATCGCGCAATGATCCATATGCGAAGCAATTGGAGCGGGAATGGCTAATCAGCACGTAACGGTCGGTCAGCTCCTCGATCGGCTGCGTGGGACACTGCAGCTGGAGGAGCTCGAGCCGGGAACTGGCCTGGATCGGGTGATCGGCAACGCCGAGGTGTCCAGTCCGGGACTCGCCCTCGCCGGATACGTCGAGCGGTTTTCGGCAGAAAGACTCCAGGTGCTGGGCGAAACGGAGATCACCTATCTCGAGTCGCTGTCGCCGGCGGCGCGGAAAAAAATTCTCGACCTTTTCTTCTCTTTTCCCATTCCGGCGGTCTTCGTGACGAAGGGCCAGCGACTGCCAGGTGGACTCAAGGAATCCGCTGCCGCCACGGGAGTGCCATTGATTCGCACCAAGCTCAAGACGGCGGAATTCTATCGTCGCCTCAAGCCGGTGCTCGAGATGGAGTTTGCGCCGACCGTCTCGCTTCACGGATCATTGGCAGACGTTTTCGGCGTCGGGCTGTTTTTCACCGGCAAAAGCGGTATCGGAAAGTCAGAGTGCGTGCTCGATCTCGTCGAGCGAGGTCATCGACTCGTCGCTGACGATCTCGTCATCACCAGCAAGCGCGGCAACGACGTTCTCATCGGACGCGGCCACGAGATGCAGCGGCACTACATGGAGATCCGCGGTATCGGCCTCATCGACATTCCGGCGATTTTCGGAATTCGTGCCGTGCGCCAGCAAAAACGTATCGAAGTCGTCGTCCAGCTTGAAGAATGGGATCAGCACGCAATAGTAGAGCGCACTGGGCTCGACCAGGAGACCACGACGATTCTTGACGTCGAGCTGCCCAAAGTCACCGTCTACTTGAACCCCGGCAAGAACATCACCGTGGTGGCGGAAGTCATCGCCATGAACCATCTCCTTCGTTACTCTGGCATCAACGCGGCCGAGGCTTTCAACGAGCGACTGGTGCGTCGCATGAAAACGGCAGCTGCCGACAACATTCGCGAGTACCTCCAGGAAGACCATGAATGACGAGACGGGCGGCGGCCCGGAAAAACCGCGCGCCATCGTCATCGGCCACGGAGAATTCGCCGGTGGATTGGTGTCGGCCGTCGGTCAGATCTGCGGCATGGCCGACAAGCTGGTCGTGCTGTCTATGATGGGCATGACTCCCGAAGACATCGAAGGAACCATTCGCGACCAGCTCGACCGAACAGGCGCCCGCGTCATCTTCACCGACCTGCCCGCGGGCAGCGCCACCATCGCCGCCAGACGAATCGTGAAGGATGATCCGGGAATCGTCCTGGTGAGCGGAGTGAACCTGGCCACACTTCTCGATTTTGTCTTCAACACCAGCGTGTCGCCAACCGACGCCGCTCGCGCGGCAGCTGAGAGAGGAAAAGCATCGCTGATCGTGGTCGGACGCTGATGGCTATTCACCTCTATCGAATCGATGACCGCCTCATACACGGCCAGGTCGTCGTCGGTTGGGGGCAGCCACTCAACATTCGCCTGCTCATCCTCGTCGACGACGCTGTCGCCGCGAGCGATTGGGAAAAGGAGCTGTACCGGATGGCAGTGCCTCCAGACATGGAGCTCCAATTTGCCGACGTCGCCACTGCCATCCGCGACCACGCCAAACTCGCGGTCGATCCTCGCCCCGGCCTGCTGATCACCGGCGACATCGACAGCATGTACCGCCTGGTGAAGGGAGTGAAGGCGATCGGCAGCGTCAACCTCGGCGGGATCCACCACCGCGCCGGACGCTCCGAGAAGCTCCGCTACATTTTTCTGACGCCGGAAGAGGAGCAGCAACTAAAGCAGCTCGAGGCCGCGGGAGTGGAAGTCACGGCGCAGGATGTACCGTCCGCGCGCGCGGTTCCATTGCCCGAAGTTCTGGAGGGCGCGGCGCGATGAGTGTTCTCGAAGCGCTGCCGATCGCATTGCTGGGAGCCCTGCTCGGCCTCGACGTGGTGAGCTTTCCGCAAGCGATGATCTCGCGTCCGATCGTCGCTGCCACAGCGGCGGGCGCATTCATCGGAAACCCGCCCGGCGGCCTGCTGATCGGTGTGGTGCTGGAGATGATCGCGCTCGACACTCTGCCTTTCGGAGCGTCTCGATATCCCGAGTGGGGTTCGGCCGGTGTCGTTGGCGGCGCTCTCTTCGCCTCTCAGCCGAGCGGGATGCCCGGCGCGCTGCCCGCATGTCTGCTGGCGGCGCTGCTGACGGCGAGCATCAGCGGCTGGAGTATGGTGACGCTGCGTCGGATAATTGCGGCGCGGCTCGCCCGGACGCGAGATCAGCTCGAAGCCGGATCGCGCGATGCACTTCTCTCACTCCACCTGTCCGGCATGTCGCTCGATCTCGTGCGCGGCGCGCTGGTGACGATCGTGGCGATGGTGATCTTCGCCCCGCTGGTGAGGGCGATCGTGGCAGTGTGGGGAAGTGAATCCGAGGCGTCCCACGCGGTGGTCGTCGTGATCGCCGCCATCGTTGGCGGCGCGGCACTCTGGAAGGTGTTCCACTCGGTCCGCCACGTTCTCTGGTTTTTCGCCGCCGGTCTGGCAGTGTGGGCAGCCTTGCTGATGACGAGATGACGGCGGTCTCACCCCGATTCGATCTTCCGCTCCGCGTCAAGCTGGCGATGTACTTTCGCTTGTTCGCGCTGCAGGGATCGTGGAATTACGAGACCTTGAACGGCACCGGCGTTGGGTTCGCAATCGAGCCGGCGCTTCGGTTGCTGCCTGGTGGCGTGAACGGACAGCAGTATCGCGCGGCGCTGGCTCGCGAATCGCGCTACTTCAACGCGCATCCCTACCTCGCCGGAGTTGCAGTCGGCGCGCTCACCCGAGCCGAGCTCGATGGCGTTGAGGCATCGAGGATCGAGCGTTTTCGAACTGCGCTGGCTGGTCCGCTCGGAAGTGTGGGCGACAGACTGGTTTGGGCGAGCTGGCTGCCCTTCTGCTCGCTGGTGGCGATTGGCGTTTATGGCGCCGGCAGGTCCGCCCTGGCAGTGGTTGGTACATTTCTCTTGCTCTACAACGCCGGACACTTTCTTCTCCGAGCATGGGGACTTCGAATTGGTCTCTCACGCGGTCTCAACGTCGCTTCAGCGTTAGGCAACCCGGTGCTGCGGCAGGGACCGGACTATATCGGTCGCGCGGCGGCGTTCGTCGGAGGAATTGCCATTCCGCTGGCGTTACAGCGGATCGTAGGTCCGGGCCGTGCCCTGGTCGGTGCGATAATCGCGGCGGCGTTCGTGGGAATTGTTCTCCTCGCTCTTCTCCGCGAGCGGGCAGAGGGTTGGCGGATCGCTCTCGGTGTTCTCGCGGTGTTCGTTCTCTACTCGGTCCTGACCTGATGCCAGATCGCGAAGTAAAGATCGTCAACAAGCTGGGGATACATGCCCGTCCAGCCGCCGAGATCGTGAAAACGGCCGGGAAATTCAGGAGCAATATCACCATCGTGCGCGACGATCTCGAGGTGAACGCCAAGAGCATCATGGGCGTCATGATGCTGGCCGCCGAATTCGGCGCTACCATCCTCTTGCGCGCGATCGGTGAAGACGCTGACGCCGCGCTCGACGCGCTGGCGACGGTGATCGCCAACAAGTTCGGAGAGAGCTGATGGCCAAGGGCATCGCTGGCATGCCGGCTTCACCCGGGATCGTTGATGGCCAGGTACATCTGCTCAGATGGGAGGTGCCCGACGTCCGGCATCGCATTATTCACGACGATGCGATTCCCGGAGAGATCAAGCGCTTTCACGCCGCGCTCGAGCAGGCACAGGCGCGCCTGCGTCAGGTTCGCGCCCGCGCCGAGAAGCACGCCGGTCCCGAGGAAGCGGCGATCTTCGACGTTCAGCTGTCGATCCTCGAGGACGGTGAGCTTATCAGACAGGTCGAGGAGCTGATTCAGCAAAACCTTGGCGCCGAAAAGGCGTTCGATCTGGTCTTGTTCGAATGGCGTCAGCAGTTTGCTGGTCACGTGCGTCCCCTGCTTCGCGAACGAGTTGGAGATCTGATCGATGTCCACATCAGAGTCCTCACCATCTTGCTCGGACTTCCCGATCACGATCCGGTCGACCTGCCGAAGGGTTCAAACAAGATCCTCGTCACCCACGATCTGACGCCGAGCCTCACCGTCCAGCTCGATCGCGAGGCGATCATCGGCATCGCCACCGACGCCGGAACGCGCACGTCTCACGTCGCCATTCTGGCGAGATCGCTCGGCCTGCCGGCGGTAGTCGGACTTCGCGACGCGACGGAGCAGTTAAACGGCAACGAGCACGTGATTCTCGATGGCACCTCGGGAGTGCTCGTCATCAATCCGACTCCCGGTCAGGTAAAGCTGTATCGCGAGCGCCGAGCGGTGCAGGCAATCGAGGACAAGGAGCTCCAGGCGCTCGCTGCCGCGGAGTCAGTGACCCTCGACGGTCACTGGGTGACGTTGCGCGCGAACGTCGATCTGCCGGAGGAAGCACAGTACGCCGCTCACAGTGGAGCGGAAGGCGTTGGACTGATGCGCACCGAGTTTCTGGTTGTCGGTCGCGCGACGATGCCCGACGAGGAAGAGCAGTACCGCGCTTATCGGCACGTGGTGGAAGCTTTTGGCGGACGCCCGGTCGTGATTCGCACCTTCGATGTGGGCGGAGACAAGCTGCCGGTTGGCGGTTACCCGACTGATCCGAACCCGTTCCTCGGCTGGCGGGCGATCAGGATGTGCCTCGACGAGCCCGAGCTCTTCAAGACCCAGCTCCGGGCGTTGCTGCGGGCCGCGATGCACGGTGACGTGCGGATAATGTTTCCCCTGATCATTACGCTCGACGAGGTGAAGCAGGCAAAACATCTCCTAAACGAGGCGGCCGCCGAGCTTGACGCGCGCGGTGTTCCGTACCGGCACGACCTTCCACTGGGCGTGATGGTGGAGACGCCGGCTGCCGCGCTGTCGGTCCACACGCTGGTCGACGACGTCTCGTTTTTCAGCATCGGCACCAACGACCTCGTGCAGTACACACTGGCGGTGGATCGAGGCAGCGCGAACCTGGCGTCGCGGTTCACGCCGCTCCATCCGGCCGTCCTCACGCTCATCAAGCGGATCGTCGACGTCGGCGTCGCGCATCGCCTCGAGGTCGCCGTTTGTGGCGAGATGGCTTCACAGCCTCTGATGGCGTTCGCCTTGATTGGACTCGGCGTCCGGTCGTTGAGCGTAGCCGGGAGAGCGGTGCCGCTCGTCAAGAGGATCGTGCGTGGGGTGAGCGTCGCTGTCGCAGCGGAAGCCGCGAACGCCGCGCTCGAATCCAGGACTGCCCGCGAGGCTGAAGGCGAGCTCAGACGGCGGCTACTGACAGCTTTCGGCGACGCACCTTTCTTGCGCGACGGGTTGCCCGACTTCGCCGAGGGAAATATCTTCGAAAGCTCCGGTGGACTGAAAACATCCTCGGCGCGCGAATAGTACGGCGCGCGACCGTTGCCACCGCTCATCCTCACTAGGTTAGAGGAATTTCGTGCTCGATCGACATCTGTTCACATCTGAATCCGTTACCGAGGGTCACCCCGACAAGGTTGCGGACGCGATCTCGGACGCCATCCTCGACGCAATAATCAGAGACGACCCGCCGGCGCGCGTAGCCTGTGAGACGCTCGTTACTACCGGCCTTGCCTGCGTCGCCGGCGAAATCACCACCAAGACCTACGTCAACGTTCCGGAGATCGTGCGCTCCACGATCGACCGCATCGGCTATAACGACACCGCCTACGGCTTCGACTCGAAGACGTGCGCCGTCATCAGCACCATCGACAAGCAGTCGCCCGACATCGCTCAGGGAGTGGACACCGGAGGCGCCGGCGATCAGGGGATGATGTTCGGCTACGCAACCGACGAGACGGAAGAGCTGATGCCGATGCCGATCCAGCTCGCCCACCGGCTCACCGAGAGATTGGCCGCGTTTCGTCGCTCGAAGGACGGATCGTGGATGCGGCCGGACGGAAAAGCACAAGTCACCGTTCTCTACGAGGACGCCCTGCCAGTGGGCGTCGAGACCGTCGTCGTCTCGACCCAGCACTCGGATGAAATTTCCTCGAAGAAACTTCGCGAAGCCGTGATCTCGGAGGTCATCGAGCCGGTCATTCCCCAGCACCTCCGCGACAAGAGCATCAAGTTCCACATCAATCCCACCGGCCGCTTCGTCATCGGCGGACCGCAGGGCGACGCCGGGCTGACCGGTAGAAAAATCATCGTCGACACCTACGGCGGCATGGGACGCCACGGTGGTGGCGCCTTCAGCGGCAAGGATCCCTCGAAAGTCGATCGCTCGGCGTGCTACGCAGCGCGCTGGGTTGCCAAGAACATCGTCGGCGCCAAGCTTGCCCGCCGCTGCGAAGTCCAGGTCGCATACGCGATCGGTGTTGCCGAGCCGGTTTCGGTCAACGTAGATACGTTCGGGACCAATACCGTTCCCGAGACAGCGATCATGAAGGCGATCATGAAAGTCTTCGATCTCACGCCCAAGGGGATCATCAACGCGCTCGACCTCAGAAAACCCATCTACAGCGCGACCTCTGCCTACGGACATTTCGGGCGAGCTCCCAAGAAGAATGGTAAGGGGACCCTTTTCACCTGGGAGCGGCTGGACCGCGTCGCCGACCTGAGGAAAGCCGTCGACGGACGTTAGCGCGCCTCGTTAATTTGTTTTCATGCAGCTTGTCGAAGTCGAGGTGATGCGGCTGGGACTGGACCGTTCCACCAACTCCTACGTGGTGATTCTCCAGGAGAAGGGCGGGGCACGGCTCCTTCCGATCTGGATCGGGCAGCCGGAGGCTGAATCGATCGTGATCGAGATGAACAAGCTCAAACGAGAGCGCCCGCTCACCCACGACCTGTGCAAGAATCTCATTATCGGTATGGGAGGCACGCTGCGGCGCGTCAACATCACCAAGGTCGAGAACCGGACGTTCTACGCCGAGCTCCACATCGCCCGCAATTCGGGCGCGGTTCACATCGACGCCCGTCCGTCGGACAGCATTGCCATCGCGCTGCGCTTCGAGGCGCCGATCTTTGCACAGGAGAATCTTCTTACCGCGCTCCTGCTGGAGGAAGGCCAGACGCCGCCGGAGACTCTGGCCGAGCCATCAGAGGAAATGTCGGCCGAGCAGCTGAAGGAATACCTGGAGAATCTCCGGCCCGAAGACTTTGGGAAGTTCAACATGTAGTTTCGCGGTCCTGCTGTTGCTGCAGGC
>JBKPDS010000217.1:0-11505 GCA_046727995.1 Gemmatimonadota bacterium
GCGGTGCAGGGCCGCTTTTGAATTCTTGAGACGAAGACAACGCCCAGCAGGCAGTTGTCTTATGCCCTGGCCGTAGGCGGTTCCTATCCGTAGACAGCTCCAGGGCCCTCCTCAAGAAGTGACTTTCACTTGCTGACGCCCGTCCCTTTGTTGACCC
This sequence comes from Gemmatimonadota bacterium, assembly GCA_046727995.1. Taxonomy (GTDB): domain Bacteria; phylum Gemmatimonadota; class Gemmatimonadetes; order Gemmatimonadales; family Gemmatimonadaceae; genus UBA4720. The sequence goes on from JBKPDS010000217.1 coordinate 158, forward strand.
GCCCTGCGCGGGCCGCTATCCATCCGTCAAAGCCGCCGGGAGCACGAGTGATTGGTCATTTGCTGAATGCATCGTCAAGAACCGCAACGGGTTTAGCCGTCGGGTTGATACTCGCCGCGGCCAGTCGTTCCGCCGCGCAGGTTCCAACCAATCCCGATACCGCTCGTCCCGCTCCTCCCATCCAGGAAGACACTACCAACAATCTCGTCGTCAGCTCCGACACCACCAGGGAAGTCAAGCACGTGGTGAAAAAGGGGGACACACTCTGGGATCTGGCGCAGTTCTATCTCAAGAATCCATTCCGCTGGCCGGAGATCTTCCGCCGCAACACCGACGTCGTCAAAGATCCGCACTGGATTTACCCGGGCGAAGTCATCCGCATCTGGGGCAACGAAGTGAAGCCGGGCGCGCTGGCCAGCGCTGATAGCGCCGGAGAAGTCGTCTCGCACGTCGTCACGCGTCCGGTCGAGACGCAGCAAGTCACCGGCGGCCGCTCCGATCTGACCGTTTTCGCCTCGCCGATGAGCCGGGCCGTCGCCGAACAGCAGCGCGCCATCATCGGGCGCTCTCGTGGGGGCGGTGTCCGCAAAGGCGAAGTCGAAGCTGCGCCCTATGCCGATCGTGGCGGCGGGCCGCGCGGAGCCGGCAGACTGGTCTCCAGTGTCGACCGTCCCGGTATCAAGACCAGCATCGTCCAGTCCAGATACCAGATCAACGACGATCTTTACGTCGATCTGCCGCGCGGCTCCATACCGCGCGTTGGCGACGAATACATGTCGTACGTCCTCGGACCCGACCTCGGCAACAACGGCCAGGTCGTGATTCCAACAGGGATTCTCCGCATCGAGAGTCTCGCTCCGGGTCAGCGGCCCGTCGCCCGCATCATGAAGCAGTTCGCCGAGATCATGCTCGAGCAGAGACTTACGGTCGTGCCGGATCTGAGCGCGCCAAGCGGGACTCTTTCGCCCGTCGTCGGCGGTCCGAGAGGCAAGGTGGTTTACGTCCACAACGAGCCGGTCCTGCCATCCATCGGTCACTACGTCATCATTTCGCCCAGCTCGAAGAACGGAGTGCAGGTTGGCGATGAAGTCACTTTCATCGATAACTCGACCGGCAGAGAAGACGAGAACCCGGCGCCGCCAACGACTGCCGCGGTAGCGCAAGTCGTGCGCGTGACACCCTTCGCCGCGACTGCAATCATCATCAGGCAGATACAGCCGACTATTCGTGACGGAATGCCAGTCCGTTTGACTGGCAAGATGGCGAGCACCGACTAAGCACTGCGGTTGTGCGCCTCTTAATGCGCTAAACAAGCAGCGGGGAATTAAATTAGGGCGATCAAGATGATTGCGATCGCCCACTTCCTTGCCGTCACGTTTTACCTCGCTGCGGCAGCCGTCGCCGCGCTGCCCTTTGCGCGTCGCGTGAAGGCGCCGGTGGCAGCAGTTGTGATTGCGCTGCTGCTGGGGATCGGCGCCCACGCTACGGCGCTGGCTGGGCTCACCAGAGAGACGGGAGCGGCATCCCTGACGGGACTCGGACCGGGACTCTCCTTCGCCGGTCTGGTGCTGGCTATTTCCCTGGTGGTGGTCGAGAGCCTGGCGCGCGAAGTGAGTCTGACGCTTGTCGCTGCGCCAGTCGCCGCACTGGTGACGATGGCGGCGAATCTTGCCGGCATGCGGCCGTTCCTCGAGCCCCAGGGCGCGCGCGCCGTTTGGCTGACGATGCACATCGTGTTGAGCTTCGTCGGTATCGCCGCTTACGCGACTGCCGCTGCCGCCGGAACGATGTACCTCGTCGCCCGCCGCGAGCTCAAGTCAGCCCGCTTCGGCGCCATCTTCAGGTTTTTCCCGCCGCTCGACACTCTCGATCGCGTCAACCATCTGGCGTCGATCACCGGCTTCCTGGGTCTCACGCTCGGGGTCGCCCTCGCTACCGCCTATTCGTTCCAGTATCGGGCGGTGGTGATCCCGCAGATCATCTGGGGAATTGCCGCCTGGATCGGTGTCAGTGCGCTGGTGTTCGGGCGCTTGCTCCGCGGCTGGCAGGCGCGGCGAGCGGCGCTGATGTCGGCCGTAACCTTCGCCAGCGTCATCGCGTTGTATGTCGTGTTCCGGATGGCATCATTGAACCGAGGGCAGTTCCTGTGAGTGATTTCCCGATCGCTCTGCACGGGGAGCGCGTCACCGCGGTTGTGATTGGCGGCGGCGCTGTCGGCACGCGCAAGGCACTGGCGCTGGTCGAAGCAGGCGCCCTGGTGCGAGTGGTTGCGCCGCTGGTGACTTCTGAGCTGGAGGATGCCGAGCGATTGCGACAGGTGACTGTCATCCGCGAATCGTATCGCGCCGAACATCTCGAAAAGGCGACCCTGGTGATTGCAGCGACAGACTCTCGTGAGGTCAACGCCCAGATCGCGGTCGACGCCAACTCCCGCGGCAAGCTCGTCAACATCACCGACTATCCCGATGAGGGAAACTTTCACACCATGGCGCTGCATCGGTCCGGCGACGTAACGATCGCGGTCTCGTCCGGCGGAGTCCCCGGCGCGGCGGCCAGAATTCGCGACGCGATCGCCGAGCGTTTTGACGGCCGTTACGAGCGAGCGGTGTCGGCCCTGCGCGGATTGAGATCACGACTGCTGGCGCGCGACGAGCAGAGCTGGAAAACCGCTGCTCCCAAGCTCCTTGGCGACGATTTTTGCGATTCGGTCGAAGATGGCTCTTTCAACGAGAAGGTGAATTCGTGGCGTTGATCGTGGTCGGGGTGAGCCATACGACGGCTCCGATCGAGGTGCGCGAGAAGCTCGCGTTCAGGCCTTGGGAGGCGCTGCATTCGCTGGCCCGGCTCAGAGAGGACGGTTTGATTCGCGAAGGAGTCGTCCTCTCGACCTGCAACCGCACCGAGTTCTATGCCGTCGAAGACAACGATGGCGCCGTGGCGCGCATCTCGACACTTCTCTCCGCCCGACTCGGCAACGACGCTGCGGAATTCGTTTATGTCAGGCGTGATCGTGAAGCCACGTCGCACCTTTTCGGCGTTGCGGCCGGTCTCGACTCGATGATTCTTGGCGAGGCTCAGATCCAGGGGCAGGTAAAGAACGCCTGGGAAGAATGCCGCGCCGAATCAGGACCGATTCTCAATCGAATGTTCCAGGGTGCTTTGCTCGCTGCATCTCGGGCGCGCGAAGAAACAGGTATCGGGCGCGGCGCGGCGTCGGTGAGCTCGGCGGCGGTGCAACTGGCGAAGAAGATTTTCGGCGGGCTCAGTGGACGTCGGGCGATGGTTCTCGGAGCGGGCGATGTCGCCGAGATCGCCCTGGAATGTCTGCTGGCCGAAGGCGTGCGTGTCGCAATCGTGGCCAATCGCACCCACCAGCGCGCTCAGTCATTGGCAGACAGACATGGCGCCACGGCGATGCACTACGACCAATGCTGGGACTCGCTGCGCGATGTCGATGTCCTCATCTGCTCCACCGCGTCGCCGGTGCCGGTAGTGACGGTGGAGCGCGTCCACAGCGCGGTCGAAGCGCGAGGAGACCGACCCCTTTGCATCCTCGACATTGCGCTGCCGCGCGATGTGGAAGCGGCGGTGGGCAATCTCGACAACGTCTTCCTCTACGATCTCGATGACCTGCGTGCGGCAGCCGCCGCCAACCTGGAGCAGCGGGAAGAAAACGTCCCGGCCGCGAGAGAGATCATCGCCGCCGAGGTGCAGAAGTATTGGGATTGGATCGCCGGACTGGTAGCGGTTCCCGTCGTGCGGGAGTTCCGCGAGGAGATGGACAAGCTTCGCAGCGCCGAGCTGGCGGTGGCGCTCCGGCGTCTTGGGCCCCTCTCACCCGAGCAGGCCGATGCGATCGAGCACTTCTCCAAATCGCTGATGAACAAGTTTCTGCACGAGCCGAGCGTAAGGCTGAAGGCCGCCGCGGCAAACGGCCGCGGCCTCGGTGTCGTCGATGCGGCGCGGTACCTGTTTGCACTGGAAGGCAGGGAATTCGTCGACGACGCCGGGAAAGGAGAATCCTCGGACATTGCCTAAAGCTCTCGTCACTGGCGGAGCCGGCTTCATCGGCTCACACGTCGCCGACTTGTTTCTCGACAAAGGCTTTCAGGTCGAGATCGTCGACAACCTCTCCACCGGCAAGCGCGAGAACCTCCCGAACAAGGCAGACTTCCACGAGATCGGGGTGAACACGCCCGAATTCGCCCGACTGGTGCGCGAAGGAAAGTTCGACGCCATCGTCCACCTCGCCGGACAGATCGATGTGCGCAAGAGCGTCGCCGACCCGATCAACGACGCCACCATCAACATCCTCGGCTCTCTCAATCTGATGGAAGCCGTTCGTGCCGGCGCTGGTAAAACGCGTGTGGTTTTCACTTCCACCGGCGGGGCTCTCTATGGCGATTTCAACAAGCCGCCCAACGCCGAGATTTATCCGAAGGATCCCGAGTCTCCCTACGCAATCTCGAAACTCTGCATCGAGTATTACCTCGCCTATTACGGCCGCGTGCACGGACTCGATGCCGTCGCGCTGCGATTCGGTAATGTGTATGGTCCGCGACAAGATCCACACGGCGAGGCAGGTGTCGTCGCGATCTTCTGCGGGCGGATTCTCAGCAACCGCCCGCTCACCGTTTTTGGGGACGGTTTGCAGACCCGCGATTACGTCTATGTCGGCGACGTCGCACGCGCGGCGTGGATGGCGGCGACCAAGCCGCTACCGGACAGAGCCCGGCTCGATGCGCGAGCATTCAATATCGGAACCGGCGTCGGGACGAGCGTGATCGAGATCGCGAAGCGTCTGCAGAAAGCGGCGGGTAGCGACGTTCCAATCGAGTTTGCGCCCCAGCGCCCGGGTGAACAGCAGGAATCGTTCGTCAACGTCGACAAGGCGAAAGTGGCGTTGGGATGGGCTCCGGAAGTCAATCTGATGCAGGGATTGACGACGACCTACAAGTGGTTCGCGGGACGCGTCAGCCACACACCGGCTTAACCATGATTCTCTCCCTTCAGATTGGTCAGGCGATCCCGAGCTCACCGATGGAGCTCGTCACGAATTCCACCGGCGCGACGAAGGTCGTGCTGGCGATTCTGATCGTGCTGTCGCTCATCAGCTGGATGATCATTTTTTCAAAGGGTTTCGAGCTCCGTCGCGCGCTGCGTGTGACGCATGCTTTCGCCCGCGATTTTGCGGGTGTGCCGACGCTCGATCGGGCCGGGCAGCTCGGGAGAGAAACTGGTCGTCCTCCGGCAACGATCATGGAGCGAGCGATGCGCTTCATTCAGGAGACGACTCCCGCTCTGCACGGTACGGCGGAGCGTTCCGCGCGATTCAGCAGCGCCCAGGTAGAGGCGCTGCAGCTCGTTCTCGACGCCGAGACGAGCTCAGAGCGCGACAGGCTGGGCCGCTGGGTTCCATCCCTGGCGACGATTGGGTCGGTGAGCCCGCTGATCGGGCTCCTCGGCACCGTCTTGGGGGTAATAGACGCATTCGTCGGGATTGCTGCCAAAGGTTCGGGAAACATCGGCGCCGTAGCGCCTGGAGTGGCAGAGGCTCTCATCGCTACCGCGGCTGCGCTGAGCGTCGCGATTCCGGCGGTGTTCGCGTACAACATTTTCGCTGCCCGGCTCAACAAGATCGAGGGCGAGCTGGAGAGCGTTGGTTCCGAGCTGATCGCACTGATGGTCAGAGAGGGCATGATATGATGATCGACGGCATCAACTTCCAAACAGAAATCTGATGGCGCGACGCGGACGTGGTCGCGATCGGCTGACTCTCAACGCCGAGATCAACGTCGTCAGCCTCATCGATGTGATGATGTTGCTGATGATCATCTTCATGATCACGGCGCCGATGATGCAGGGCGGCGTCGACATCTCGCTGCCCAAGGCGCAGTCGCGTCCGCTGGAATCGAAGAGCGGTCTCACTGTCACCATCGATCGCGCCGGCGCGATTTACGTCGACGATGCGCGCCTCAGCTACAACCAATTCGCGGCGAGCTTCAAGGCGCTGGCGCAGCGACGCGGCAGCGGTGGAGTCTATCTGCGCGCCGATGATGGTGTGCCCTACGGCACGGTTGTCAGAGTGCTGGCGATAATGCGAGCGAGCGGCGTCGGCGACATCGGACTGGTCGCCGAGCCTCCAGAGGGCAGATGATGTCCAGCGGAGAGAGCGGGTCCCGGCTGATCGCCCCGTTTACGCTCTCCGCCATACTTCACGCGGTGGTGGCGACGCTCCTCTTTTACAGCCTCAGAGAGAGCAAGCCGGTGGCACTGCCGCCGATGTATCGCGTGAACATCGTCGCCGCGCCTCCAGGCGAGCGCGCGATCGGCGAAGTGAAGACGAGTCAGTCGAAGGCGACAACATCTGTTACCCAGCCTACCACCGCACCGTCAACGATCCGGGAGCCGCCCGTCCCGAAGCGTAGCAACGCGAAGACGACCGCGAAGGCCGCGCCGACGGAGGCGAAAGCAGCGCCGAAATCCAAAGTGACGACGCCGACCGAGACGAAGGTCAAACAAGAGGCCAAAGCCGAGGCGCCGAAGGCGGGAGGCGGCCCCACCGGGGGCAAGGGAACCGATGTCGCGAACGTGCGCACTGAGGGGATCGAGTTCCCGTTTCCAGGGTATCTCAACAACATCGTTCGTCAGATTGCAATCAAATTCAAACCGCGAAATCCTGCTGCACGCCTCAAGGCGGAAGTAAGGTTTCTGATCCATCGCGATGGCTCTGTGTCAGATCTCACATTCATCAGGCGATCAGGCAATTTCTCGTTCGATCTCGAGGCGCAGGGCGCCGTCGAGGCCGCGGCGAGCGCGCTGGCATTCGGCCCATTACCAGACGGATTTCCTGACGATGTACTGCCGGTCGTCTTCAGCTTCGATCCGGAATTCCTGAAATGAACTTCGTGCGCGCCTTTGTCTTGAGCGCGATCCTCGCCTCGTGCGTGGCCGTTTCAAGCCTGTGCGCTCAGGACACCGCCACCACCGGTGTCCGCCTCGGTCTCAGCTACGCCGCTGGCACTAAACCCGGCGTGATTGTGCTGCCCGTGGCGGACGACGATGATGATTCGCTGCGAGTGATAGTTCAGCGCGACCTCGATTACAGCGATCGCATGACGGTCATCGGCCTCGATCACGAAACCCTGAGTGGCTTGGTGCCGGCGCCCGGCGAGAAACTCAACTTCGCGTTGTTCGCCAAGTTTGGCGCGGCACTCGTTGTCCGAATGACGCCGACGACGCAGGGCCTGCACGTAGCGGCATATGATGTGTCGAGAGGTCAACTGCTTCAGTCCGAGCATTTCCTCTTCGATCGCCGCGACAGAGACTGGCGCTTCACCATTCACGGCATCTCCGACCAAGTCGAGCAGTGGGCCCTCGGCAAGCGGGGCATCGCGCAAACGCGAATCGCCTACGTCAACAACGGCGAGCTGAAGATCGTGGACAGCGATGGCGCTGAAACGCGAGCCATCACCACTGGTCGCGGTGCATTATCGCCGGCGTGGTCACCGGGCGGCGAATCGGTGGTGTTCACCGTGCTCGGCAACACCGGCACGCAGGTACAGGAGCTCGACGTGCGCACTGGCAAAACGCGAAGAGTGAGTCAGATTCGCGCCGGCTTGAACATCACGCCGGTGTACCAGCCCGGGGGCAATGCAATCCTTTACGCGCAGGGAACGGGCAGCGGGACCGATCTGGTGCTGGCGGGTCTCGACACCGACTCGAGCACGCCCAAACGAATCACCATCGGCAGAGGTACCGACAACACTTCACCTTCCTACAGCCCGGACGGCAGACAGATCGCGTTCATCTCCGGCAAGTCAGGCTCGCCGCAGGTTTATATTATGGATGCGGACGGCTCGAACGTTCAGCTGCTGACGCCGTACACACCTGGAGTGCGCAGCTATCGTGCGAGCCCGGACTGGTCTCCCGACGGTCGCGCGATCGCGTACGAGCAGCAGAATGGTCTGTTTCAGATCTGGATGATCGACGTTCGCGATCGTGTTCCGAAGCAGCTCACCAGTGAAGGTGAGAACGAAGATCCGTCCTGGGCGCCTGACGGCCGGCACATTGTCTTCACGTCGTCGCGGGGCGGTGACAAGCAGTTGTGGATTCTCGACACCGAGTCAGGCCGCGCGCGCCAGCTCACCCATAGCCGGGGCGCGAGACTGGCTGCGTGGTCACCGATTCTGGCAAATCCGGAAGTAGGGACATATTCACAATGACAAAGCTATCGCCACTCATTATCTGCCTTCCTTTCGCTCTCGGGGGATGTTTCTTTGCCACGAAGTCGGACTTCGACAAGCTGCAGCAGGACCTCGTCGGAGCACAGGCGAGCACGAACGCGGCTGATTCCGTGCAGCGCGCGTATCTCATCGAAGTAACTCGTACGGTTCGCACGCTCAACGATTCGATCAACGCTCTCAGCAAACGCGTCAACACGCTGAAGACTGCGACTGACGCCGACATGGCGGCGATGAAGGAAGACATCTCGCAGCTGCAGGACCTGAGCGGGCAGAGCCAGCGGCAGCTGCGCGACATGCGCGCGGCGGTCGAGGAGAAAACCGGCCAGCCTGACGTCGCGTCTCCGACTGACAGCTCCGCTGCCGGCGCGAGCGCGCCGGCAGCGGGCGGTGGCCCCGGACCCGCGCAGCTATTGCAGGCGGGGCGCGATCAGTTGCTCAAAGGTGGCAACGTTGCCGCCCGCGCCGCGTTCAGCGAGCTGATCACCAAGTATCCGAGATCCGACCTCGTTCCCGAAGCGATGTTCTTCACGGCGCAGGCGTTTGCAGCGGAGCGCAACGCCGAGGCGGCGGACCAGGAGTACGCCGCACTGATCTCGAGATTCCCCAATTCGCCGCGCGTGCCGACGGCGATGTACAAGCGCGCTTTGCAAATGCAGGCATCGAAGAAGACGGCCGAGGCAAAGCGCCTATTCCAGGAAATCATCAAGCGCTTTCCACGCTCCGACGAGGCAGCACTCGCCGACGAGCGTCTTCAGTCGATCAAGTAAAAGAGAGGCAGCAGGATGAGCGATGCTCCTGGCCTGGAGATGCCGTTCCTGGATCATCTGGAGGAGCTTCGCAAGCGTCTCTTCTGGATAGCGGGCGCAGTCGTCATCGGCATCGTGGTCGCGTTCGTGCTGCTGTCCAAGCTCGACATCATCCGTCTGCTCGAGCGACCGATCCTGCCACTGTTGCACGGGCAGAAACTCATTTACACGCACCCCGGCACTTCATTCCACATTCTGCTGAACGCGTCACTGGTGCTGGGAATTATCCTGGCGTCACCGGTAGTAGTCGGCCAGTTGTGGGGTTTTCTCGCGCCGGCGCTCTACGCCCACGAGAAAAAAGTCGTGGTGCCGGTGGTGAGCTCGATGGTCGCGCTCTTTCTGGCCGGCGTGGCGCTCAGCTACTTCGTGGTGCTGCCGCTCACTTTGCGCTTTCTGATGAGCATCGAGTCGACGGCGCTCACGCCGATGATCTCGGCCACGGATTATTTCGATTTCGCGATCAGCATGTGTCTTGCGTTCGGCGCAGTATTCGAGGTTCCGATTGCGATTCTCGCGCTGACGGCCCTCGGCCTGGTCACTCCCCAGTTTCTCTCGAAGTACCGTAGACACGCCATCGTCGTGTGTCTCACCGCGGCGGCGTTCATCACGCCCGGTGCGGATCCGTACTCTCTCTTTGCGCTGGCGATTCCGCTTTATTTCCTCTACGAGCTGAGCGTGTTCGTCGCAATGTTCGCCTGGAAAAAGCGTCAGAAGCGGGACGCGATACCGGAGGAAGAACACCGCGAGCCGCAGCGGCTGGGAGCGCGGGCGTGAGGCTGGTTCTGACAGCCGCGACTGTCCTCGGTCTTATTGGCTCGGACAATCTGACGGCGCAGGTGCGCCCATCTCCCACGCCCGTCCGTCGTGATACCGTCCGCACGCACGCCGATACGGCACGTCGCGACACCACCGCTGATACCACGAAAGTCAAAGATCTGATCAAGTGGAACGAACCCGATTCGGTGATGCGCGCGTTGATGGCCCGACCTGGTTACACGGCGACGCGGTATCAGGGAGACCGCGCGGTGTTCAACGCCCAGACTCGTGAGTTGCAGCTGCATGGGAAGAAAGCGGGCGTAAGTCGCGATCAGACGGTCCTCGTCGGCGACAGCATCGTCTACAGTGATTCGACGAAGATCATCGTTGCCCTTGGCGACACGGTCGTGCTGCGAGATCCGCAGCAGCAGGCGGCAGACGTGTACGCTCACGGCCAAATGAGGTACAACGTCGAGCTGCATCGCGGCCTCGTCACCAACATTACGACCCAGATCGCAGAAACGGGGCAGAACTGGTTCGTCGGCGGCAACGCGGCGGCGTTCGTGAGCGACACGACGCGCGGCCGGGAAACGGCGTTTTACGTGAAGAGCGGCACCATCACCAGCTGCGACGACTCGATTCCCGATTATCACTTCCGGGCGAACCAGATCAAGATGGTGTCGAAACACATCATGGTTGCTCGCCCGGCGATTCTCTATATCGGTGAGGTGCCGGTGATGTGGCTGCCGTTCATCTTCCAGGACATGCGCTCAGGCCGGCGCAGCGGCGTGCTCACTCCGCGATTCGGCGTGAGCGAGCTATTCCGCAACAGTCCAACGTATCGGCGCCACCTCGAGAACCTCGGCTACTATTTCGCCATCAACGATTACATGGACGCGCAGGTGGCGCTCGATTGGCGAAGTGGCAGCCGACCAACAGAGGGCGACCCCGGCTGGGTGCGGCTCAATGGAGAGATGCAATACCGGTGGCTGGATCGGTTCATGACCGGACGCGTTGCAGTCTCTCAACACGATCAACGCGATGGAAGCCGTAACACCGCCGTCAGCTGGTTTCACGACCAGAGTTTCTCTCAGGACACGCGTCTCCACGCCGACGTTAACTACGTGACCAACACGGCAATCCAGAGGACGACGGCGTTCGTCGCGTCGCAGGTGCTGGCGTCGATCAACTCCGGCGTGAACTACACCACCAAGATCGGGCCCGCATCGCTCGATCTGGGGTTGAGAAACTCACAGCACCCCGGGCGGCATGAAGTCGACCGCAGCTTTCCAATCTTCAGCCTGACGTCGCCGGCAATCGCTCTCGCCAGCTGGCTCGATTGGACCCCGACTTTCAGTTTCAACACTGACCGGCAGCTGAACATCGATCAGCCCGGTGAATTCACCTATCGCTTCTTCACCAATCCGCAAGGCGTCAACGATTCGGTGGCGCTCAAGCGCAACGTCCGTCACACATCATCGACTTTCGCCACGCCGTTGCGAATTGGCGGGTATAGCCTCGGCAACAATTTTTCGCTCAA
>JBKPDS010000218.1:0-6163 GCA_046727995.1 Gemmatimonadota bacterium
GTCGTGTACAGCGACCGAGGACTCAGGAATTCTCTCACTGATGCGTCTTCGAAGAATCGCAGCCGGGACTCTCAGGTTTGGATCCCCCGATCCTAAGTCGGCCGCGAATTTATCGAGGAGCTCGAGCGCTCGCGATTTAGCCCCCCTCATTGCGCTGGCTTCCGCTCGCGCAAGAACTGCGCACTCGTTTAATGGGTCGAGAGCTAGACACTGGGCCGCAACCTTCTCACACGTTTGCCAGTCGGTTCTGGCTCGTGCTGTGTCCATTGCCGCGACAAGGCGCTTGGTTATGAGAATGTGGTACTCTTCGCGCCGACTCTCGATCCAGTCGCGGAAGACCGGCGAGAAAGTAGGAGCGTAGCCCGGCAAGAACTCCAGTCTGCCGAGATTGGCCATCAAATCGAATCCGGGCTTTTTCAATTCATCGAGATCACTCCGCACGTCTTCCTGCAACTCTCGCAGCGCATTTCGATCAGCGTTTACTTCGAGTCCTAGCTTTTTCAACTGGAAGATGGTCTGTCGCAGACGATGTGCACCCACGGTTTCGGAAGCGCATGGCCACAGCATGGAAGCCAAACGGGCCCGACTTACTCTCTTTTCGCGTTCAACTATCACGAAGAGGGCGGCCGCGAAAACGATCTCCTGAGAAGGCGTTAGCGTCGCTGTGCCCGTGTAAATTTCGGCTGTGCCGAGCGCGCGGAGTTCGATCATTCAGCCTCGTTGAGCTTTAGGGACAAAGTGCGCGCCTGCGTCAGAATTGCGTCAGAATGCCTATGGCAGACACAAAATGGCGACCTCCTGCTGATCAGGCGAGAGTTTTTTTCTTGGCCAGCGTCGCTGGGTGGCGTTGTGCAGTCTCTGGGGCCTCGGGATAGTTTTCTTCCGCATCGGTTAACCCAGAACCAGGATCGCCAGATGGAGAAAGAATGCTGAAGAGAACGTCTTTCGTCAGCGCGCTACTACTTGGTTACGCCGTTTCGGCCGGTGGCCAAGTAACCCCCGGCAACCCGGCGCTTCGAAGTCAGGTCGACTCGATTGTCACCCAGGTGCTGCAGTCCACTGCGGTTCCAAGTGCGACGGTCGCGGTCGTAAAGAATGGCGCCCTCGGATACGCAAATGCCTACGGCTCGGCGAGGCTTGATCCACGCCTGCCCGCAACGCCCGATTTGCGGTACGCGGTCGGTTCTATCAGCAAGCAATTCACCGCCGTCGCAGCACTCCTCCTTCAGCAGGAAGGCAAACTCAAACTCGACGACGCCGTCTCGAAATACATCCCCGGCCTCACCCGCGGAAACGACGTAACCGTCCGCATGCTTCTCTCGCACACGTCCGGCTACCAGGATTTCTGGCCGCAGGACTACGTGATGCCCGGAATGCTCGTCGCGACGACGCCGCAGGCGATCGCCGACGCGTGGGCGAAGAAGCACCTCGACTTCGAGCCGGGATCGCGCTGGCAATACAGCAACACCAACTACACACTCGCCGGAATGGTCGTCGAGAAGGCGGCGGGAATGCCGTTCTTCCAGTTCGTGCGCACGCGAATCCTCCAGCCGGTCGGTCTCACCAGCGCCTCAGACTTCGACGTCAATCCGCGGGCGGCGACCGCCACCGGCTACATTCGCTATGGACTTGGGCCCCTTCGCCCCGCACCCGACGCTGGTGCCGGCTGGATGTGGGCCGCCGGCGAGCTGGCGATGACGGCGAGCGACCTCGCCAAGTGGGATATCTGCCTCATTCGCCACTGCCTGCTCTCGTCGCAATCGTATCGCGAACTCGAGCGCGAAGTCGTCCTCAACAACGGCGCCGGCACCGGCTACTCCCTCGGACTCGACGTCGGCATGCAGGGCGGACGATTCATGCTCGAGCACTCGGGCGAAGTCTCCGGCTTCACCGCCGAGAACATTGTATTTCCGGAGGACAGCGCGGCCATCGTGGTGCTGACCAATCAGGACGCCGCACCGGCGGCAAGCGCCATCGCCAACGGCATTGCCCAGATCCTCTTCACCAGCGAAGACAAGCTGGCCGCGAGCAGGACGGCGCAGGCGAAAGCGATCTTCGAGGGACTGCAGCGGGGGACGATCGATCGCTCACTCTTCACGTCCAACGCGAACTTCTACTTCAGCGATCAGGCGCTCAAGGATTTCCAATCGAGCCTGGGCCCGCTCGGCGCTCCAACGGGATTCGTGCAGACACGCACGGCGCTTCGTGGTGGGATGACGTACCGATCGTATCGAATCACGTTCCCCAATCGCACGCTAAGAGCGTGGACATACGAGATGCCGGACGGGAAGCTGGAGCAGTACCAGGTCGCCCCGATCGGCTAGTTGTGGACTCACATTTGACGAAGACGCCCGATATCCGTCGCCTGCTCACCGGCGGCGACCGGCGGAGCATCGCCGACTCGAACCAGGTGCGACAAATCGTCGAAGACGAGCCGTCGCTCGTCGCCGAGCTGGCTGCGCTCACGAAAGACGAGGACTGGCTCGTCGTACAGCGCGCGCTCGATTTGCTCGAGAAGCTCGCACACGAGCACCGCGATTGGGTTGAACCGCATAAGCGCATCTTCATCGGTTCGCTGGCCGCTAGCGATAAGTGGGAGATCCGTTTGCAGATCGTACGCGCGCTGCCGTTGTTTCAGTGGACGCCGGCGCAGATGCGCCGCGTCGAGGATATCCTCCGCGAAAACGTGTCCTTTCCCCAAACGTTCGTCCGCGCCTGGGCACTTGACGGTCTGTCGATTCTCGCCGAGCGGCGGGCGCGTCTCAAACCGGTCGTGGAACATCATCTTAAATCGTTCGAGGAATCATCGAGCAAGGCGTTGCAGGCGCGCGCGCGCCTGATTCGAATACGGTTGCGGCAGGCTGCGCACACTTGATCGTAGCGACGGCAGTCGCGCTGTTGATGGGATTGTGTTGCTCGATCGCTGCAGCGCAAGAAGTTAAGCGCGCTCCCGCGGATTCGACGGTATTGCACCAGCTCGATACTGTCGTCGTCACTCCGGATCGCTCGGCAACAAGCATTCGCAATTCAACCGTGGCAGTGAGCGCGGTTCCGGGGTCGTGGATCCGGGCGCTCCCCTTCCGATCGGTAGGTGACGCTCTCGCCATCGTCCCCGGAATTGCGGTCATCGACGCCCAATCACTGGGCGGAAATCCGCGCATCATCGCCCGCGGGTTTTACGGCGGTGGCGAGACCGATTACCTGTCCGCCCAGATCGATGGCGTCCCCATCGCAGCGCTCGGCTCCGGCGCAGTCGACTGGACCATGCTGCCGCCCGGATCATTCAGCCGAGTCGAGCTCGTGCGCGGCGCGACATCGTATATGCACGGCGACGCCGCGGTGGGCGGGACGCTCAACGCACTCAGCCAGATTGCACCTGACCAATTGTCGTGGCGCGCAGCGGGCGGGTCGTATGCTGTCGCGGACGCTGCCCTGCGTACCGCGCATAACCTCGGCGCCGGCACTGTGGGAATTGATGGCGACTATCGGCAGTCCGATGGATATCGAACTGAGGATTACTCGGCCGCGTCGAACGTGCACGCGAAGATCGAGAGGTACGGCAGTGCGTCGTCGCTCGCTGGATTCATACTGCTTCACACGCGCCAATACGACGATCCGGGTCCGCTGCTCACCACGACGCTCGACCGTCGGGCGCAGAACCCTTTTTTTCGTCTCGACCACGGTTACGAGCGAGTCGGTCGGGCAGGGATCGACGGCACGCGTCTGCTCGGAGCGGCAAATTTTTCCGGGTACGTGGTCGGCGAGTACGCCGACGCGCGCGCAGTGAGGACGCTTCCTCTTTCGACTGATTTCGCCGACACCAAGCTGCGGCGAACCCGCGCACCGCGCATCCTGACGTCGGGTCAGGTCGAGATCGGCAACGATGCGACGGGCAGCGCCGGTCGGCTGGTGGCGGGCGTGGACGGATCGATGGGGAAGCTCACCTCCCGGTACGCCGACGTCGTCGCCGGCGATCTCAATGCGTACGCCGCCTCTGATGGGAGTGCGTCGGCGCCGACTCCACCGTCGACGGCGACGCGAGGGTTGCTGGCTGCGTTTGCCAATTGGCAACTTCGCCCGATCGAGCCATTGCGCTTCTCACTTGGCGCCCGCATCGACCGGATCGCCGACAAGTTCGTGCCGGGTAGCAGCTCGGGCGGCAACACCGAGCGCGAAACGAATCAGGCAGTGAGTCCACGAATCGCGGTGAATTTTGCGTTGCCGGCGTCGGAACGAACGGCGACCAACATTTTTCTCGCGGCTGGACGAGCGTTCAAAGCACCGACGCTCGATCAGCTCTTCGACGATCGGCGCATACCAATCCCTGTGCCGCCGTTCTCGGTTACCGTCTCGAATCCGAACCTGGTTCCCCAGCGCGGGACCTCGGTCGAAGGCGGGGTCTATGAATCGTGGAGTCTGGCGGAAGGATCTCGCGTCGACTGGTCGGCGGCTTTGTACCAGGAGAACATGCGTGACGAGCTGGATTTCGACATCAATGCGTTCCATTACATCAACATTGGTCGCAGCCGTCATCGCGGCGCCGAGCTGGGTTTTACCGCCGAGGCAGCCGATAGGTGGTTCGTGTTCGGCAATTTCACCCAGCAGCAGGTGCTGGCGATCAACGGGCCATCCGCCGGGAAGCAGCTGAAGGCGATTCCGCGACGGATTGCATCGGGGGGAGTTAATACCATGCTCGGACGCGGCTTCACCGCCGGTGTGGTGGCATCTTCACTCGGCGGGGCATACGTCGACGACGCGAATCTGGTTGCCTTTCGCGGCTACACGCGCTTCGATTCGCGTCTGGGAATTCCGTTTGGACCAGCGCGAGTGACGATCGACTTGTTGAACGCACTCAATCACCGCTACGACGTGACGGCATTTCCGGATCCGGCGGGTTCTTCAGCGATCTACCGCTACCCCGCGTCCGGGCGAGTGCTGGTTGTCGGAGTGGAGGCCAGGTGAAAGTGCCGGTCACGGGTGCTTCGGTGTCGTACGGTAGCCGACGCTATCGCCTCAACTCGTAGAAGACACGATCGAGATCGAGGCCGTCAACATGAACGTGCCCGACAACACCGAGCCCGAACGTAGTCTCACCCCTGTCGGTCGGACTCTCGAACCTTGTCTTGTTGATGAAGACTCCTTCGAGCGGCTCCGAAGTGCCATCAGCGTAGACCTTGGTGGCTCTGAACAGAGCGCCGCTTATCACGCCGTTTCGCAAACTGTAGGTTCTTTGCACCGTGCCGTTATCGTCCAGTGGCTCCGATCCCGTTCCTTCCACGTGGCCATTGGCATCGACCCGAAGCTGCAGTCGAAGGCCCTCAGAAGCCTCGTAGGTGCCCGAATAATCGGCAGGATTCCGCTTGGCGACGGGCACACTGCGCACGTCGAGGTATTTTTCCTTTCGCACGCCTCGCTTTTCCTTTATCACGTGCTTGCTTTTGTTGAAACTGGCCACGATGGCCTGTGTACGTGCGTCGCCGCTCACGGCGGCAGACTGCTGCTGTGACAACGCGGAAGCACTGACAAAAGCGTTCGTCAGAGCAACGAGCACGAGTGTCGAGACGTAAGAATCCCTCATCTGGTTTACTCCGTAGCTAGGTACTTCTTTTTGACAGCACCGCCGCATGAAGCGTTGAGACCAAATGGGTTTACGCGGACTTCTCCCGCATCCCTGAACGCCGACACCTCATCCAACGCCTCGCCGATGCTGTTCGCGTTCTATGCGCTGTTCTTTTTATCGGGCGCGGCGGGCCTCATGTACGAATCGATCTGGACGCGCTACCTGGCGCTGCTCGTCGGCCACAGCGCCTACGCCCAGATCCTCGTCCTTACCATCTTCCTCGGCGGGATGGCGGTCGGCTCGTTCGTCGTCGGCCGGTACAGCGAGCGGCTGCGCAGTCCATTGATCTGGTACGCCGTCGTCGAGGCGGGTGTGGGCGTCCTCGGATTGCTTTTTCATCCGACGTTCCGCGCAGTGTCAGCCGCGGCGTACGACTCACTGTTCCCCGCATTCGTGGGATCTCCCGCCGCACAATCCGCCGTGAAGTGGCTGCTCGCCGCCAGCCTCATTCTCCCACAGTCGATTCTGCTCGGCGCCACGTTTCCGCTCATGAGTGCCGGGATCCTGAGGCGATGGACATCACGCCCTGGCTCCGTGCTGTCG
>JBKPDS010000219.1:0-21885 GCA_046727995.1 Gemmatimonadota bacterium
CTGTTGCACAACGTGGTGATCGATCACATCGAGCAGTTCTGGCCACGCTGGTTGTCACAGACACCCGTCGAGCGCGCAGGATTCTTCTCGTCGGCGGATGCCGGGGTCGCGACTACGATCAGCTTCCCGAATCATCTGGGAGAGATCTACGCGACGATCGTGAACGGTCCGGGCTACACCTCCCGCGAGACGGACCGGTTCAAGGATTACGCCGCGCGACTGACGTTGACTCCGCTCAGCAACACCGATAACAAGATTCTCAAAACGTTCGCCTTGAGCGGCTGGACTTACATCGGCGCTGTTGGCAGTCAGTTCGTCAACGGCGGTGCGGGTCAGGTCGGAACAGTGGGAATCTCGATGCCCCGCACGCGGTCCGGTGTTTTCGCCGGTCTTCGCGATCCGCGTTTGACGGCGGGCGCCGAATGGGACGTTCGCAAGGACGCCAGCGAAACGGGCGCGAACACACTTGCGAACCCGCGCGTCGAAGTTGACAGCACGGGCCAACTCCTTGCCGGCTTCATCGCGGCGAAACCGTTCCAGCTTCTGTCGCCGTCAACGTTCCCCCTTGGAGTGGTTGCCCGCTGGGACCGCTTCAAGGTCAACACCGACAAGGACGGCTACATCAACACCATCATCGGCGGCCTGACCCTGGACCTCAACAAGAAGTCGGCAATCTCGCTGGACTACCAGGAACAGACGCCGCATAACGGCGCGGTGATAGGTGCGACCAAGACCTACTTCCTGCACCTGGTGGCAAACTTCTAGCGAGCGCAGATTTTTCGCGCTCCGGAGCGCCCCGGGGCGGTTGTGACAATGTCGTTACCTGACGTATGTCGTGACCCCTCCGGGGCGCTCGTATTTTGCAGCCGCTGGGCTTCCCTACCCCCTACATAAAGGAGCCGTCCGTGAGAGCACTGAGACTGGCCGCCCTCATGTTGTTGGCCGTCGCTTGCGCGAAGGAAAACGCGAACAATTCGAGCACGGCGTCGTCGACAGCGAGTTCCACCGGAGGCGTTGACCTGACCGGAGCCGGAGCAACGTTCCCCTATCCCATTTACTCGAAATGGTTCTCTGACTACGCCCAGAAGACGGGCGTCAAGATCAACTATCAGTCGATCGGATCCGGGGGCGGAATTAGACAGCTCTCGGAAGAGACGGTCGACTTCGGCGCTTCGGACAGCCCGATGAGCGACGACGAAATGAGCAAGACGAAGGGTGGTCCGGTCATTCACATTCCCACCGTGCTCGGCGCCGACGTGGTGACGTACAACCTCTCCGCCGTGAGTGCCCCGCTAAAGCTTACACCCGACGTCATTGCCGGCATTTTCAGTGGCAGCATTAAGAAGTGGAACGACCCCAAAATCACGGCGCTCAATCCCGGTGTCTCGCTTCCCAATCAGGACATGCTGGTCGTTCATCGCTCTGATGGAAGCGGCACCACCTACATCTTCACCGATTACCTGACTACGGCCGCCCCAGCCTGGAAGAGCATTGGCAAAGGAAAGGAAGTGAAGTGGCCCGTCGGTCTCGGAGCGAAAGGCAATGAGGGTGTCGCCGGCCAGGTAAAACAAACCCCGGGTGCAATCGGATACGTCGAGCTGGCGTACGCGAAACAGAACAACCTTCCCACCGCGGCAGTCCGCAACAAGGCCGGAAAGTTCATCGTTCCATCCGTCGCCGCGGTGACGGCAGCGGCTGCCGGAGCAGCGCAAGCTCTCCCCGCCAACACCGATTACCGGATCTCGATCGTCGACGCTCCGGGAGCAGATGCTTACCCGATCTCTTCGTTCACCTGGATACTCGCCTACCAGCACCAGAAGGATCCGGTGAAGGGGAAGAAGCTGGTCGACTTCCTCAACTGGGCCTTGACCGAAGGCGAAAATTCCGCTCCCAGTCTCGATTACGCGCCTTTGCCGCAGGATATGGCGACCAAGGTAAAGGCCAACAAGGTCGCCGCCATCGATTTCAGCGGCGCTAAGTGACCTCTCTGCCGGTCGAGTGGCTTGACAAAGACCGCCGTCACCTTCGCGTCGAAGGCTCGGCGGTCAGCGACCGAATTTACGAGTTCCTCACCGCTGCCTGCGCCATCGTAATTCCCGCTCTCGTCATCGCCATAGCGATAGCGATTTTCGCAGCGGCGTGGCCTGCCTTCTCCAAGGCGGGCCTTTCCATTGTCACGACCAGCGACTGGGATGTGGCAGCTGGTCACTTCGGTGCCGCGCCCGCGTTATACGGCACTCTCGTCTCATCCTTCGTCGCGCTCATCATCGCCACTCCGCTCGCACTCGGCGTGGCAATTTTTCTTTCGGAATTCTCACCGACGTGGCTGCGCCAGCCTGTCGGTTTTCTGGTTGATTTGCTCGCTGCCATACCAAGTGTCGTATACGGCTTGTGGGGGATTTTCGTCCTCAACCCCCTGCTCCGCCAATACGTCATGCCCTTTCTTCGCGACACTCTTCACCTGGGCGCGACGCCCTTCTTCCGTGGCCCGGCCTACGGTCCCAGCATGCTGTCGGCGGGACTCATCCTCGCGATTATGGCGCTCCCCTACATATCCGCCGTCTCGCGTGAAGTTTTATTGGCGGTCCCGCGGTCACAGCGTGAGGCGGCCCTCGCACTCGGAGCCACCCGCTGGGAGATGATCCGTGACGCCGTCATTCCTTTCGCCAAGTCGGGCATCATCGGCGGCATCATGCTCGGCCTCGGCCGGGCCCTGGGCGAAACCATGGCCGTGACCATGGTTATCGGGAACCGACTGGAAATCTCGCCGTCGCTGTTTGCTCCCGGTTACACAATGGCCTCGCTGATTGCCAACGAGTTCAGCGAGGCGACCAACGACTTGCACCTCTCCGCATTGATGGCCGTTGGCGCCATCCTCTTCGTCGTCACTCTCATCGTTAACGCCATTGCTCGCTGGCTCGTCTGGCGCGTCGCGAGGCAACGGGCCAAATGAGAACGGCGCGCAGCCGGCACATTACGAGCGGGGCCATGATCGGCCTCACGTATCTCGCTGCAGTGCTGGCGACGCTTCCATTGGTGCTGATACTGGTGCATCTCGTCGCCAAGGGAGCTTCATCACTCTCGCTGGCCTTCTTCACCCACATGCCGAAGCCGGTCGGTGAAGCGGGCGGCGGAATGGCGAATGCTATTGTCGGCACTCTCGTTTTGATCGGAGTCGCCAGCCTGATCGGGCTACCGATCGGAATTGGTGCCGGACTCTACCTCGCTGAGAAACGCCGTACGCCCCTCGCCAACGTCGTTCGTTTTCTCTCCGACGTGCTGAATGGTTTGCCGTCGATAGTGATGGGAATCTTCGCCTGGGAGATTCTCGTGAAGGGACGCGGCTTCTCCGCCCTCGCCGGAGGAGTCGCGCTTGGAGCGATGATGATCCCGCTGGTGACGAGAACGACTGAAGAAATGCTGCTGGTCGTACCGAACTCGCTGCGCGAGGCAGCGCTTGCCCTTGGCTACGCCAGGTGGCGGACCTCCATTTCAGTCGTGCTCCGTACCGCCCTCGCCGGCATCGCCACCGGCGCACTCGTCGCGGTAGCAAGAATTGCCGGCGAGACTGCGCCGCTTCTCTTTACGGCGTTCGGGAACCAGTTCTGGTCAACTTCTCTGCGTCAGGCGATTGCTGCACTTCCGCTGCAGATTTACACGTATGCAATCAGCGCTTACGACGAATGGCACCGTCTAGCCTGGGCGGGAGCTTTGGTATTGATAACGTTGGTCCTCATCATCAGCATCGCCGCGCGATTCGCGACGAGGTCACGGTTCGGTGCTCCAGTCGACTGAGGTGGCTCGCGAGAAGCCGATGCGCCCGGTGACGCCGACAGTCCAGGTCCGCGCCATGGAGCCGACACTCGCTTCAGAGCGCGCCAAACCGTGCATCGTTACCAGGGACCTCACCGCGTTTTTCGGTGACACACCAGCTATCAAGAACATCTCCGCTTCTATCCCGCAGCAGGCGGTCACCGCTATCATCGGCCCGTCGGGTTGCGGCAAATCGACATTTCTTCGCTGTCTCAATCGAATGCACGAGACAGTGCCGGGCGCACGCGTCGAGGGTACGGTGGAGATTCTGGGCAGCGCGATTTATGGAGAGGGCACCAATCCCATCGCCGTGCGACGGCACGTCGGAATGGTGTTCCAGCGTCCAACTCCGTTTCCAACAATGTCGATTCGCGCCAACGTCGGTGCCGGTTTGCGCATCGCCGCCAAAAAGGGCGAGCTCGAAGGAACGACTGAGGAGATCGTCGAAGAGGCACTACAGCGAGCCGGCCTTTGGGCCGAGGTCAAGGATCGCCTCGACGAGAGCGCAATGGCTCTCTCCGGCGGGCAGCAGCAACGACTCTGTATCGCCCGGGCGCTCGCCACTCGGCCCCGCGTGATTCTTCTGGACGAACCGACCGCCTCGCTCGATCCGCTCAGCACCCAGAAGGTCGAGGAGCTCGTTTACGATCTTCGCCAGTCGGTGACAGTAGTCATCGTTACACACAACATGCAGCAGGCCGCGCGTGTGTCTGATCGCACCGCGTTCCTGCTAGCGGGTGAGCTGGTGGAGTTCGGCTCGACGAGGGAGTTGTTCACCGCGCCCAAGGATCCCCGCACTGAATCGTACATCACCGGACGCTTCGGATGACCGCTGTCACACCCGCGATCCAGAGCCCGTCCGCCGACGCGATTGGAACGATCGAGGCCCGCAACTTTTCGTTCTGGTACGGAAAGAAGCAGGCGTTGAAAGAGATTACAATGGCGATCCCGCCCCGAGCGGTTACCGCGCTGATCGGACCATCCGGCTGCGGAAAGTCTACATTCCTCCGCTCGATCAACAGGTTGAATGACCTCATCCCCGGCATCAGACACGAGGGTGACCTTTGTCTGGATGGACACAGCGTCTACGACCAATCCCTGGACGTCGTTGCGCTGAGACAACGCGTCGGCATGGTTTTCCAGCGCTGGAATCCATTTCCGAAGTCCATCTACGAGAATGTCGCCTACGGGCCACGGATCAACGGACTGGCCGACAGTCGATCTCTCGACGAGATAGTAGAGCGCTCGCTGCGCCGCGCAACATTATGGGACGAAGTGAAGGACAGACTGCATTCGAGTGCCCTTGGCTTCTCGGGGGGCCAGCAACAGCGAGTGTGCATCGCCAGGGCGCTTGCCAACCAGCCCGAAGTCCTTCTCCTCGACGAGCCGGCGAGCGCGCTCGATCCGAGTTCGACTCAGCGCATCGAAGAACTGCTGTATGAGCTGAAGAGAGAGTTGACCATTATCATTGTAACACACAACCTACAACAGGCCGCCCGCGCTTCCGAATTTACCGGCTTCTTTTTCACAGGAGAGCTCGTCGAGTTCGGGCAAACGGAGCAAATCTTCACAAGTCCACGCGAGGAGCGGACTGATGCATACATCACTGGGAGATTCGGATGACAGCTGACTCGAACGTCGCTGGGTTCCGGCATTTTCACGATCAACTTTCCGCACTGAAGGAAACGCTGCTCGGGATGTCGTCGAAAGCGGAAGAAAGAACTGATATCGCGGTCGAGGCGCTGCTCAACCGCGATCGCGAAAAAGCCAACCTCGTTATCGAAGGCGATGTGGAACTGAATCGCCTGGAGATGGAGGTGGAACAGGCAGCGGTCGAGTTGCTCGCCTTGCAGCAACCGATGGCGCGAGATCTTCGCTTCATCATCGGAGCAATCAAGGTCTCCAACGATCTCGAGCGTGTTGGCGATCACGCCGTCAACATTGCCGAATCCGCGCTCAGGCTCGCCGACAAACCAAAGGTCAGCCTCCGAGTTCCTGAGATCGAGGTGATGGCCAGGCGCGCCCGTAAGATGCTCGGCGACTCTCTCGACGCGTTCATTCGGGCAGACGGAGCACTGGGACGGCAGGTCTGTAAGGACGACGACGTCGTTGACTCGCTCCACGACTCGGTGTTTCGCGTGCTGCTGACGCACATGATGGCCGACCCAAAGACTATCTCGCCCTCGCTCGAATTCCTCCTCGTTGGTCGCAACCTCGAACGGATCGCGGATCTGGCAACGAACATTGGCGAGGATGCTGTCTACCTCGCCGAGGGAAAGCAGATCAAGCATCATCGCGAAGAAGAACACGTCAACGAAGCCCGGCTGATGGCATCACCGAGTGCGTAGTACGTCTGAAATCAAAAAGGGGGGCAGCATCGAGTTGATGCTGCCCCTTTTTCTCTTAGTTCAGCGGCACTCTTTCCCAGCTGAATAGCGTGCCCTTACGACTGGGATCGATTGTCAGGCGAAGGTATTCAGTCCGCCCAGCGTCGCTGCCTTCGACGACCACGCGGGTGATGTTGTCAGCGACAGGCGTCGACGCGTGCACCGTATGCAGGCTCGAGGAGACGGAGTAGGGATTGTCCACCCGAAACTTGTGCGAGTCTCCCTCCAGGAGCAGCACTGGTTTGCCGAAGTCGGCAGCCAGGTTTCCAATCTGTTGAACCAGCGCGTCGAAGCCGCTCAGCGTCGGCTCCGACGTATCCCACATGTCGGCCTGGAAGAACAGAACCGCCCCGGCGGCGTGGGTTTTCTTGGCGATGGAAAAAGTCTTCGACAGCCAGGCGCTGTTCGCTTGAGCGCGAGTAGCGAACTCCTGAGCCTGCGTCGGATACTTGGCGGCATCGGCGCCCAGTGGTGTGCCCCAGTCGGCAAGGTCGTTGTTGCTACCCGGTATGTTTAGTGCCGCGAACACGACGTGTGACCGCTTGAACACCACGTTCTCGATATAATCCGAGTTGGCCGGATCACGAGCCTCGCTGAGCACGTGCGTGTTGTTGACGCCCAGCGTTTGACCCGCGACCGGGAAGAAAAGCTCGCGGACTTTGGCCAGCCGCTCCGTGGGGGTGTAGGTTCCGTTGTTCTTGATCGCCTTGTGACAATCCGTCCACTCGTTGTCACCCGGCGTGTAGACGAGCGGATCCTCGAAAGTATCGAACAGCGAGCGAATGTTCATGAAGTATTCGTTGCTGCAGTCGCTGTTCTTCCCTGCCTTGATGTCACCGAGGTGCGCGACCATTAGCACTGCCGGGTCGTTGTTGATCTTCGCGATCAGCGAAGGGAATTCTGCCAGCTTGATCGGCCCGTATGGCGTGTCACCGATTACAGCAAGCGTGAATTTCGACTCAGTATCGTTCTCGTCGATCTGAGAACCGATCGCGTCGTCCAGGGAACCGGCGCGAGTCGCTTGAACGCCCGTTGGACGCGGAGCTACCGGGTTGGCCGTGTTGTCTTTGCCACAAGCGAGGGCTGCGAAGCATGCCAGAGAAAGGAGAGAAGCCACGGACCGCTGCATGAGGATCCTCGGGAAGGAGTGGAAAAAAAAAGAGCCGCGCCCAATTGAGCGCGGCTCTGCCACAACGAGGTGACTATACGGCTAGTGATCTGTCACGAAGACGTAGCGACTCCCGGTTGTCCGACCTTCAACTCCGTCGGTTTTGTCATTCCCCATGGATCGAGCAGGAGCAGCTGGTGGGTCGCTCTCACCGGCTCCCCATTGGGGCTGCGCTGCGTGTACGTCCCATCAGGTGCGAGGTCCCACGCCTGGCGATTGTCGGCGAGACACACCGCGAGCAGGGAGTGCAGTCGCGGATGTACCGTTACATCGTCGATCGGCGCCGCCGCTTCCACCCGACGGTCGAAATTCCGCGGCATCCAGTCCGCCGACCCGAAGTAGAACTGCTCGTCGCCATCGTTCGCGAAGTAGAACAGTCGCGAGTGTTCGAGGAATCGGCCGACGATGCTGACCACCCTGATGCGGTCGCTCACGCCGGCGATGCCGGGACGGAGACAGCAGATGCCGCGGACGATGAGATCGATCTCCACGCCTGCCTGTGACGCGGCGTAAAGCGCCTCGATGGTCTCCACGTCGACGAGGGCGTTCATCTTGGCGATGATCCGGGCGCGCTTTCCCTGCCGCGCGTTCGCCGCTTCCCGTTCGATCATCTCTATGAAGCGGAAGCGCATGTTGGCGGGTGCCACAAGCAGCTTCCGGTAGAGTCGCTGCCGGGAGAATCCAGTCAGGGCGTTGAAGAGATCGGTGAGATCCGCGCCAATCGATGGACTGCAGGTGAACAATCCGATGTCCGTGTAGACGCGCGCCGTCTTCGAGTTGTAGTTGCCGGTACTGATATGCGCGTAGCGCCTGATGCCGTCCGCCTCGCGCCGCACCACCAGCGTAGTCTTCGCGTGCGTCTTTACGGCAGGCAAACCGTAGGCGACGTGCACACCGTAATCTTCCAGCGTGCGTGCCCAGGTGATGTTGTTCACCTCGTCGAAACGCGCCTGCAGCTCGATGAGCACGGCGACCTGTTTCCCGCGTTGCGCGGCTTCCGTCAGCGCTCTGACCACGCCCGTGTCGCCCGACGTCCGGTACAGCGTCATCTTGATCGCCAGCACGTTGTCATCAGTCGCGGCCGAGATCAGAAACTGCTCCACGGATGCGTTGAAGGAATCGAACGGGTGATGGACGAGTACGTCCTTCTCCTTCAGCACGTCGAAGATGCTGCGCGTCGTGTCCTTGAGCTCGGGGGGCGTCACCGGCGCGAATGGTGGATCGCGCAGCTCGGGAATCTCGAGTGAAGCCAGCGCCATCAGGTCGCCGAGATCGAGTAGCGGTCCAGTCTCGACCAGCTCGGGCTCGGCGAACGCTCGCATTTCAGCCGGCTGATCCTCCCGCAACTCCTCCATCAGCAGCTCGCGCAGCGACTCCGGCATCCCGCTTTCTACCTCGATGCGCACGACTTCGGCAAACCGCCGCTGAAAGACTTGCTCCTCGATCAGCTGGAGAAGATTGTCGTCGTCTTCAGAGTGAGTGAGCTCGAGGTCGGAATACCTGGTTACGCGGAAAGAGTTGAACCCCTGAATGTCCATCCCGGGGAACAGCGCACCGAGGTTGGCGCCGATGACCTGCTCGAGCGGAATGAACGCGTTGCCCCTGCCGAAGGGGATCCAGCGCGGCAGGCTCTTCGGAACTTTCACTCTCGCGAATCGCACCGCCTTCGTTGCCGGATCGTGGATCTGGACGGCGAGGGAGAGCGAGAGGTTGGAGATGTAGGGGAACGGATGCCCTGGATCCACCGCCAGTGGCGTCAACACTGGAAAGACCTGGGCCTCGAAAAATTCGTCGACCGTCTGCCATTCAGTGGATGTCAGATCGTCGATGCTGACCAGCTTTACGCCGTGCTTGCCAAGCGCCGGCAGCAGCGTGTCGTACAGCAACGCCCGCTGCGTTCGCATCAGCTCATTGACGCGGGCGCTGATCGCGGCGAGCGTCTCGGCGGGGGACATGCCATCAGGTGAAGCGACGTGAACGCCCGCCGCAACCTGTCGGCGCAGGCCGGCCACCCGCACCATGTAGAACTCGTCGAGATTGGTGTTGAAGATCGAGAGGAATTTGAGCCGCTCAAGCAGCGGATTTCTCTCGTCAATCGCTTCGTGCAAAACCCTGGCGTTGAACTCGAGCCAACTCAGCTCGCGATTCAGAAAAAGAGCTGGATCTGACATGCTTTGGGAACTCTTCGGTAAAGTGCTATGCGGCTGATGTGCGCCGAACAACTAACCTGCGGTTCTCGAAGAATTTCACCAGTAGAACTCCTGTAACAAAACCGCCCAAATGGGCCCACACCGCCACTCCACCCGTAAGATCAGCGCCGTTCTTCAGCTCCGGTAGCGCCGCGACCAGCTGCCAGAAGAACCACCAGATCAATACCAGCCACGCCGGAATCGGAATGACCTTGAAGAAGATGATGAAGAAGAAAAGCATCCTGACTCGTACCCTCGGATAGAGCACGAGATACGCGCCCAGGATTCCCGAAATGGCCCCCGAGGCGCCGACGGTTGGAAGGGGCGAGGCGGGCTGAGCTATGATGTGTGCTGCGGCCGCCGCGAGGCCACAGAGGATGTAGAAGACGAGAAAGCGAAAATGTCCGAGGCTGTCCTCGATATTGTTTCCGAAAACCCAGAAAAAGAGCGCGTTGCCGAGGATGTGTCCCCAACCCCCGTGCAGAAACATCGAGATGAGGGGAGTGAAAATGTTGATCGGGTCGTTGTCGACGACGCACGACATCCCCCGCCCCAGCGGGACGGCTTCCCCGATCGGCGCCAGGTGGGTGATCTCGCCGGGAACCATTCCCAGATTGCAGACGCTGGCGGCGAGCGCCTGCTGATCGAAGCCAGCACCCTGGACGAAAACCCACACCAGAAACATCGCCAGCAGGATGGCATAGGTCATCCATGGCGTGCGAACTGTCGGGAGCTCGTCGCTGAGCGGGATCATCTAGCTTTGTTGAAAGGAGTACGCGACGGGGAAAGAAGAAAACTAGTGCCGCGCGATCCCGTGGTGTGCGACGAGCGCGAAAACCGTTACTGGGGTCGGAAGGTCGCGTACATGCCCATGGTCATGTGCGTTTGAGCATCCGGCGTGTCCTTGAAATTGCAAAAGAGCACATAGGTATCCCCCGCAAGGAGATCAACGAGCAGTCGGCCGTCGGGACTATTACCGGGACCGGCCACAAGAATTCCTACCGAGCGCGCGACGAGGTCCCGCAGGCGCCCGCCTGCCTTCGATACCTTCAAGAGGTCATCCATCGTTACCCCACCCTTGAGCCTGCCGATGGCCATCTCGTGATACACCTTGCCCCTGTTGGCGAACGTGAACACCGTCGCGCCCGCCGCTATGCGCGCCGGCAGTGGCATAAACGCGTAGTCATTTGCAACAATGTCGATTCTGATCGGAGCCTTGGCTTCCTGAGCACGGACGTAGCTCGAGGACGCAGTGACCGCCGCAACGAGCATCGACGCCACTGGGTGATAGCGCACCATCGTCCCTCCTCATCGGGGATGCGGAAATGGGGGAATCGGGGAAACGGGTTGCGGGCACGGACAGCGAGCATCGCTTAACAGATGACGCGCAACGGCCGACGGAAAACGGACAAACCCGCAACGCGAGCCAAGATGGCGTAGCTCGCCATTCACGGCAAGTTGGCACGCTCAACAGCTCCGGGAGGGTGCGAAATCAGCCGATATGGCAGAGATTCGCGGCCTCGCCCTTGCCTCTGACTCAACCAACAGCAAGACCCTGAACCGGGGTCATTTTGGCTCCAGGGAGAATCAAAGAATGGCAGATAAAGTAATTGGAATCGATCTGGGTACTACGAACTCGGTCGTTGCGGTCATGGAGGGCGGCGATCCGGTCGTCATCCCCAACGCCGAAGGTGGTCGTACTACCCCGTCCGTCGTCGGCTTTACCAAGGACGGAGAGCGGCTGGTTGGTCAGATCGCAAAAAGACAGGCAGTAACAAATCCGCAGAACACTGTTTTCTCGATCAAGCGCTTCATGGGACGCAAAGTGTCCGAAGTGCCGGACGAGATTAAGCGTGTCCCGTACAAAGTCGTATCGGGATCGAACGACGTGGCGATGGTCGAAGTGCAGGGCAAGCGCTACTCCCCGCCCGAGATCTCGGCCATGATCCTTCAGAAGATGAAGCAGACCGCCGAGGACTACCTCGGCTACAAGGTCGAGAAGGCAGTCATCACTGTGCCTGCGTACTTCAACGACTCGCAGCGGCAGGCTACCAAGGATGCCGGCAAGATCGCCGGTCTCGATGTGCTGCGCATCATCAACGAGCCGACAGCAGCCGCACTGGCCTACGGCCTCGACAAGAAGAAAGACGAGAAAGTCGCGGTGTTCGACCTCGGCGGCGGCACCTACGACATTTCGGTGCTCGAACTGTACGACGTCGAAGGCTCGCGCCAGTTCGAGGTAAAGTCGACCAATGGTGATACACACCTTGGCGGTGACGACTTCGACCAGCGCGTGATTGACTGGCTCGTAAGTGAGTTCAAGCGCGACCAGGCGATCGACCTCTCCAAGGATCCAATGGCGCTCCAGCGCCTCAAGGAAGCCGGCGAGAAGGCGAAGATGGAGCTGTCCACGACGCAGACGACGGACATCAACCTTCCCTTCATCACCGCCGACCAGAGCGGCCCCAAGCATCTCAACTACTCGCTCACCAGGGCGAAGTTCGAGCAGCTGGTGGACGACCTTATCCAGCGCACGATTCCGCCAATGGAGCAGGCGCTCAAGGACGCGGGCATCAAGCCCAACGAGATCGATGAAGTTCTGCTTGTCGGTGGGTCGACCCGTATTCCGAAAATCCAGGACATCGTCAGAAAGTTCTTCAGCAAGGAGCCCAACAAGGGCGTGAACCCCGACGAAGTCGTGGCCATCGGTGCCGCGGTTCAGGGTGCAGTGCTGACCGGAGAGCAGAAGGACGTTCTATTGCTCGACGTCACCCCGCTGTCGCTCGGCATCGAGACGCTGGGTGGGGTCACCACGGTACTCATTCCGCGCAACACGACGATCCCGACCAAGAAGAGCGAAACCTTCTCGACGGCTGACGACAATCAGACGACGGTCGAGATCCACGTCCTTCAGGGCGAGCGTGAGTTGGCGACGTACAACAAGACGATCGGCAAATTCCAGCTCACCGGAATTCCGCCCGCACCACGCGGCATGCCGCAGGTCGAGGTGACATTCGACATCGACGCCAACGGAATTCTGCACGTGACCGCGAAGGACAAGGCCACGGGCAAGGAGCAGAAGATCCGCATCGAAGCCTCGAGCGGTCTGTCGGACGCCGAGATCGATCGCATGGTCAAGGACGCGGAGAAGAACGCTGCCGAAGACAAGAAGGCACGCGAGGCGATCGACGCCCGCAATCGTCTCGACTCGATGACTTACGAAGTCGAGAAGAACGTGAAGGAGTGGGGCGACAAGGTCTCAGCCGACACGAAGACGAAGATCGACGCCGCCATCGAGAGGGCCCGCAAGGCGCTCCGCGGCGACGACATGAACGAGATCCGCGCTGCGCAGGAAGAGCTGACGAAGGTGTTCAGTGAAGCCGGGCAGGCGTTCTACCAGCAGCAGGCGCAGCCTGGGGCACAGCCCGAGGCTGGTCAGCCAGCCGGATCGACGGCCGGGGCGGAAGCCGGCGGCGCCAAGCAGGACGATGTCGTCGAGGCAGACTACGAGATAGTCGACGACAAGAAGTAATCGATCCCAAAAAAGAAAGGCCCGACTGGAGATTCAGTCGGGCCTTTTTTCTTACTTACGACTACCGGCTATTGCGGAATCGTGTCGAGCGGAATCGTGTCGAGCGGAATGGAGTCGAGTGGAAGCGCTTGAATCGGCAGGCTGTCCGTCGCCGGCGGGAACCCTTCAACTGACCCACCAGGATCGCCTTGGGTGTCACAGTCCTCGACGCAGGTCCAGACACCGGAGATGAGTATGTAGCGGGAGAAGCGGCCGTTTACTGGGGTGGTGGGGCTGACCTTTTTCCGCACCGGGCTGGTCGATGCGGTGTAATCGCCGCAGGCAAGACATGCAACGATACTCGCGACCCCTACGTACCTGAGCCAACGTCGAGCTGACATTGTGAACGGCCTCGGAACGGGACTGGGCCTCAGTGGAACACCCTAGCGCGCGAGCCCGCGCAAAGCATAGCCCGTGCCCCCGGCTAAGTCGGCTTGCTGCACCAGCTTGCGTTATCGATGTAAGGAGCCGGACGCTGTGTGTATGCAACACTTTGAGGGATTGGTGATGCGGCGGCGCCACACCATTCAGTTGGCGAGAGTTTAGCACGTAGCACCTAGCCGCTCCGCCCGCCGTTCCCAGCCGGTAGTCGTAAGTTGTATTTCCTGCCTACCGCGCCTTCACACTCCAATCCGCCAAGTCCGCCCACCAGGCGTCGGGACGGATTCCAACGGGCTCGATCCGCTTCGATGCACCCTGGACATTGCGCGGCTCGTAAATCCACATCGCCGGCGCGTCGTTGACCAGAATCCTGTATGCGCGATGGTAGAGATCCACGCTGCGGGAGGGATTCATCTCCGTCGCCGCGCTGTCGATCGTCGCATCGAATGCGGGACTCTTGTACGACGTCTCGTTGTAGCCGCCCTTCTTTGCCTCCGAGCTCGCCCATTCCTCGCGTACCGAAGATGGCGTCGGATCGATGTGCCAGGCGTTGAGCAGAGCCTCGAACTTACGATCCTCCATCCGACTACCAAATGCGTTCAGCTCGATCCCGTCCACCCGCACGTCCGCGCCTATGCGTCGCCACTGCTCCTGCAGCAGTACGGCGATTTTCATCCTTGTTGTGCTCGACGTCGGAACCATCAGCGCGAAAGCGAGCGGCGTTTTGTCACGAACGCGGAATCCGTCCGTTCCTCTCTTCCAGCCAAGCGAGTCGAGGGTGCGCGCCGCCGCGACCGGATCATACGGAATACCGATGGTCGTGTCGGACGTGGTGAGAATCCGCGTCGCCGGTCCGTGCGCGACAAATCCAAGCGTGTCGAAGACGCTGCGCACGATGGCTGCTCTATCAACCGCCATCACCAGCGCGCGGCGCGTCTCGCGATCGCCGAAGACGGGGCTCGGGGCTGCGTTCGCGGGATTGCGCAGGTTGAATGCGACGTAGCCGTAATCGAGGCTGCCGGGTGAGGCGATGACGTTCAACCCTTTCGCTTTCACCTGCGGAACCAGCTCCGGCCGCACAACGTCGAGAAAATCCGCCGTCCCATTCAGGAAGCGAAGTGAGGCGGCGGTATAGTCGGAAGCGATCAGCCAAATCGCTCGATCAGCCTGTGGCCTGCCTCGATAGTTGGCCGTATCAGCCTGGAGAACGATTCTCGCCCCGCGCTGCCACTCGCCGAACCTGAATCTTCCGCTGCCAATCGGAGCTTTGGCAAAGGCACTTTCGTGCAGGGATGCGGGAGGCGTTTTCGCCAGGAGATGCTCGGGAAGAATCACGACCGGCGTCGCCGCTTTGTAGAACGCGTCCTGCGTTCGCTGGTGAAACCAGACGACGGCCGTCAGCGAATCAGGAACAGTGACGGAGTCGACGTTGTCCAGATTGGACGAAGCTGGTGATGCCAGCGTCGTGTCCTTCACCAGGTTGAAGGTGAATCGCACATCACTTGCGCCCACAGGAGCGCCGTCGTGCCACTTCGCGTTCGGATTGATGTGGAAGGCGACGTACGACGAGTCGGGAGCCCAGCGCCACCGATCGGCGAGCCGCGGAGTGAATCCGGCGTCGCCGACCGTGTTGAGCGCTGGTCCAATGTCCGCCAGGTTGTCGAAAATCTGGTCGGTGACCTGCTTACCGATGATCGTAATCGTCAGTGGCGGGAAAAGAACATCGGCGTCAGCAGCCGACGACAGCACGATGGTGCCGCCCACACGTCTCTCGCTCGAACACGCGCCGAGAAAGAGAATCGTCGACAGCGTGATCGAGTAAAGCCGTCTTTCAAGCGTCATCCAGTGTTTCCTATGGAGAAGGCAGCCAGGCCCTGCGGCGTGTGGTGGCCCGGAACGTTGGCCGCTGTTGCCCAGTCGAGAAACACCTCGAGCAGGTGCGGATCAAACTGGCCTTTGGACGCGCGCATTACCTGCGCCGCGCGGGTGTGCGACAAGCTGTCGCGATACGAGCGCGCCGTCGTCAGCGCATCGTAAACGTCAGCAACGCACAATATCCGAGCCGCGAGTGGAATCTCTTCTCCCTTGAGTCCATCGGGATATCCGTGTCCGTCCCAGCGCTCGTGGTGGTTGCGGATGATGGCGCGCACGTCGCCGGGGAAGTCGATGTCCGCCACCAGCTCCAACCCCGCCTCAGGATGGCGTTTCATGATCGCCCACTCTTCGTCGGAAAGATTTCCCGCTTTGTTCAGAACCTCGGTGGGTACGATGATCTTCCCGATGTCGTGGAGGAGGGCGCCGAGCCTGAACCAGAAGAGGGACTTCGAATCCATGCCGGTGCTGTCGGCGAGAAGACAAGCAAAGAAGGCGACTCGCTGGCAATGGCCCTGAGTGTAATGATCTTTGCTCTCGATGGAATCGCCCCAGTGGTGCGCCATCTCCAGAAACCGCGCCTCGAGCGCCGCATTACGGCGTTCGACCTGGGCGACTCGGTGCTGCGCCTTGAGACGCGAATAAAGTGCGTGCGACTGATTGAGGTTCGCCAGCATGTCGCGGTGGCGCTTCTGCGTCCAATACAGCTCGGCCAGCTGTTCGGTGACATCGGCCTTGAGCAGCAAATCCTCCGCCTCGTTGGCGCACTCGCAGGCACGGCCGAGATACTCGGCGGCGCGCATGTAGTCGCCGCGCTCCCTGGCGATCACCCCGACGTGGCGGAAAACCTCACCACGCCATGAGGGAGCGATGTCCCCGGTCAGCGAGAGCAGGGGCTCGATCCGCGATTCCGCTTCTTCAAACCGCTCAGTGGCGATGCACAACTGCACCTGATTGAGGGCGACGTTGAGCTTGTTGGTGCGATCCTGCTCTTCGCCGAACGCTTGCTCGGCCTCGGCATATGCTGCTGCAGCTCGATCGAGCTCACCGAGATCGCTGTAGGCGAGGCCGATGTTGTTGAGGACCTGCGCCGCCTGATCCTTCATACCCAGTGCGCGGTAGCCGTCGAGACTGAGATGGAACGCTTCGAGGGCGCGGCGGACGTCGCCACGAATGCTGGCGACGGTGCCAAGGTTCTGGTCGATCATCGCCAGTGCTTCAGCGTCGCTGATCGACTGGGCGGTGATGCGGGCCTCGGTATACATCGACTCGGCGAGATCGAGATCTCCGCCGGTTTGATGGACGATGGCGACGACATTCAGAGCCTGGGCGATTGCTGATTGAGAGCCAGCTTGTGTCGCCGCTGCAACCGCTGCTTCGAGGACATCCATTGCCGCGCCGCGATTGCCTTGCTCCAGGTACACTCTGCCGAGCCAGCGCAAGGCAGAGAGCCGATCATCGTCGCCGGCGAACGGATTTCTGACCAGTCCCTCGTAGCGGGCTGCCGCCTCGCCCCAGCGCCCTTCCCGCTCAGCCAGCTTCGCTTCGTCTATGAGTGCTCTTATTGCGTGCGATTCAACCTGCGATTCCACCTCGTTGGTACGAGAAGTGGAATTCGGCGTCATGACGATGCCAGGATGGTGCGCCGGACCGAGCCTTCGTCGCGGAGTTTTCTTGTCAGCGTCGGACGGGAGATTCCCAGTATTCGCGCTGCGGCGCTGAGGTTGCCGCCGGTCAGCCCGATGGTGGTGTGGATGGCCTCGTCGACGATCGCCTGGAGGGATTTCCCCTCCGCCGGGATGCGGATCACGCCGCCAGTGGGACTTTCGACCAGCGGAATGTACGAGCGCCGCTGCAGGGACAGGTGGTGCGGCTGGATGACGTCGCCAGTGCAGACGACGACCGCGCGCTCGATGACGTTCTTCAGCTCGCGGATGTTGCCTGGCCAGCGGTGTCTTTCCAGAGCGCTGATCGAATCCTGACCCAAATGCAGATTCTCCCTGCCCTCGCTTTCCGCGTGCCGCTTCACAAAGTAGTTGGCGAGGATCGGAATGTCGCCCTCCCGCTCGCGAAGCGCTGGAAGCTCGAGCCGTGCAACGTTCAATCGATAGAAGAGATCGGCTCGGAAACGATTATCCGTCACCGCCGTCTCCAGTGACGAGTTTGTCCCCGCAACGATCCGGGCGTCAAGAGCGCGTTCTTCAGAACCTCCCAGACGGCGGAAACGTCTGTCTTCCACGACCCGCAGAAGCTTGGCCTGAAGCTTTAATGGAAGCTCAGCCACTTCGTCGAGAAAAACGGTCCCGGATCCGGCGACCTCGAAGAGGCCGCGCTTCAGCGCGCGCGCATCCGTGAAGGCGCCCGGTTCGTGTCCGAAAAGCTCGCTTTCGAGAAGGGTTTCGGGAATCGCAGCGCAGTTGATCGCCACGAACGGCTCCGCGGCACGAGCGCTGGCGGCGTGGATGCCCCGCGCAAAAAGCTCTTTGCCGGTGCCAGTCTCGCCGACCAGCAGAACGGTGACGCTACGGCTTGCGGCTACCTGAGTCGCTACTGCAATGACCTCGCGGATGGCTGCGCTCTCGCCGATGACGTGAGCGTCCCAGCTGTCCGCCGACGCGTGCTGCAATCGGGCTGAAATAGTACACCATTCCTTTATCGCGCGAAGGTCGAGCCCATCCGCGCGGGGAAAGTGAGTTAGTCGAGCGATTTCGGGCCCAAATTGCGTCTCTGGGCTTACCTAGGAGACGAGGAACGGGGGAGCCAAGTCACCCGTTTTCCAGCACTTACGCGGTGTTTGCTTGTGCTCGGAGGTTTGACAGTTTGTGGGGGCGCGTTACTCGGGAAGCGAGGCGAGCAACGCGTTGATTTCGGCAGCCTCGTACTGGGCACCCACGCCCTCGAACGACTCGGCTGCCTCCTGCCAGGCGAGCCGCGCGTCGGCAGCGTTACCGAGCGCTCTCGACGTCTGTCCGAACTCCCGAAGCAGCTCCGCCTGGAGCAGTCGGTCCTCGAGGCCTTCCGCTTCGAAGATTCCAATTCGCAGCGTGGCGATGCTGGCCTCAAACGCCCCGCGCTCGCGCTCGATCCGGGCGCGGCATTTCAGCGCTTCCGCGATGGTAAGCTGATCACCCCTCGCCTGCGCACTTTGCAGCGAGGCGATGCACGCTTTCTCAGCCTCGTCGAGTTTTCCGCTTGCCACCCACACCAGGGCGAGATTGAGCGTGAGGACGTTCTCGACAAGAGAGTCGTTACGGGATTTCGCGATTCGCAGTGCCCGTTCGAAAGTTTCGATCGCGCGCTGATAGTGGCCAAGCTTCGTGTAGAGCATCCCGAGATTGTTCAGCACCCAGGAGACGGCCTCATCGTCGTGCTCGTGCTCGAATTCACGCAGGCTGCTTGAGTAGCGCGCTTCGGCGGCGACAAAATTTCCACGCATGTTGAGGAGGACGCCGCGGTTTTGCTCGATCATTCCCAGGAGTCGAACGTCGCCGATCCGGCCGGCGAAATCAGCCGCCTGGGCGTACAACTTCTCGCTCTCGGCAAGGTTGCCACGGCGCTGGGCGATGATGGCAAGGCAGTTCAGTCCGTGCGCTTTGGCGCTGATCGAGCCGCATCTCTCGGCCTCGATCAGGCTCTGGTGGTAGCACTGATAGGCAGCCTCGGTCTCACCCTGCTCTCGATGCAGGGTGCCCTTCCACCTCAACGCGTCGGCGAGTACGGCCAGGTCCTGCTCACGCTCCAGGGCCTCGATCGCAGCGTCGTAAAGACGGAGTGACCGTGCCGTATCACCACGACGTTCCGCATCGCGCGCCTGCTCGACGAGGCGACGCGACCCCCCGGAATCAGTCTGCGTCATGATCGCGAGACTGTCGATCTTTTCATTCCGTGTCCTCGAGCGTGAGTCGGGTGAGTCTACTTCAGAGTGAAGCTATCTGTCTTCGCAGCCTTCGACGCAAACCCACACGCCGGAGATCAGAATGTACCGTGAAAATGAAGCGCCGACGTTTGATGTCGGATTAACGACCTTCTGTTGGGACGGACTTGTGGGGCCAGTGTAGTCTCCGCACGCGAGACCAGCAATGGCGCTCGCAACCGCCAGGTACCGAAAAACACGGTGACCTAACATCGTGAACCTCCGTACGAGACTTTAGTTCGAAGCTCATGCGTGGCATGGGCCGTGCCTCATCCTAAGTCACGATCCTACAGAGGTTTACGCGTTAAGTGCCCGATCATGCATCTATTTTGATACAACGTTCTTTTACAAAAAGAAACGTTTCTTTAACGGGGTTTCTTCGGAACTCAAGCCGTAGCACTGGACGCAAAGATCGCCAGCCGTTGCGGCGTTGGCCTGCCCGGGATGTCGGCCGTTTCTGCCCACTCAAGAAAGATCTCCAGTAACTCGGGGTCGAACTGCCCAGCCGATGATCTCATGATCTCCGCGGCACGGGCGTGGGTCAGCCCCGGACGGTACGATCGAGTCGTCGTCAGCGCGTCATAAACGTCGGCGACACATAGAATGCGGGCGGCAAGAGGAATGTCCTCGCCTTTCAAACGATCGGGGTAGCCGGTTCCATCCCAGCGCTCGTGGTGGTTTCTGATGATCGCCGTGATGTCGCCCGGGAAATCGATGTCGGCGACAAGCTCGAGCCCGGCTTCCGGGTGACGCCTCATGATCGCCCATTCTTCCTCGGTGAGCTTGCCGGGTTTGTTGAGGACTTCTGTTGGAACAATGATTTTGCCGATGTCGTGCAGCAGCGCGCCGATGCGGAACCAGAAGAGGGACCGGCCATTGAAGCCGGCGCTGTCGGCAAGTACGCAGGCGAAGAAGGCGACGCGCTCGCAGTGGCCCTGGGTGTAGCGGTCTTTGCTTTCGATCGAGTCACCCCAATGCTTCGCCAGCTCCAGGAATCTGGCTTCGAGCGCTCCGTTTCTTTTCTCGACCTGGGCGACGCGATGCTGGGCCTTCAGCTGCGAGTAAAGCGAATGCGCCTCGTTCAGGCACTGCAACATTTCGCGGTGTCTCTTCTGCGCCCAGTAAACCTCGGCGAGCTGCTCGGACACGTCCGCGCGGAGCAGCAGATCTCCGCTCTCGAGCGCGTGCCGTTCCGCCTTCAACAGGTTCTCGGACGCGTGCACGAAGTCGCTCCGCTCGCGGGCGATAACGCCGACGTGACGGAATACTTCGCCTCGCCACGGGGCAGCGTCGTCAGCAGGCATGGCCAGCAATTTTTCGCATTGGGCGAGCGCTTCGTCGAAGCGTCTCGCGGCGATATAGAGTTGAACCTTATTCACGGCGAGATCGAGCTGACGCGCGCGATCGCCTTCTTCCTCGAAAGCCTCGGCGGCAAGGTTGTAAGACGTCTCAGCGTCGGCTAGCTCGCCGAGTTCCATGTAGGCGAGGGCGATGTTGTTGAGGACCTGCGCTTCGTGATTGCGCATGCCGAGCGTCTGGTATCCGAGGTGACTCAGTCGAAACGCTTCGAGAGCGGCACGAAGATCTCCACGGATCATCGCCACCGTGCCCAGATTCTGATCGATCATGGCGATGAGAGCGCCGTCGCCGGCGTGCTCCGCCTTGGCACGCGCTGCCGTATAGATCGCGGCGGCGTGATCGAGCTGCCCGCCGACCTGATAGACGATGCCGACGACGTTTAGCGCCTTGGCGACCGCTGGCGGAGATCCGATCACGTCGGCAGATGCGACGGCGGCCTCGAGCACATCCAGCGCAGCGCCCCGATTTCCTTGTTCGAGGTAAGCGCGCCCTAACCAGCGCAGAGCGGCGAGGCGTGTTTCGGGGTTGGCGTCAGGATCCCTGACGAGGGCCTCGTAACTGGCGCAGGCATCCGCCCAGCGTCCTTCCCGCTCGGCGTGTTTGGCGCGATCGATGTGAGCTCGGACGGCGGACGACTCCACCGCCCTCAGTTCAATTGTGGGCCTGCTTTTCGTCATGACGGCTGCCACTCCGGAGGGCGGCTCGTCGCACGGTGTCGCGACGGATAGGCTCCGGCAGCGCTACAAGGACGAGAGAGTGTTCCACCAGCAACCCGGGGGCGCTGGAGCTGGCGACCCTGCTACACTGCGGAGCTCGTCAGTTGTGGAGGCGGTGCAGCTGCGCCTGGACTTCGGCTAGCTCCTGGCTTGCCCCGATTGTCTCATAGGACTCGACCGCCTCACGCAGCGCCGAGCGTGCCGCGCCGGCGTTACCAACCGCGCGGGAAATCTCGCCGAGCTCGCGCAGCATCTCGGCGTGGAGAAGCCGGTCTTCCGATTCTTCCGCCTCATAGATCGCGATGCGGAGTGTCGCAATGCTCTTGTCGAGCGCGCCACGCTGGCGTTCGATCGCCGCGCGAATCTTGAGCGCGCCCGCCGCGGTCAAGTGGTCGCCGCGCCGCTGCGCCTGATCGAGAGCTTCGGCGCAGCATTCATCGGCGCTCTCGAGACTGCCCAGACCCATCCACACTTCCGCCAGATTGAGCCGGATGACGTTCTCTACCACTGCGTCGC
>JBKPDS010000220.1:0-4785 GCA_046727995.1 Gemmatimonadota bacterium
TTCCCTTTTTGCGTGATGCAGTGAATGAGACGGGGGCCATTCATGTCCCGCACGGCGCCAAGCGTGTCCATCAAGACATCGATGTCATGCCCATCAATAGGACCGAAATAGCGAAAGCCGAGCTCCTCGAACAGCACTCCGGGAGTAAGAAAGGATTTCATGCTCTCTTCCCATTTTCTCACAAGAGTCGCTACTCCGGAGAGCGGTCCCGGTGCCGAGTCGACAACACTCCCAATCGCGGACCGAACGCGATTGTAGAGCGGGTTGCGCTGGATCGAGGTGAGATACTTCGACATCGCACCGACGTTGGGCGCGATCGACATCTCATTGTCGTTCAGAATGACGATGAAGTCGCGCTCCGAGGCGCCCGCGTTGTTCAGACCCTCGTACGCTAGGCCGCAGGTGAGCGCGCCATCACCGAGGATCGATACGACCTTGAAATCCTGACCGTTCAGATCGCGAGCAACGGCCATCCCGTACCCGGCGGAAATCGCAGTGCCCGCGTGTCCGGCGCCGAATGCGTCGTACTCACTCTCGCTACGCTTGAGGAACCCCGACAAGCCGTTTTCCTGACGCAACGTTTCGAATTTGTCGGCGCGTCCGGTGAGAAACTTGTGCGGATACCCCTGGTGACCGACGTCCCACACGATCTTGTCCTTCGGCGTGTCGAAAACGGCGTGCAATGCAACCGTCAGCTCGACGACACCAAGGCCGGCACCGATATGCCCGCCAGTGCGCGAGCAGATCTCGATGAGGCGCACGCGCATCTCTTCGGAGACGGCGCGCAGCTCGTCACGGGTCATCGACTTGAGATCCGTCGGCGAGTGAATTCGATCGAGGATGGACATTTTTAAACGGGATTCAGGACGTGCGGGTTACCATGAAATTAGCGACTTGTGACAGCTCCTGCGTCAGCAGTCCGTGCTCCCGCAAGCAGTCCAGGCCATCGGCAATCAGGGCCTGTGCGCGTTGGCGCGCACCGTCGACGCCGAGCAACGCCGGGTAGGTGCTCTTCCCCAGCGCGACGTCGCGCCCCGTCGTTTTCCCAAGCGCGCCGCTGGTCGAAGTCACGTCGAGAACGTCGTCCATGATCTGGAATGCGAGCCCGACGTCCCGGCCATAGCGTTCCAGCGCGGTGATCGCGGCATCGCTCGCCCTCGCGGCCAATGCGCCCATCCTGATCGATCCCACAATCAGCGCGCCCGTCTTTGCAGAGTGGATGGCTTCGCGCTCATCGAGCGGGAGCGCTAACCCTTCTCCAGCCAGGTCGCGCTGCTGACCGCCGATCATGCCGTCGGGGCCACCAGCGTCGAGCAGCGTTCGGACTATCGACTGCTCTGTATTATCCGGCAAGTCCATTTGTCGGACTGCATCACCGGCAACGAGCGCTGCCAGCGGTATCATTGCCACTCCGCCGAGAATGGCGACCCGGGATCCGTAAATCTTGTGAACAGTCGGTCTGCCGCGGCGCATGTCGTCATCGTCCATGCACGGCAGGTCATCGTGCATCAACGAGTACGAGTGAATGATCTCTGGGGCACACGCGAGGAGCGTCGCGTCGCTGTTGCCGCCGGCGGCGCGGTAAGCGAAGAGAAGCAGGAGCGGTCGCAACCGCTTCCCAGGACTTTTCAGACCATACTGGATCGCCGACGAAACGTTGGCCGGGAAACCGGAGAGATAGACTTCGCAGATTTCTTCGAGCCGAAGCTCGATCGCTTGTCGATCAGCAGCGAATGGATCCGCGCGCCTTGTTCCTGCAATGGGTTCGGCGTGAGTCACTTCTTCAGAGATCCATCTCCCGCAATTCGAAGCCGCCTTCGGACCTCTCGAGGAGGAGTTGCACCTTCGTTTCGGCCCTGTCCAGCTCCGCAGACGCCTGTCGGAGTAGCTCGATCCCTTCCTCGAACAGTTTCAGCGACGCGTCGAGGCCAACCTGTTCGCCCTCGAGCTCGGCCATGATCTCGTCGAGGCGACGAAGGCTCTTTTCAAAGTTCATCGGGAACTCCATACGGCGGGGATGAACGCCAGGACAGCTGTAATATCGGCCCAGCGGCCGTTTAAGGGCAAACCGTGCGCGCTGGCGGTATTGACTTCAGCGCGGGAACCTTATAACCTTTAATCCGGATGAACGGATGGATAGTATGAGCGCGCCTGCCCTGTTTGGACAAATGACCGCCCTCGCCGATCCGACGAGGAGCAGGCTCCTGGTCGCCCTCGAGCGCAACGAGCTCACGGTGAACGAAATGACATCCATTCTGCAGCTGCCGCAATCGACAGTCAGCCGACACCTCAAAATGTTGAGCGCAGAAGGTTGGGTAGACGCACGGGCCGAGGGAACCAGTCGGTACTACCGGTTTGCTTCTTCGTCGCTGGATCCGGCCAGCCGTCGGTTGTGGAGCATCGTGCGGGACGAAGTGATGCACACCAACGCCGCCGAGCACGACGCCCGAAGAACCCAGGCAGTGATCGCCGAGCGCAGTACCCGATCGCAGCAGTTCTTTTCGACGTCGGCCGGCCAGTGGGATCGGATGCGGCTGGAGCTTTTCGGCCGACGCGCCGACATCGCCCTGCTCGGACTGCTCGACGAGAGCTGGACGGTCGCCGATCTCGGCTGCGGCACCGGTGCCGTCACCCAGTCACTGGCGCCGTTCGTCGCGCGCGTGATTGCAGTCGACGAGTCGAGCGCGATGCTTTCCGCCGCCAGGAAGCGGTTGCACGGAGTCGAGAATGTCGACATCCGAAATGGACGCCTCGAGTCTTTGCCGATTGGCGACGGAGAGGTAGATGTCGCACTTCTCTTTCTGGTTTTGCACTACGCAGCGGAGCCGATCCGTGTCATTGCCGAAGCAGCTCGCGTCCTCAAGCCGGGCGGTCGGCTGCTGGTGCTCGACATGATGCCGCACGACAGACAGGATCTGCGGCAGACCATGGGACATCTCTGGCAGGGTTTTGACCGCGCTACACTGTCAGGCTGGATGGATGCGGCAGGCCTGCAAAGCTTTCGCTACAACCCGCTGCCGCCCGATCCCGACGCGAAGGGACCGATTCTTTTTGCGGCAACGGGCAAAAGGAGTGCAGCCGCAATCGCCGGCGGCGGACGTAAGAAAGCGGATGCGGTTCCGCTGATGAAAACCGCGTGATCGAGTTTAAACGCAGACTTCCATGGAGCGCAGAGTGGGCACGATTACAGAACCGATGAATTCATTCACCGCCGCGATCGAAGCCGGCCGAGAGCCTTACAAGGTGAAGGACCTCGAGCTCGCCGAGTTCGGTCGCAATGAAATCCGTCTCGCCGAACACGAAATGCCGGGGCTGATGGCGCTGCGCGCGGAGTACAAGGGAAAGCAGCCGCTGGCTGGCGCGAAGATCATGGGCTCGCTGCACATGACGGTGCAGACAGCGGTGCTGATCGAGACGCTGACACAACTCGGGGCCGATGTTCGCTGGGTCTCCTGCAACATCTTCTCGACGCAGGATCACGCCGCCGCCGCGGTGGTCGTCGGCAGAAACGGTACGGTAAGTGATCCGCAGGGCACTCCGGTTTTCGCCTGGAAAGGCGAGACTCTCGAGGAGTACTGGTGGTGCACCGACCAGGCGCTGGTTTGGCCCGATGGCTCGGGACCGAATCTTCTGCTCGACGATGGCGGTGACGCCACGCTCCTCGTCCACAAGGGAGTGGAGTTCGAGAAGGCCGGCCGCGTTCCGGATTTCGATCCCGGCAAGGACCCAGAGGAATACGGCGTCATCCTCAACCTGCTGCGCCGCGAGCTCAAAAAGGATCCGCAGCGCTGGACCCGCATGTCCAAGGACCTGCGCGGAGTCTCTGAGGAGACCACAACCGGTGTGCACCGACTCTACCAGATGATGGAGGCCGGGACGCTTCTCTTCCCCGCCATCAACGTCAACGATTCGGTAACGAAGTCGAAGTTCGACAACCTTTACGGCTGCCGTCACTCGCTGACG
The DNA here is from genome assembly GCA_046727995.1 of Gemmatimonadota bacterium. Classification (GTDB taxonomy): domain Bacteria; phylum Gemmatimonadota; class Gemmatimonadetes; order Gemmatimonadales; family Gemmatimonadaceae; genus UBA4720. Next base: position 3,964 of record JBKPDS010000220.1, read on the forward strand.
GACGGCATTCTCCGGGCATCGGACGTGATGCTCGCCGGAAAAGTCGCCGTCATCTGCGGCTACGGCGACGTCGGCAAACGCTGCGCGCAGGCGCTCAAGGGACAGGGTGCGCGCGTAATCATCACCGAGATCGATCCCATCTGCGCGCTGCAGGCGGCGATGGAAGGATATCAGGTAGCGACGCTCGAAGACGTGGTGAAGACGGGCGACATCTTCGTTACCGCGACTGGTAACAGGGACATCATCACCGTCGACCACATGGCACAGATGAAGGACAAGGCGATCGTCGGCAACATCGGCCATTTCGACAACGAGATCGACATGGCTGGCTTGAAGAGATTCAAGGGCATCAAGCGAATCCAGATCAAGCCGCAGTACGACGAGTACGTGTTTCCCGACGGACACAGCGTGATGATTCTTGCCGAGGGCCGTCTGCTCAACCTCGGTTGCGCTACCGGGCATCCGAGCTTCGTCATGTCTGCCAGCTTCACCAACCAGGTGATGGCGCAGATCGAGCTGCACGCCAACTGCGATGCGTACGAGTGCAGGGTGTACACGCTGCCCAAGCATCTCGACGAGCGCGTGGCGCGGCTTCACCTCGACAAGCTCGGAGTCCGACTGACGAAGTTGTCGAAGGAGCAGGCTGATTACCTTGGTGTCCCGGTCGAGGGACCTTACAAACCCGACTTCTATCGGTACTAGATCAGCAACCCGACGCTTACCAGGCCGGAGAAAGCGCTCACGGGCATTTCTCTGGCCTTAAGCTTCTCCAGCTTGACTCCGCGGGGTCCTGGCGGATATTGCGGTATAATGAAGTTGCTG
>JBKPDS010000221.1:0-29398 GCA_046727995.1 Gemmatimonadota bacterium
TGCCACATTTCGCCCAGCGTTTGTTGATGCGCTTTGCTGGCACGGGCGACTTTCAACTTCTTGAAGCTGTATTCGCCGCAGTGCGGACAAGCGTGCGCGCGGGCGATTTTCTCGGCACGGGTCTGCGTGATCGCAGCCAAGACTAGCTCTGGGACTTCGGAGGTCGCGTTGGTGCAGCAGGCGTAACCAGATCCCCGGAAGGAGCGGTCTTGTTCACCAGCTCGCGAAGACCGCCAATAGCTCCCATTACGCCGGCGGCTTCAGCGGGAAGGAAAATCGTCGAGTTCTTCCCCTGGGCGAGCGTCGGTAATGCCTCGAGATATTTCATTCCGAGCAGATACATCGCCGCCTGTCCTTCCGGCAGCGCGCTGCCAATTTTTTCAATCGCCGCGGCTTCGGCTTCCGCCATGGCGAGCCGTGCCTCTGCGAGGCCCTTGGCTCTGAGGACGGCGGCATCGCGCTCACCTTCGGCTCGGCGAACCTGCGACTCGCGCACCCCTTCTGCCTCGAGGATGGCAGCCCTCTTTCCTGCCTCCGCGTTGGTTACGGCGGCGCGGCGCTCGCGCTCGGCGCGCATCTGGAGCTCCATCGATTGCTGAATGTCACGAGGTGGTTCGATCGCCTGAAGCTCGACGCGAGTTACATCTACGCCCCACCCGATCGACGCTTCCTCGATTACTTCACGCATGCGCTTGTTGATTACGTCGCGGCTGCCAAGGGTAGCATCAAGCTCCATCTCACCAACGATATTGCGAAGAGTCGTCCGCGTGAGCGTCTCGAGCGCGTAGGGTAGATTCTGTACCGAATAGGTCGCTTTTTGCGGATCAGCGACGCGGTAGTAGACAACGGCATCGATGTCGATTGTGACGTTGTCCTTGGTGATTACAGGCTGACTAGGGAAGTTCAGAACTTGCTCGCGCAAGTCGATGCGGGCGGTATGTCCGGAAGTAATCCGCTTGACACCGCCGACGTCGCTCTCGAAGTATCGAACATCGATCGTTCGGGGCAGCTCGAGAAATGGAATGAGCACATTAAAACCTGACCGTGCCAGTCGATGAAAACGGCCCAATCGCTCAATCACCATCACCTCGGCCTGTCCGACGACCTTGAAAGACTTTGTCGCGATGAAAATGCCGAGGACAACGACGATTGCGAGTGCAACGAGTCCAGCCATTTGCGAAGGCCTCCCGAGGTGTACACGGGATATTATGAGAAAAGCCCTGCTCTGGCGAGAGCAGGGCTTTTCTCTGTGTACGGCTACCTATTCCTGCGTGGGACTGCTCGTCCTACTTGTGAGACGCGGCGGTGGCGACTTGCTCACGTTGGGCAATTGCGAAGAGATCCTTCTGCGAAGTGCTTTGCTTGAGAACGTCGATTGCGTGCACCAGCTGATTGTCTTCAGGGACACTGCGACGCTTGGCGGTTGAATCACCAAACGCCAGTCGGGCGACTGTGTTGCCGAGGAGTCGATCGATCTCGGAACCGGCCTGCTCGTACTGGGTGTGATCGATGGTGACACCCTTGGCCTCGAGACGGCGATAGAACTCTTCGCGCCATGCCGACGGGACGGTGAAATCGGGGCGCACCGTTTTCTTCAGCTCGAGCGAGTAGTCCATCAACGTCGCTCTTACATCAGCAGTCTTCGGAGCAAAAGCGTTGAAGACTTTCTGCTCGGCGGTGGTCAAAGTGTCGGGGCGGACGATGATATCAGGCGTGATGGCGCCGCCACCGTAGACGACTCGACCAGCGTCCGACCTGAACGCAGGGCGCGAGCGCCGCACGGAGTCGGTTTCCAGTGAGTCGGGCATCACTTCGACGAAGTCGCCGTTCGGCAACAGCTTGCGCTCCTTCTGAATCGAGCGGCCGTTGGGCGTGTACCATTTTGCAGTCGTCATCTTGAGGGCGTAGCCGCCTTCCAGCGGGAAGACCGACTGAACGAGCCCCTTACCGAACGAGGTCGTTCCCACGATCAACGCGCGGTCGTGATCCTGCAAAGCGCCGGCGACGATCTCGGAAGCGGACGCGCTTCTGCCATCGGTGAGCAGAACGAGCGGAATCGTCGGTGCGACCGGATCATCGGTGGCGACGAATGTCTGATTCTCACCGTTGCGAGCGCGGATGCTCGATATCTGCTGTCCCTTCTTGAGGAACAGGTTGCTGACGCTCAGCGACTGGTCGAGAATGCCGCCGGGATTGCCGCGAAGGTCGATGATTATGCCCTTGGCGCCCTGGCGTGACAGCCGTGTGACGGAGTTCTCGAGTTCATCGCGCGCGCTCTCGTTGAACTGGAGCAGCGGGACGTAGCCGATCTTGCCGTCGAGCATGATGGCATAGGGGACGGCCGGGATGTTGATCACCGCACGGGTGAACGTGATCGGAATCAGCTCGGGAACGCCGGGACGGGAGAATTTCACCAGAACTCTGCTGCCGGGATTTCCCTTCAGCGCATCGGAGGTCTGGGAAACTGTCCAACCGCGGATGTTGGTGGTGTCGATGAAGTTGATGCGATCGCCTTCCTGTACTCCTGCTGCCTCGGCCGGCGTGTGCGGAAAGACGCGTTGGACGGTGATGGAGCCCTGGGTCTCGGCGATCTCCATTCCGATGCCGGCGTAGCGACCGTTGGTCTGCGCGTTGAAGGTCGACAGCTCCTTCGGCGAAAGCAGAACGCTATATGGGTCGTTGAGCTCGTGGACCAGGCCCCGGGCAGCCTTCTCGTAGAGGGTTGCGGCGTCGACGGTATCGACGAAGCGGGTGGAGACGATGTTCAGGACCTGGTCGAGCAGGCGAGCGCCTTGTTGGCTTTCGCGTTGCTGAAATACGAAGCCTCCGACCATTAGCGGAATCAAAGTGAGGCCGAAGAGCAGACTTTTTCTGGATCGAGACATACGGTCTAGGTAAAGGAGAAGAGCGCGCGTCAAACCCGCTCGAAACGTATTGAGGGCTGGGTTAACGTAATAAATACGCCCTCAAGGCGGCGAGTGTTCCTGAATGACGCACAAAGGACACCATTGGAACAAGCCTAAGCAGCCCTGGAAGCGAGAACGTAATCTACAAGCCAATCCCGGTTCAGCTGCCGAAAACTGGCATCGCGGAGGAGTCCGGCGGCCAAAAGCATCTCGTGGGCGGGCTGGAGCACTCGTTGCAAATGGGATGGATACCGCTGGGTGAGTGGAAGCTGCTCGGCGAGAGATGCGAGGGGTACTCGCCAAGTGACCATTCCTTCTTCTCTCGCCACTTCGAGCAGGCGGTATAGTCTTCTGGCGACGGGGTTGGTGAGTGACATGTAATGGGTGGCGGAGAGCGTCACGGTGTGTCCAGCCGCAATGTTGGCGCGAATGACCGGACCGATAGTGACGCGTGCGTCACCCGGTTCCGATGCCGCGAGTACCGGGAACAGTGTGAATTGCTCTCGCTCGGCCAATCGCCGGCGAGCGATGGAGACCGAGGAGAGAATGGTAAAGCGTCCTTCTAGCGGCTGTGCTTCCCTGGCTGCAACGTACACTCCGCTCGATTCGAGAGTCGTTCTCTCGAGTCGCGTCAACGCCGAGCGTAGCTGCTCGTACGTCCTGCCATCGACGCGCCGTCCGATCGAGCGCAGAAAAGCATGGAGCGTAAAGCTGATGACGCCATCTTCGGGGGCGCCTGCTTCGTGGTAGCGGTGGAGGAGCTCGATGTAGACGTCCTGGTCGAAGGTGCCTGGCAGCCGGTCACCAGGACTTGGCAATACACGCCAACGGCCACCGCTCTCGGGAGAGAAGGAGATCGCTGTATCCTCGGCGGAGTCGCTCAATCGGAAAATCGGGAGGGACTCAAGAGACCGGTCGAGGACGATAGCACGCGTCGCGGTTCGCCGACGGGCCACGAAGGTCATGCAGAGAGAATATGTCACTGATCAAGTACATCGCAATCGCGGCGCTGGTGTTATTCGGAGTGGTTCTGGCGCTGATCGGCATTCTGTCGGTTACGCACGACACGCCGGTTCGGACGGTAGTTGCCGAGGGTGACAGGGATGGCCCGCCGAGCATCGAGGATCCGTTGTTCGCCCGAAGCATCGAGCTGTTCACCGGGACGCACATCGATCCCGGCAACAACGTCGAGGTAGAGCTGAACGGCAACGGCACCTATCCCCAGTTATGGAAGGACATCTCGTCAGCGCAGCAGACCGTCACGGTGCAGATGTATTACTCGCAGCCGGGCGGGGTTGCCGATACGATGGCGAAGTATCTGGCAGAGCGCGCGCAACACAAGGCTCGCGTGTTGCTACTGCTCGATGCCTTCGGATCGCAGCCTCTGAAGCGTGACTGGATTCAGAACCTGAAGCGCGCCGGCGTGGAAGTGCATTGGTTGCGGCCGCTACGGTGGTACACGCTGCAGAAAGCAGCGCAGCGATCGCACGTGCGGGTTGTGGTCGTCGATGGAAAGATCGGTTACACCGGTGGATTCGGGCTCGCTGACTACTGGCTGGGTGACGGGCACCACGAGGATCAGTGGCGCGAGACGAACGTGCGCTTCGAAGGACCTACGGTGGGCGCACTGCAGGCAGCGTTTGCGGCCGGCTGGGCAGAAGCGACCGGGGAATTGCTCACCGGCGACATGTTCTTTCCAAAGAGCTCGTTCGCGGATGTCGGCGACGTCCAGGCTGGATTGATGCACAGCATTCCGAGCACCGGCAGCACGTCGGCGGAAAGATTTCTGGCGCTGTCGATTGCGGGCGCGCGCAGGACGCTCTACATCACGAACTCCTACTTCGTCCCCGGTGAAAATTTCATGCAGCTGCTGCTGGCAGCGGCGCATCGTGGAGTCGACGTGAGAGTTCTGACGGTCAGCAGCAAGACCGATGTCAAGACAACGTGGTATGCCGGCCGCACCTATTACGAGAAGCTGCTCGAGGGCGGAGTCAAGATCTACGAGTACCAGCCGACGATGATGCACGCCAAGACCATGGTCGTCGACGGAATGTGGTCGTCGATCGGCTCGATGAACTTCGACAACAGGTCTCTCTCGTTCAACAACGAGTCGATTCTGGTCGCGCTCGACCGGAAGGTCGGTGCGCAGATGGACTCGGTGTTCATGGACGACATAAAGTCGTCGAAGGAGATCAATCTCGACGAGTTCCGGAAGCGTCCACTTTCCGGAAAGATCCTCGAGTGGGGAGCGCAGAAGCTGCGTCGTGTGCTGTAGCACCCGATCGCCACGCGGATTGCGCAGACTGATGTGACGCGAAGCCCTTCGCCGCTGGCGCGGTTTCATCCACTGGTGCGGAAGTGGTTCAAGGAGACTTTCGGCGATGCGAGCGATCCGCAACGCCAGGGATGGCCGGCGATTGCCAGCGGTGAGCATACGCTCATCCTCGCTCCCACCGGGACAGGGAAAACGCTCGCCGCGTTTCTGTGGGAGCTGAACGAGTTGATCGCGCGCGGGTTGAAGGAGCCGCTGCCGAACGCCGTTCATCTGCTCTATATCTCTCCGCTGAAGGCGCTGAACAACGACATTCAGCGCAACCTCGATCGGCCGCTGGCAGAATTGCGAGAGCTGTTCAGGGCCGAAGGCAAGGAGTTCCCGGAAATTCGCGTCGCGGTTCGCACCGGCGACACTCCGGCGGCGGCGCGCGCGAGAATGCTGCGAAAATCTCCGCACATTCTGATTACAACGCCGGAGTCGCTCAACATCATGCTCACCACGCTGAAGGGACGCGGGATGTTCAGCGGAGTGCGAGCGGTGATCGTCGACGAGATCCACGCCATAGCCGGCACCAAGCGCGGGGCTCACCTGGCACTGACGCTGGAGCGACTGGAGAAACTAGTGGAAAAAGCGCCGCAAAGAATCGGACTATCTGCGACGCAGCGTCCACTCGAGGAAGTCGCGCGGTTTCTGGGCGGGTGCGAAAAGAACAACGGCTCGCTGTCGTTCCGTCCGGTGACGATCGTCGACTGCGGGATGACGAAGGAGATGCAAATCGCGATCGAGTCGCCGGTGGCGGACCTCGGCAGCGCGGGTGGCAGCATCTGGCCGGCGGTTGCGCCACTGGTGCTGAAGCACATCCAGGCATCAAAGACGACGCTGGTCTTCGTCAACAACCGGGCGCAGGCGGAGAAGATCGCGGCGCGGGTGAACAGGCTGGCGGATGTCGAGATCGCGCTGCCCTATCACGGTTCGCTGGCGAGAGAGCGAAGGTTCGCGCTGGAAGAGCGACTGAAGGCGGGATCATTGCGCGCGCTGGTTACGACGAGCTCGCTGGAGCTGGGAATCGATATCGGCTCGGTGGATCTCGTCATCCAGCTGCAGTCGCCCAAACGAGTTGCTTCGGCGCTGCAAAGGATCGGGAGGGCGGGTCATACGCTTGGTGTGGCCAGCAAAGGAATTCTCGTACCGACATTTCGCGACGATGCAGTCGAAATCGCCGCCATCGTGGCGGCGATGCGCGCTGGCGATGTCGAGCCGACGCGCGTCGTGCAAAACGCGCTCGACGTGTTGGCTCAGATCGTAGTCGCGGCGGTGTCGGTCGACGACTGGAAGAGCGACGAGCTCTACGACCTCGTCATCCGCTCCTATCCTTATCACCGGCTGTCACGATCTGCTTTCGACGAAGTGCTGGAGATGTTGTCGGGCAAATATCCATCGGATGTGGCAGCGGAGCTCGAGCCACGAATCACCTGGGATCGTGTCAACGACCGACTCATTGGCAGTCGCGCCGCTCGAATGACGGCGGTGATATCGGGCGGTACGATTCCCGATCGTGGCCTGTACACGGTGAACCTTCCCGATCGCACCCGGCTTGGTGAGCTCGACGAGGAATTCGTGCACGAGTCGAGGATGGGGGACGTCTTTCAGCTCGGCTCTTCGACCTGGCGGATCGCGGCGATAGAGCACGACCGCGTGGTCGTCACGCCGGCACCGGGGACGCCGGCGCGGATGCCCTTCTGGCATGGCGAGTACATGGCGCGGTCGCTGATGCTGAGCCATCGCGTCGGCGCGTTGCGGCGCGAGCTGGCGGAAGCGCCAAATGAAGAAAGGCTCGCTGCCGAATATGGGTGCGACATCTCCACCGCCAACTCACTGGTGAAGTACATCGGCGCGCAGCGAGCGGCGACCGGTGTAGTTCCTGACGATCGCAACATCGTCATCGAGCAATTCCGGGACGAGACCGGCGCAGTGCGGATCGTCATTCACGCTGCGTTCGGTGGACGGATCAACGCGCCGTGGGGAATGGCACTCGCTCAGCGAATGCGCGAAGCGATCAACGATACGGATCTGCAAGTTCAGACGACGGACGACGGCATCATGCTGCGGCTCCCCGATCTGGGAATGACGACGCCGCTGCAATCGTTGCTGGGACTCTCCGGAACCGAGGCAGAGCAGCTGGTGATGGAGGAAGTCGGCTCGACCTCGCTATTCGGTGCTCGGTTCAGGATGAATGCAGCGCGCGCGCTGTTGCTGCCGCGTGGGAATCCACGGCGCCGAATGCCGCTCTGGCTGCAGCGCCTGAAATCACTCGATCTGCTACAGGTGGTGCGGCAGTTCCCAAGCTTTCCCATCCTGGTCGAGACCTACCGCGAGGTTCTGCAGGACGCGTTCGACATGGATGGTCTGAAAGAGACGCTTGCCGAGATCGCGTCGGGCAACATCCGGATCCACACGGTTCAGACCGCGGTGCCTTCGCCGTTTGCGGCGAGCCTGCAGTTCGGGTTCGTGATGGATTGGCTGTACGGCGACGACACTCCGCGCGCGGAGCAGAGAGCGGCGCTGCTGTCGATCGATCGTTCACTCCTCGACGAAGTAATGGGGGGCGAGGGAAGCGACGACATTACTCGTGAGGCGATTGAGCAGACGCTGGCGGAAAGAAGAGGGACCGCGGCTGGCCGTCGAGCTCGCACTGACGATGAGTTAGCGCATCTACTTGATAGAGCCGGTGATTTGCGCGTCGAGGAATTACGTGCGCGGATTGCGACGGAAGAAGAAGGTGTGCGGGGAGATCCTTTCTCGGAGTTGCTGGACAGCAAACGGGTCGTTGCAATCCAGCTTGGGCCAGAGTCTGCGCGGGAGTGGCGCGTCATTCTGACCGAGACTTACTCGCGTTACGTGTCGGCCTTCGGCGCGGAGCAATTGCAGCGGGTGCGCGCAACTACTGAATTGACCGAGCATGATGCCAGCGATGTGGTGCCGGAGATCCTGCGCCAGGCCGTCATAAATGCTTCTGTGGCGACACGAGAGATTCTGGCGCGATTTCTCACGTTGTCGGGACCTGTAACAGCTGACGAAGTCCACACGCGTTACGGTTGGGCGCGGGAGTGGATCGAGACGCGATTAGTGGAGTGGGAGAGAACGGGGAAACTCGTTCGAGGCAAGTTCCGTCGCGAGGTCCGCGACGTCGAATGGTGCTCACGCCGCGTTGTCGAGATCGGCCGACGCCGCGCGCTGGCCGCGCTAAGAAAGCAGATCGAGGCGGTCGAGCTGCCCGTTTTCGCCGCGTTCATGCAGCGCTGGCAGCATCTCGACGAGCGCGACCGGCTGGACAACGCTGCCGGCGCCGAGACGGTCGTGCGACAACTATATGGTATAGCGCGTCCGGCGACTGCCTGGGATCGTGATTATCTGCGTGCCCGAATCCGGGGCTACGATCCCTCGACTCTGGCCCGCTTCGCTGCCACCGGGGAGCCGGTCTGGGCGGGCGAAGGCAATTATGATCCTGAGTCGGGCACCATTCCGTTGGCGCGAGTTCGGTTCTTCGAGCGGGGGAGCGGCGCGATCTGGCTGAAGGACGAGGCAGAGCCGGTATTGAGTGGGAACGCGCAAGTTGTACGAGAGACGATCACCGCCGAAGGCGCATCGTTTATCGGTGACATTCAGGCGATAACCGGACTGACGATGCTGGCGGTGCGCGAAGCGATTCGGGAGCTGGTGGCGTGGGGCATCGTCACCAACGACACCGTCGAAGCGCTGCGTGAAGTTGCGCGCTGGAAGCCAATGCTTCCGCGAACGGGCAACGATCCGACCAGCTGGCTGCCCGCGGACTACACGCCGTCGCCGAATCGGAGGTACACGCGCACGCGTCCCAATCTGAGGAGACTGCCAAGATGGAGGAGACCGGATAAGCCTGGTACTGCGCCGAGCGGCTGGACTGGGCGATGGTCATTACTGAGGCGGCGTGGGACGATGGGTCCGGAGCTGCCTGAGGAAGAACGTGCGGAGCGCATCGCTCGCCAGTGGCTCGCGCGATATGGAATCGTTTCTCGTGACTGGTGGCGGCGGGAGCGACCACCGGTCTCGTGGCGCGCGATCTATCGGGAGCTGAAGCGTCTCGAATTTCGCGGTGAAGTCAGGCGTGGATACTTCGTGAAGGGACTGGGCGGCGCGCAGTTCGGTCTACCCGATGCCGTGGAATGGCTGAGAGCAGCTGCGAGCGAAGATTATTCATCCGCCGCATTCGTGGTGATGGCCGCAAGCGATCCGGCGAATGTCTACAACCTTCCACTCGAGCTCGTCGAGCGCGATCCGTTATCCCGGCCGCGCGGCTCGGGTGCGCTGCTCGTAACTCGAGGCGGTCGCATTGCGATCGCGGTCGAAGCGCGTGGCAAACGATACACTATCGCCGACTGGCTGTCGCCCGATGAAGCAGGGGCCGCAAAAAGGGCATTGGTGGAGCACCTGCGCGGCGAGCGATCCGCGCGCTACGTGATTTAGCTTCGCCGACGGATGGCTTTTCCCTGACCTTTGCAAAGTGGGTTTAACGACGCTGAATTCTCCGGGCTCAGCGGAGGTCGGCGCGGCCCAGCGCGGCGCGCACGGCTTCGCGCATCGCAATTACCGCTTCCTCTCTCGCAGCGGGAGAGTCTTCGCGGACGTGCAGCTCGATGCCCTCGGCGACGGGCAGCCGATGCCAGCGGAGGGCCATGTCGTCATCGTGGGCGACAGCTGCGTCGGCGCCGAAGTTGAACGCGGGCGCCAGTGAGGTGGCGATTTTTCGCTCCAGTGCATCGCCGGTGAGATCGCGCATCTCATTGCGGATGGTTTCCAGACTCTGTCCTTCGCGCTGCCGAATCTTGATCGACAGCAGCTGGAGCAGGTGCCGGTATCCGTACGTCGCTCCCGTGCCTGTTCCCTCCGGCCGATCGAGCAATCCCGTAGCGACGTAGAACCGAACCGCCCGCGCGCTTGGTGCCGCGCGTGCTGATGCGTTGGTTGGTCTGACTCCGGCTGCGTCTACGAGAGCTGTTGCGTGTGCTGCAAGTCCGCGGGCGTTCCAGGGAGCGTGTCGAGCATGGGCGCGGAGGAGAGCGACAGGCGATTCAGCCATGTGGATAGGATAACATTAAAGTCATCTGCTCGCTCGTCGTGCGGGAGATCGCCGGCAGGTGACAAAACAGAGATCTCGAAGTCCCGTTTGATCTCACGGAAACCGCGGAATTCTTCGACGGGTGCCATCGATCCCTGCTCTCCCCACACCAGCAGCGCTGGCTGGCTGAGACGTCTCAATGCGTGTCGTACATCGATGTTGAGATTACCGGACAGGAACGCAGCAGGCGCGTGACGAGCACCGCGCTGGTGCGAGGTGGCGTAGTAAATATCAACCAGCTCACGCGTGACGAGGGCGTCGTTGGAGTACGCATTCTTCAGATAGCGGCGAAGCTGGGGGCGTGAGACAAGCGCGTTGAACATCGCCGTTCCCGCAATCGGCGTGTCGACTGCCAGCCGGCCAGCTTCTCCACCAATTCCAACCGGCTCGTTCAATCGAACCAGACCTGACGGCGCGATGAGCGCCACTGCCGGAAAGCGATGTGGATCGCGCGCAGCAAGCACGATCGCATAAGCGCCCGAAAGTGAGGATGCGACCAGAACCGTCGGCTCGTCGATCACTCTGCTCACGAAATCGGAGATGAGTGAGATGTAGAGCCGCGCCGAGTATCGAATCGCCGGCCGCTCGGACATACCGAAGCCGAGAAGGTCGATAGTGTAGACGGTGTTGGTACGCGCCAGCGCGTCGACGTTGTTGCGCCACTCGTAGGACCAGGCAGCGGCGTGGATGCCGTGAATCAAAAGGATCGGTGGACCGTTGCCACGTTTGGTGAACGCGACTCGCCAGTCGCGCCACTCGAAGCCGCCTTCCTCACCGCCAATCAGGTTAGTGAGCTGGTCGACGCCTTTGCGCGCAAAGGCGTTGTAGGCGGCTGCGACACCAAGTAGTGCTCCGCCGGACAGAAGAATCTTTCGCCAGGGCGGTTCGCGTTCGTCGCGTTCGTCGTTGTCCTGCATCACGCCTCGTTTCGGTCAGTCAAGAATTAGCGCGGCCATGTCTACGGCTTTACTCGGCAAGAAGGGCGCAGCTGCGGCTATGGCGTATTCAACCAAAAAGCGCGGCTACTTGAGAGTAACCGCGCTTGGTGAACTGCGCACGGGGGCGGAAAAAACCTACCGCCTTGACCGCTTCTTGGAGCCTCCGCGCTTGCGTCCGCCGGCCTTGGACCGGCCTTTCGAGCGGCTGCTGGCTCCCCGCCGCGCCGAGGATTTGCGGCCCGCCTTCCGGGCGCCCCCTTTCTTGCCGCCTGCCTTTCGGGCGGTCTTTTTCCGTCCGGCTGCCTTCTTTTTGGCCTTTGGCCGGGATGCTTTCTTTGCCGCCTTCTTTTTGGCCCCGCCTGCCGAACTTGGTCTACTCGCCGATTTGGCGGCGGGCGGAGTGCTGGCGCCCATCGAGCTCGGTCGGCCCATACCTCCGGTCGACGTGCCGCTGCCGAAGCCGCCAGTCGAACTCGTTGACGACGTGCCCCCAAAGGTGGAGCTGCCCATCGATCCGCCGAGTCCTCCGCCAGTACCGGGGCCAAAACTGCTCGAGCCACCGCCGGTCAGAGAAGATTCCTGTTTCTTGCCGGATCCCTTGGGACGACCTCTTCTGCCTCTCGGCGCACCGCCGCCAAAGAGATCTTCTTCCTCCTCTTCGTCTTCCTCTTCGACTTCGCTTACGACTGTCGCATCGGAATCGACGTCTTCATCTTCGTCCGCATCTTCAGCGCTGTCCCACAGGCGGTCGCTGTGATCCTCGTTGATCGCCCAGCCGCCGTCTTCATCGTCATCGTCGTCGTAGGAACGCTTGCCGCGACTGAAGCCACCGAGATCGTCCGGGTCGTCGTCGTCCGCAAAACGCAATGGCTCCACTGATTCACCGCTCGGCATTTGCCCTCCCATAGAATGTCAGCACTCGCACTGAAGTAGCGCGCGGTTTTCTGATTTCGCCCGCTGCACGTCGCGTGCCTTGTGCGTGAGTGCGTTCAGCCACCTATCAATCGCAGACCGAATACAACGGTCCTCACGTCCCGTCAAGAAGCCGTTTTCGCGCCTGTCTTCGGGAGCGTAGCCGGTGAACCAAGACGGCGCTGGACGACGCGAACGAGGGCATCGTAAACACACGGGTCGAACTGCTTTCCAACGTCGATGCGCAGGTGCTCGAGAGCAGCCAGCGGCTCAAGTGGCTCGCGGTAAGCCCGCTTGGAGGTCAGCGCGTCAAAGGTGTCCGCGGCGCAAAGGATCCGGGCCCCCAGCGGGATGTCTTCTCCGGCCAGACCGAGGGGGTAACCGGCCCCGTCCCAGTGCTCGTGGTGGTGCTCGACGTACTTGAGCGGCTGCTTGATGTGAAAGAGGGGAGCAAGGATATCCAGGCCGATCTGCACGTGGCGCTTCACGTGCTCGAATTCCTCGACCGTCAGGCGATCCGGCTTGTTAAGAATTGCCTCCCGGATGCCAATCTTGCCAACATCGTGGAGGCGGCCAGCGACCCGCAAATCCTCGCATATAGTTGCGTCCAATCCAAGCTCTTCAGCCAGCTGTCCGGCCAGCTCCGCGACTCGCTGGGAGTGGCCACGCAGATAAAGATCCTTGGCTTCCATGGCGTTGATCAGTGTCTCGGCGATGCTGATCGACATCAGTCGCAATGATTCCTTCTCGCGCTCCAGCTCGGCGGTGCGCAGCGCGACTTCCTCGCGAATCAGCTTGTCGAGACGACGCTGCTCGATCTGCTCGGCGCGCTTGTTGAGCGCGCGATCGACTGCCTGCTGCAAATCAGCCAGCTCGACCGGCTTCATCAGGTAGTCGGTGGCACCGGCAGACAGCACCTCGGTTGCCGTCGCCGCGTCGTTGACGGCGGTCAGCATGATGATGGCGAGGTCGGAATCGAGTGCTCTTGCCTGGGGCACAACCTGGACACCGGTCATTCCAGGCATGCGAACGTCGCACAACATCAGCGAGAACGACTCCTGTCCGAGACATTCGAGCGCCTGATCACCGGAGCCGGCGACCTCCACCTCGTAGCCGCGCGAGCGCAGAAACTTGCGTAGAGCGAGCCGAATGGTCTCCTCGTCGTCTACGATCAGGATGCGAGTCATTTCTTGGACTCTGTGTAGAGCGGGAGAAGGATGGTGAAGGTGGTCCCGATATCGGGAGTGCTCTCCACGGAGATCGCTCCGTCGTGGGCCTGGATGATTCCGTAACTCACGCTCAGTCCAAGACCAGTTCCCTTCCCAGGCGGCTTGGTGGTGAAGAAAGGCTCGAATACGCGTTGTGCGACACCCGGTTGCATGCCGTGGCCGGTATCCGAAACGACTATCTGCACCATGCCCTGTTTGCGCTGAGTCATGACGGTTAAATGGCGAAGCTGCGCCCCCTCCATCGCCGATTCGGCGTTGACCAGGAGGTTGAGCAGGACTTGCTGCAACTTCTGTTCGTCGCCGCGGACCTGCGGATTCGTTTCATCAAGGCGCATGTGCACCTCGATGCCGCTCGAGCGCGAGGCGAGTGCCCGCAGACGAACCGTGTGCTTGACGATGGTGTTGATGTCGACGACGACATCGCGCGCCTCGGTCGTGCGAGCGAAGAGAAGGAGGTCGCGGATGACGCCGATGGCGCGATCGGCTTCGCGCTTGATCAGACTCACCGATTCGAACTGCTCGCGCTGCAGCTTGTCCTCGAGCAGAAGCTGGGCGAAGGTGGAAATTCCGGTGAGAGGATTGTTCAACTCGTGCGCGACACCGGCGACGAGCTCGCCGATGGCTGCCAGCTTCTCGGTTCGTCCGAGGTGATCGGCTACCTTCTGCTCCTCGGTCAGATTTCGGACGCCGATTACCAGGCCAACGATGTTGTCGGCTCCGTCGCGGATGTGACTCAGGGTCACCGCCGCCGGGAACTCGCTGCCGTCCTTTCTGCGGTGGACGTGCTCGCCGGTCCAAAGTGGCTTGTCGATCTGCATCGCCGGAATTGTCTGGCGCCGTGACGTGGTCGTTGTCGGGACGACGAAATCGTCGACCGACAATCCCGAGATTTCATTTGTCTCGTAGCCATATTCCTTGATGGCAGCAGCGTTGGCGTACTGCACCTTGGCATCGACGCCGAGGATCAGTACGGGCTGGTCCATCGTGGCGAGCGCGGCGGCCAGGGTCCGCTCGCGAGCGTGGATGCGCTGTTCGTCTTCGCTGAGCAGCAGCACGTCGATCGCCAGCGCGACGGCGGGTGCGAGCCGAAGCAGCGCGTCGACCTGAGGCCCGGCTTGCAGCTGCTGCGGCGTCTCCGACGTGACGACCAGAACGCCAAGTCGACGATTGCTGGCGATGAGGGGAATCGTGATCGCCGGCTGCTCGGGAACGCGCTCCGGAATATGCGCTTTCTCGCGAAGATTCTCGACAAAGGTCGGCTCTTCCTTGGCCCAGGCAACGCGCACTGCGCTCCGCTCGACTGGCGCCAGAGTTCCTTCCATCTGGGCGCAGCTCCCGTTGGCGGCGACACAGGATATGGTGTGGCCATCACCGGTAATGATTCCGATCGCCTTGCCACTCGATGGAACAACCTCGTCAAGAATCTTGAGAATGGCGTGACTGGCGTGGGCGACGGTGACTTTGCGCAATGCGAGACGCGCGATTTCCGCCGCGGCTTCGGTCTGACGCTGCTCGCTTCGCTGCGCGTCGAACAAGCGAGCGTTCTCGATGGCAACCGCTGCCTGACGCGCGATAAGCATGATCAGATCGAGATCGTGCGAGTCATAGGCGTTCGTCTTGTATGACAGAACCTGCATCACTCCGACAGTGCGGTCACGATACGTCAACGGCGCTGTGATCTCGCTCTGGACCTCACGCTTCGATGCGACCTGGAAGATCGTTCCCGTCCACCAGCGCTCGGGTTTGGAGGAGATGCTCGGCACGCCCGTCTGGAAAACCTTGACGATTGTTTCCGTACCGTGGGGAAAGTCGAGTACGCTCTCGCCCTCGCGCTCCTGGGAGTCGACGATGATGCAATGGGCGTTGAATCTGTCGCACACCGGATCGGCGATCATCAGTGCGAAGCAGGGCGCATCAACTACCGAGGCCACCGCCTTGTAGATCTCGCGGTAGGCTTCCTTGAGAGAGATGGTTGCAGAAATAGCCTGCTGAACGTTCGCGACGGCCGCGAAACGCGCGGCGCGCCGCTCGAGTTCGGCGACCAGCTCAGTCGTCAACGAACTCCACCGTCACCGGACGCGTTATTACGCCCGACTTGACGCCTTCATCGAGGAAGAGACGAATGGCCTGACGTCCGCGGTCGCCGTAGTCGAGGGTCCAGTCGTTGACATACATCCCGACGAACTCGTCGGCCTTGCTGCGATCGAGCCCGCGCGCATACCGCATCGCGTGATCGAGCGCGTTCTTACGGTGGTCCAGACCGTAGGCAATGCTCTGGCGCAGGTGTCGCGAGACTTTCTGCTGCACATCGCGCGGCATGTCCTTGCGGATGACGTTGCCGCCGAGAGGAAGCGGGAGACCTGTCTTCTGCTGCCACCACGCTCCCATGTCGGCAACCAGATGCAGCCCTTCGTCCTTGTAGGTGAGCTGACCCTCATGGATCAGCAGACCGGCGTCGACATCGCCGCGGAGAACGGTCTGCTCGATCTGATCGAACGGAACGACGACGGGAATGAAATCGGGCTGATACAGTTTGAGCGCAAGGTATGCGCTCGTCATCATCCCCGGAACCGCGATCCGCTTGCCGGCGATTTCTTCGCGTGTCATTGGCTCGCGCGCGACGAGCATCGGACCATAACCGTCCCCCATCGATGCGCCGTGGGGAAGCAGCGCGTACTGGTCGGATAGATAAGCGTAGGCGTGAATCGAGACCGCCGTCACGTCCAGCTCGCCGCGCAGCGCACGTCCGTTGAGCGTCTCGATGTCCTGCAGCTCGTGGACGTACTCGATTCCCTGCGTATCGATCTGGCCGTCGGCGAGCGCGTAGAACATGAAGGCGTCGTCCGAATCCGGACTGTGAGCGAGATGGATGGTCCTGGTCATGTCTTTATTCCGAGGCTCTTTCGCGCCTGCTGGAGAGCGTTGACGATGTCATCCTGGTGTCGGGAATACTCGACTCGCTTTCTGGCCAACTCGCCCTTCTCGGCAGAAAGCAGCCTTCGCTCGGAGGAGTGCAGCTGGGCGGTGTCGCCGGCCAGGGTTGCCAGCCGTGCTTCGAGAATGAGTCCGAGCAGGTGGTTGGGGTTCTCCTTCAAGATGGTGTCGGCTTGTGCTTTGGCGAGAGGCAATGCGCCGGCGACTTCGCCGATCCGACCCATGTCGTAGCGCTGGTCGGCATTGAGAGGAGAAAGCATCTGATATGCGGTGAGAGCCATTGGCGCGAAGAACTGCACGCTGTCGACCTTGCCCTGACTGGCGAGCATCATCACTCGATTGTAGAGACGATCGGCACGCTCCTGGGGAGACAGGCTGGAGATATCCGGCGCGCGTACCGCGGCAGATCCATCGTCTTCGGTGGCGCCGCGATCGTCGAGACCCGCCTGCGGGAGCGCGTTCTGTGAGCCGTCAACCGTGCTGCTACGCCGAGCATTGAACCCGCGTCCGGCTGCCATTGCGAACAAGGCGAGGAAGGCCACCGCGGCCACTATCCACGGAAGGGCGTTGGTCCTGGATTCCCGGGTTACTGTTGCGGCGGCGGCTCCGACCGCGGTTCCGCAGTGGTGGCAGAACTTCGCTCCGGGGCTGAGCTCGGCGGCGCAGGCAGAGCAAGTGGCACCCGCCAGTGGAGCGCCACAGTTAGAGCAGTACCTGCCAGTGCTGGAGGCGCCGCAGGCGGGACAACGGGTCGCTTGTTCGGAGGGAGAGGCCATTGTGCTCAAAATACTTACGTGCGGGCATCTCCGCATTCATTCAACTGCAACTTACGACTACCGGCTAGGAGCTTGGGCGGAGCGGCTAGGGGCTTCGAGCTGGCTCGCCGCTCCCGGCCGCTCCGCTCACGGCACTTAGCAGGTAGTCTTCAGTTGCAGTTCACACAGGGAAAAGCATCTCCCTGTACTTGGGAAGCGGCCAGCAGTCGTCGGCGACGGACAACTCCAGCGCATCGCAGACCTTCCGGACTTCTGCCATCGTGTCCGCTCCTTCCGTTGTGAGCATCTCCGCCTGTCCGGTCGGATCATCGTGCTTCGCTTCCACACGCGCGATGACGTCGTTCAGATCTTCGCGATGCTCCTGGAGCTCCTGAACCAGCTCGCCGATCTGATTCGCGGTGCTGACCTGTGGAACGACAGAGATACCGGCAGTCTTCGCTTGCGACGCAGCCTCGGTGAGTTGGCTCAGATAGTTGTACGCCGCGGGAATCACCATCGTGTCGACCATCTCGCGCATGGTGTGCAGCTCGATCAGCATGTCCTTGACGTAGCGCTCGACGCGAACGTGATACCTCGACTCTAGCTCCTCCTTGCTGAGAACACCGAGCCCGGTGAGGACAGCGCGCGACTGCTTGGAGACCAGTTCCTTCAGCGCTTCCGGCGTGCGACGAAGGTTCGGAAGTCCGCGCTTCTTCGCTTCCTTGACCCAGTCCTCGGAGTAGTTGTTGCCCTCGAAGCGAATAGGCGCAGTCTCCTTGAAGACTTCGCGCACGACCTTCAGCACCGCGTCGTCGATCGACTTCGTCTTCTTGAGAGCGGCGCGCAGCGATTCGGTGATCTCGCCGATTGCATCGGCGACGGCAGTATTGAGCAGCGCAATTGGAAACGCGATCGAAGCCGACGAGCCGACGGCGCGGAACTCGAACTTCTGGCCGGTGAACGCGAATGGCGAAGTGCGATTGCGATCGGTGTTGTCGCGCCGTACTTCAGGAAGCTTGGCCACACCGAGCTTGATCATTTGCTGATCTGCGTTCTCTGAACTTTTCCCGGCCGCAATTTCCTCAATGACCTTGGTGAGCATGTCTCCCATGAAAACCGAAATGATCGCCGGCGGTGCTTCGTTGGCGCCGAGGCGGTGCTCGTTACCGGAAGTTGCAATACCGGCGCGGAGCAAGCCCGAGTGCTTGTGAACGCCTCTGAGAACGGCGGCCAGGAAAGCGAGAAAGCGAATGTTCTGGTGCGGTGTTTTCCCGGGCTTGAGGAGGTTCAAGCCATCGAGCTCCGACGAGCTCGCGATTACCTGCATCGACCAGTTGCAATGCTTGCCCGAGCCGTTGATTCCGGCAAACGGCTTTTCGTGGAGGAGCGCCTGTAGCCCATGTCTTAGGGCGACCCGACGCAGTGTTGCCATCACCAGCTGGTTGTGGTCGACGCCGAGGTCGGTCTCCTCGAAATAGGGAGCCATCTCGAATTGACAGGGCGCCACTTCGTTGTGACGAGTGGTGATCGGGACGCCCAGCTTATACAGCTCGAATTCCGCTTCCGAGATGCAACCCTGGATTCTCTCCGGAATGCCACCGAAGTAGTGATCCTCGAGCTGCTGGCCACGCGGTGGTGGCGCGCCGATGAGAGTACGCCCGCCCATCACTAGGTCTGGCCGGAGACCGAAGTGCGCGCGATCGATCAGAAAGTATTCCTGCTCAGGGCCAAGCGTCGTGAACACACGCTGCACACCCTTGTCGCCGAGGAGATCGAGCAGCTCGATCGATTTCTCGGAAAGGATGTCAGAGCTGCGGAGGAGCGGCGTCATCTCGTCGAGTGCTTCACCGTTGTAGCCGATGAACACTGAGGGGATGCAGAGGGTGCGCGCTCCGGTGGATTCGACGATGAAGACGGGGCTGGCCGGGTTCCATGCTGTGTAACCACGGGCTTCCCACGTCGCGCGCAATCCGCCGGATGGGAAGCTCGATGCGTCTGGCTCGCTCTGGATCAACTGATCGCCAGTAAAGGACTCCATTGGCTGGCGGTCGTCGTCAAACGCGAAAAACGCGTCGTGCTTCTCGGCGGTGAGACCGGTCTGCGGCTGGAACCAGTGAGTGAAGTGGGTCACGCCGCGGGAGATCGCCCACTCCTTGATCACCTGCGCGACGACCGGCGCGATCGCCAGATCGAGCTTCTTGCCGTGCCTGATCGAGGCGGCAAGGCTGGCGAAAACTTCCTTCGGAAGCTTGTCGCGCAGCTGGCGGACGCCGAGTGTATTGATACCGAAGTATTGGGATGTGGGACCTGGTATTCCGTCCGAGTTAAAGCCCGGCGCGACTCGCGGGTCGCGGAGGGAGATTTCGGACAGCAGGGTTTTTCGCGGAGTGATGGCGGCGGTCATGTTAGCTGCTCAGTTGGCTAAAGGCTGGCAAATGCAAACTCTGCACGTTTCGCTTGGCAAATTCGCTGTTTTTGCCTAAAGATGCAAGGAATGAGCTCAATTCCGTGCAGAATTTGCAAAAAAGTGGCTACAAAGCTAGGTTCAGGCCCATGGCCCGACATCGATCCGAGATCCCGGACACCTCTGGCGCAACCGCCAAAGAAATCCTGGACGTCGCCAACGCCAACAACGTCCGATTTCTCCGGCTTCAGTTCACTGACATCCTCGGCGTCAACAAGAATGTCGAGGTTCCAGCTTCACAGTTCGAGAAGGCACTCGCCGGCGACATCATGTTTGACGGTTCTTCGATCGAAGGCTTCGTCCGCATCGAGGAATCGGACATGCTGCTCGCTCCGGACCTCAGCACCTTTCAGATCTTTCCGTGGGGAGACGAGAAAAGCCGAGTCGCCAGGGTCATATGCGACATCAACACCACCGATGGTGAGCCGTTCGCTGGTGATCCGCGCGGAGTTCTGAAGAAGGTAATCGCCCGCGCGGCAAAACTTGGTTACACGATGAACGCCGGCATGGAAGCGGAGTTCTTCATGTTCAAGCCGCGGCCGGATGAAGAGCCATCGACCACGACGCACGACGTTGGATCGTACTTCGATCTCGCTCCGGCCGATCTGGGTGAAGATGCGCGACGCGCGATCGTCGACGTGTTGGAGCGAATGGGGTTCGAGGTCGAAGCTGCACACCACGAGGTCGCGCACGGCCAGCACGAGATCGATTTCAGGTATGCCGAAGCGCTGAAGACGGCCGACAACATTGCCACGTTCAGATTCGTGGTGAAGTACGTCGCTCAGACTTTCGGGCTGACTGCGTCGTTCATGCCGAAGCCGATTTTCGGGCAGAACGGAAGCGGAATGCACACGCACCAGTCACTGTTTCGCGGCAAAGAGAACGCGTTCTGGGACAAATCAGCGGAGTGGGAGCTCTCGAGCACCGCCTTGCACTACATAGGTGGATTGCTGCGACACGCGCGCGGATTCACGGCGATAACCAACCCGCTGGTGAATTCTTACAAGCGTCTGGTCCCCGGCTATGAAGCGCCGGTCAATGTCGCGTGGTCGATGCGCAATCGCTCGCCGATGATTCGCATCCCCGATCGTCGTGGGGCGGGGACGCGAATCGAGCTCAGAATTCCGGATCCGGCAGCCAATCCGTACCTGGCGTTGGCGGTACAGCTCGCCGCCGGTCTGGATGGCATCGCCACCAGTGCGGACGCGCGCGAGCCCGTCAACACCAACATCTGGGAGATGTCGCACCGGGAGCGTCGCAGGCTCCGGATCGATGACCTACCGCACAATCTCGAGGAAGCGTGCGACGAGCTCGAAAAGGACACGGTCATCACCGACGCCCTCGGCGAGCACATCGCCAATCACTTTCTCGCCGCCAAGAGACAGGAGTGGCAAGAGTACATCACCCAGGTCTCCCCGTGGGAGCTGGACAACTATCTCGCCAAGTACTGAGTCCTAGCGCCTCGACCGCTTTCTTCCACCGCGTTTGCGTGGAACCTTGGCGCCTTTCTTTCGGGCCTCAGAGAGACCGATCGCGATCGCCTGCTTGCGGCTTGTGACCCGTCCACCTTTCCCTCCTTTGCCCGATCTCAATGTGCCCTTTTTGCGCCGGCGCATCGCACTTTCGACGCGTTTCGACGCCGCTTTTCCGTATTTCCTGCGACCTGAAGATTTCCTTGCCGCCATTGCCAGCCTCCCGTAAAGGGTATGTCGCGTCCATCCCAAAACCGGTTGGCGCATGTTGTGCCTAG
The DNA here is from genome assembly GCA_046727995.1 of Gemmatimonadota bacterium. Taxonomy (GTDB): domain Bacteria; phylum Gemmatimonadota; class Gemmatimonadetes; order Gemmatimonadales; family Gemmatimonadaceae; genus UBA4720. The sequence continues at coordinate 21,316 of JBKPDS010000221.1, forward strand.
AGAATAAGGGATGCTACTGAACTCGTCCCACTCTAGGCGCCTTGCATGACCAGTCGCACCGGTCTGGAAGCCGAAGCCATCAGTCGTCTCACCGACGGTCTCGAGCCGGCGGCGATGCGGGCAATTCTTGTGCAATGTCTGGCTGGAGAGGTCGCCCCGTCGACAGCAGTTTCGAGAATGATCGCGGTTGGTGGCGCATCGACTGTGCGCAACGCCATCGACCAAGTGACGCATCGTGCTGCTACGGCTTCTCGCGCCAGCGATCGACTGGTTCGTGATAGAGTCGACGAGCTGACCCAGGTATTCGTCGAGCAGGTCGAAGGACTTGCTGATGTCAGTGATGCGGCTAAGGGCTGGCCTCAGGGCCGCCGGGAGCGGGCCTCTCCTTCTCCAGGATTCTCGGATCGCGACGAACGCCGAATTTCTGAATAGCTTCCAGCGTCGCCATACAGAAACCGGCCCAGGCGATTCCGATCGCCACCCCGGCCACTACATCCGACGGATAGTGAACGCCGAGGTAGAGACGGCTGACTGAGATGAGGACGATGACGATCAATGCTGCGGTCATCACCAGTGCCCTTGCCCATCGTCGCTTGTGGAGGCGCGCGGCGAGATAGGCAACCGTGCCGTATACGATCGCGGCATTCATGGCGTGGCCTGAAGGGAACGACGAGCTTATCGTGTTCACCTCCGGCAGAAATATCGCCGGCCGTGGCCGATTGAAACCGATCTTGAGGATCCCGTTAAGCACCAGGCCGCCAAAGGTCGACACCAGCAGAAGGAGCGCCGAGTACTTGTGCTGAGTGAGCACCAGAAAGAGCCCGGCGACGGTGACGATCATCAGGACGACGGTACCCGTGCCGAGAGCGGTGATTTCGATGGCGATTGCATCGAGCATCTTGGTGTGGTGGGCACCCATCCAGCGGATTACCGAGTCGTCAAACGCTTGCGTGGCACCCGCCGTGACCTTATCTGCCAGTTCTTCGAAGATCCATGTTCCGAGCGCTGCGACCAGCAGCCCGGCGAGCAGGAAAATTCCAACCGCGCCAGCCAGTGTGTCGGCTCTGTCAGCGGCTGACCGAAGTGCTTTGTAGAGCGGATTGAAGTAGACGGAGAGTTTTCCGCGCGCTTCTGATCTGCGTTCTGCCATTTACCTGAGGCTAGCTGTCATTGGCCCGTCTGAGCCTGTCGCAGGGAACGGACCGGAAGCGGTTTCCGGTGTCGTCAGGTAGGTTCGGGGAAAGCGGGAGGCGGGAGGCGGGAGGCGGGAAGAAGGAAGAAAGAACAGGCGGGGTTCGGCGCGCGGCGTACATTTCGGTCATTGATCCCTGAGCAGGGTATGCGGCTTCTGCGGTTTCCAGGCTGGCTACTGACAGTTTGCTGCGCGGTCGTCTCACTGACGATTGCGTGCGGGGATTCGTCCGGGCCCAGTATAGCTCCGGCGACCATCGTTATGGTGTCGGGTGACGCTCAAGTCACTCCGGAAGTTGGGACCAAGCTGCCGTTGCCGCTCACGATCAGAGTTACCGACGCTCAGGGAAAGAGCGTGTCGGGGGTCAAGGTTAACTGGTCGACGGCTTCAGGAACGCTGAGCACTTCGTCGTCCGTCACCGATGACAATGGGACGGCAACCGTCGAGTGGACGCTGGGCAATACCGCCGGTAGTCAGAGCGCCACCGCGTCGGTAATCGGGCTCAAATCAGTGACGTTCAGTGTCATCGCCGTCGCTGGACCGCTGGCGCAAATCGTCCTCTCGCGGGACACGGTCGAACTGCTGGGGATTGGTGATTCATTTCGTCTGACAGCCCGAGCCGCGGACCGTTACGGGAATTTTCTGGCGCAGGCGACGACCGTAGAGTCGACCGACACCACGATCGTTACCGCTGACAATTTTGGAAGCGGCGCGGTTCTGACTGCCCACGCGTCCGACACATCAGCGATCGTTCGCGCGATAGCGGGCTCGATTTCGAAAACGGGAACCGTGGTGGTGCTGCCGCCGCCGTGCGGGTCTGCGTCACAGTCGTCCAATCTCGCTGTCGGACAGATCGTGCTTTTCCCCGGATCAGCATCTTCCGAATTCTGCCTGCAGGGGACGCTCGCCGGAGCGGAATTCACGGCGATTCCTTACTTCTCTGATTTCAATGGTTCGCTGCTTCGAATCTCGATCACGACAGGCAACACGACGACCGGGGTGACATCCAATCGAGTGATTCCACCCAGCTTCCAAAGAGTGGCGCCGAGTGGCTCACGACTCCAGGAAGATGAAAACTTCGAGTTAGCGTTGAGGGAGCGCTCGATCAACGAGCTGACGCCGCTCATTCCAGGCGCGAGGATGGCGAAGCAGCAGCGTGAAGGCCGGTTCAGCATGTCGGTGGCGGTGCCGACGGTTGGCGACATCATGAAGTTCAACACCAACGCCAACTCGGCGTGCTCGGACCCCAGCACGCGCACCGGCCGCGTCGTCGCGATAACCAATCGGGCGATTGTCGTTGCCGACACGGCTAATCCGGCCAACGGGTTCAGCACCGCCGACTTCGCGAGCTTCGGAGCCGCGTTCGATACGCTGGTGTTCCCGGTCGATTCCATCAACTTTGGCGCGCCGACGGACATCGACAAGAACCAACACGTGATTCTGTTCTTCACTCGGGCCGTGAACGAGCTCACTCCTCCCAACGTTGGCTTTTACGTCGGCGGATTCTTTTTCAGCCGCGATCTCTTTCCTGTTACGCAGACGAACGGTGTCAGCGGCTGCGCGACGAGCAATTTCGCCGAGATGTTCTATCTGCTGGTGCCCGATCCTGATGGCATCGTCAACCAGAACGTGCGCACGATCGACTTCGTGAAATCAGTCACCGTCGCGACCCTGGCGCACGAATTCCAGCATTTGATCAACGCGTCGCGACACCTGTATGTAAATGGCTCGGCGGCGTTCGAGGACACCTTCCTCGACGAAGGATTGTCGCACGAAGCGGAGGAGCTGGCGTTCTACAGGTCGAGCGGGCTGACACCGCGACAGAATGTGAGCTATCAGCTTATCCAGAGCTCGCCAGGCACCCAGGTCGCCTTCGACAATTTTGCTGCGGCAAACTTCCGAAGATTCCGAGAGTATCTCACCAACCCCGAGGGCAACTCTCCTTACAACAACAACGGCTTTCTGCCGACGCGCGGCGCGATTTGGTCATTCCTTCGCTACGCCGCCGATCGTCGGGGAAGTTCCGAGAGCCAGATGTGGTTCCAGCTGGCGAATCCGCCAACGGGAGTTCACGGAATCAGCAACCTCACGCACGCTGTGACGCAGGACCTGGCGGGTTGGGTTCGAGACTGGACGATCGCCAACTACGCCGACGACTTTGTGCCGGGTGTGGCCGCCCTCTACACGCATCCGAGCTGGAACATCCGCTCGATCATCGAGGTGGTGAATCAAGGGATGTGGGCGCTGGACACTCAGCCAGTCGACAGCACCAACATCACTTCGGTCAGTATCGGGGACGGCTCGGCAGGCTATCTGCGTTTCGGCGTCAGGCCCGGCACAGTCGGCGGCGGGCGACTCACCGCGAGAGGTGCGACGGCGCCGCCGGGGTTTACTCTGTCGGTCCTGAGGACGAAGTGACGTCGTGATCGCGGCGATCGGCGCGTCGGCGATCAGCCATTCGTCGATCCTTGCGTGAGCGGGAGCGCAGCCAGCGCCAGGTGAGGAATAGTGCCAACCCGATCGCAATCCAGTAGAACGGCAAAAGCAAATCGTGAAGTGCAGGGGCGTTGATCTCGAGCCAGTAGATGAACGCGATGAACAAAAACGCGGCGCCCCAGACGACAAGTAGCTGGCGCGGTCTACGACCGTAGATCATCAGACCTCAAGGTTGCACTGGCGATGTCGACCCTCACGTAGCTGTTGGACGATTCCTTGCACCGATTGGTCGCAAATGAGTGTGAGTCTTCACTCCACGAAGCGTGCCTTCGACATCCACGCTGTGTTACGGCGCATCAGGCTGGAAGTCAAGCAGTTCGCGGACGCCGCCATGTTCGATCTCGCCGGGCAGGGTTTCGCGACGCCGTTTCACCAGCTTGTCGGCTGCATCATATCCGTACGGACGAGGGATGAAGTTTCGCTGCCGGCGGCACTGCGGCTGTTCAAGGCGGCGCCGACATCAGCCGATGTCGCTCGGCTAGGCGTCAGGCAAATCGCGCAGCTCATTCGTCCGGCGAGCTTCTACGAAACCAAGGCTTACAACATCCGGGACCTGGCACAGAGGGTCACTGAAGAATTTGGCGGCGCTTTGCCGTGTGATTTCGAGGTGATGACGTCCTTTCGAGGGGTAGGGCCGAAGTGCGCGAATCTGACGCTGGGAATTGCGTGTGGCGCGAAGGAGATCAGCGTCGACATCCACGTCCATCGAGTCACGAATCGTTGGGGATTGGTAAGTGCTCCGACGCCCGAAGGCACGCGCCGGAGTCTCGAGCAAAAGCTCCCGAAAAAGTATTGGGTAGAGATCAACCGACTACTGGTGCCATTCGGGAAGCACGTCTGTACGGGGCGGCTGCCGAAGTGCTCAGTCTGTCCGGTGCTGGAGTATTGTCAGCAGGTGGGGGTTACCGAGCACCGATAGCGGGAGGCGGGAGGCGGGAGGCGAGAGGCGGGTACGGGTAACGGGAGGCGCGACTAGCCTGCGGTTATTTCTCTGCGCCTGCCATGCGGGTGAGGGCATCGCCGGAGAGACGGAAAATCGACCACTCATCCATGTGCCTGGCGCCGATCTGCTTGTAGAACGAGATCGCCAGCTCGTTCCAGTTAAGGACCGCCCAGTCGAGGCGACCGCATTTGCGATCGACAGCGATGCGCGCCAGCTCCCGCAGCAGGGCGAAGCCGACTCCGTTTTTCCGGAATGCCGGTTTGACGAAGAGATCCTCGAGGTAGATCCCGCGCCTTCCAAGCCAGGTGGAATAGTTGTGGAAGAAAAGCGCGAAACCCGCCGGCTCGTCGCCGAGATAAGCGATGAGCACCTCGGCGGCCGGCCGCTCACCGAAAAGCGTCTCGGCGATGTCTTTCTCGGTTACCGGCGCTTCGCCCGGACGCGCCCGCTCGTATTCGGCGAGGTCGAGAATGAACTGGCGAATGAGCGGAATGTCGTGGCGAGTCGCCGGAACGATCCGTGTCTTTACTGAAGTGCTACTCATTTCGGGATTATCAGACTGGCAGAATCGGGTGTCAATGCCATCTTTCGCCCATGCGCTCTAAACTCACCCGTCTAATCGCGCTGGCGTTTGTCGCCAGCGCGTGCAACTCGTCGCCGTCTTCTCAGGTCAAAGCCGCGATTGCGACGCAGGATCCCGGCGGCCCGCGCCGACTTCCCACCGGCGCGCGACTCGATCCGGCCGGTGTCTCTTATGATCTGGGCCCGTTGCCGCTGGCGATGACGTTGTCGCCGGACAAAAGTCGACTGATTGTGCTGCTCAATGGCTGGCGAGAGCAGGGAATTCAGATCGTCGACAGATCGACCGGTCAAGTGACCCAAAAAATTTCGCTGCCGGCAGTTTTTCTCGGACTCACGTTCAGTCCCGATGCAAAGTCGCTGTACGTCTCCGGTGGCAACGAGGATGTCGTCTATCGGTTCGATTGGGCCGGTGGGCAGGCGACGTTGGCGGATTCAATCGTCCTCGCGGCACAGCAGCCAAACAGACACGGGACTCGGTATCCCGCCGGAATCGCGATATCGCGGGACGGGCAAACGTTGTATGTCGCTGAGAACCTTGCCGACTCGCTGGCGGTGATTGACGTAGCCTCACGTCGCGTCGTGCAGAGACTCCCGACGGAAAAATATCCTTATGGTGTTGTTGTGGGGGTAAAGGGAGGTGTCTGGGTTTCAGCGTGGGGCGGATCGACGGTATCAGCCTTTCCGCTGCAGCCGGGCGGTACGCTGGGACAGGGAAGACGGTTCAGGGTAGCAAGGCACCCGTCAGCCCTGGCGCTCAGTCGTGATGGCAACAGGCTCTACGTCGCATCGGGCAGCACTGACAAGATCAGCGTCATCGCCACGCAGAGCGGCAACGTTGTGGCCACGCTCAATGATGCATCGCCAGCCCCGACGGGTGAAGGAAGCACTCCAAATGCACTGGCTGTCTCGCCCGATGGAAAACGACTCTTTGTCGCCGAAGCGGACAACAATGCAATTGGCGTTTTCGACCTTGACGACTCTACATCGGGAATTTCTGGAGCGGCTCGAAAGGATTCATTGGTTGGCCGCATCCCAGTCGGTTGGTATCCGTCTGCCGTCGTCGTTGATGGGAATGATCTGTTCGTAGTGAATGCGAAAGGACGCGGCACGTTGCCGAATCCGCGCCACTGGCAGCCTGGCCAGCAAATGCCTCCGCACACTCCTGACTACACCCTCGGCCAAATCAACGGAACGCTGACGATCAATCCGGCAAGACCGTCGACAGCTGATCTCACTGCTCTATCGAATCGGGTTGCCGCCGCCAACGGCTGGAATTCGGCACAGCCGGAAAAGCGATATCCGCCCTTCGAGCACGTGATCTACATCGTCAAGGAGAATCGCACTTACGATCAGGTGTTCGGTGATCTGAAGCAGGCAGATGGAGATTCTTCACTACTGTTTTTCCCGCGTAGCGTGTCGCCCAATCATCACGCACTGGCGGAGCGGTTCGGAATCTTCGATCGGTTCTTCGTCAACGCCGAAGTGAGTCCTGATGGTCACGAGTGGTCGATGGCTGCATACGTCACCGACTATGCGGAGAAGACAATACCCTCGAACTATTCCGGACGGGGGCGCACCTACGACTATCAGGGAACCAATCGCAACGCGATCCCGGATGACGATGTAGCCGAGCCGTCGAGCGGGTACCTGTGGAATCTCGCTGAACGCGCGGGGATCACCTACCGGGATTACGGCGAGTTCACCGCGGAAGCGGATGATCCGCCGTCAGCAGGATCACGGGTGACGACCGTTGCGACCAAGCAGGCGCTGCTCGGTCACACCAACACTGCCTACTCAGGTTGGAATCTCGACATACCCGACCAGACTCGTGCCGACGTGTGGCTGGCCGAGTTCCAGGAATTCGTGCGCGACGGAAAAATGCCGGCTCTGGAAATACTAGACCTGCCGAATGATCACACGTCTGGTGCAACAGCTGGCAGGCCAACCCCGCGCGCGTACATGGCGGACAACGATCTGGCGTTGGGGAGAATTGTCGAGGCAGTGACGAAGAGTCCGTTCTGGAAGAACACGGTGATATTCGTGCTGGAGGACGACGCGCAGGATGGACCTGATCACGTCGACTCGCATCGGTCGCCGTTACTGGTGATCTCGGCTTACAACAGGGGGAAAGTGTTCCATCGGTTCGCTAACACGAGCGATGTCGTGGCGACGATCGAGGACATACTTGGCCTGGGTCGGATGTCTCAGTTCGACCACTACGGGCGTCCGCTGCGCGAGATCTGGGAGACGACTCCGGATTTGACGCCGTACGTTGCACTTCGCTCGAGTGTGCCGCTCGATCAAAAGAATCCGCAGCGCGGCGCGCTGGCTGAGGCATCGAAGAAGTTAGCACTCGACAAAGTAGATCAGGCGGACGAGGAATTGTTCAATCGCATCCTGTGGAGCGCGATCAAGGGTGACACACCGTATCCGGGTCCGACCCGCATGTCGGCGCTGGAGGCGAAGCTCTCGCGGTGAGCAGAACCAACCCGCGTGTGGCCACACCGCCACGCGAAAGCATTATCGCCGGCGATCCGGCCAGCAGGACGAGACGGGTGCGGGTGCTGGCCAAGCTGCTCGATAACTCGATCGGCATACCCGGCACTCCCTGGAAAATCGGTTTCGATCCAATCGTCGGGCTGATCCCCGGGATCGGCGATCTGATTGGAGCGGTGCTTTCCGGATACATCATTCTGGAAGCAGCGCGTGCAGAAGTCCCGGCCTATACGCTGGCGCGAATGCTGGTGAACGTCGGAGTCGACACGCTACTCGGCTCGATTCCGGCGGTTGGCGATGTCTTCGATGCGGCGTGGAAGTCAAACACTAAAAACGTGGCGCTGTTGGAGCGTCATCTTATCGCGGATCGTGAG
>JBKPDS010000222.1:0-11883 GCA_046727995.1 Gemmatimonadota bacterium
TGATCGCTCGTCATGGGCACTCGATGCGCAGCTTGCCTCGCTGGCGTCTTCGGGTGACGATGCCGCTTTCACCACGCTGGTGACCCGCTTCCAGCCCGCCGTCTTCCGCTGGGCTCTTATCTTCGCGCGCGACCCCGATGAAGCAGAAGACATCACCCAGGAAGTTTTCGTCCGCACCCATCGGCAAATCGGCGATTATCGGTCGGACGGTCCGCTCGAGGCGTGGCTGTACAGAATCACGAGGCGGGCCGCCACCCAAATGCGTCGCACGCGCAAGCGGCGCGGCCGCCTGGCGCTGACCCCGGCGGCGCGTCCACTGCGGGACGTCTACACGACTGATCCGGGTGGACGAGTCGACCGCGAACGCGCGGCAACGGTCATTCGCGAGCTCTTCGCCGAATTGCCGCAGAGACAACGCGAAATCTTCGACCTCGTCGATCTGCAGGGCCTCTCGCCAGCCGAAGTAGCCGAACGAACCGGAATGAAACCGGTTTCGGTGCGAGCCAATCTTTTCAAGGCGCGCAAGTCTATCCGCGATGGCTTGCTGGCCACCCACCCGGCTTACGGAGAGCTCTCGCGATGACGTGTCAGGAGTGTCTCTCCGAGCTGGCGACCGGGTCGTTGCGGGATCTCACACCTGGGTCCGAAGTTGCGCGTCACTGCGCCGCCTGTCCCGACTGTGGGCCATTGGCAACGCTGCTACGGGATCGAGAGTATAACGCCGCCACGATTCTCAACAGCCTGCCGCCAATGAGTAATCCGATTGCCATCGCCGAGACAGCCGGAATGTTGTCCCGACGCCGGCGAGTGGGGAAGTTCGTCGTTTTTCTCACCGGCGCGGCGCTGGCAGCCACGATCTTCACCAGCCTTTTCGTTACCGATTTTGGGAAAAGAGTCATGGGAGTAAACGACGCGGCCCTTTTCACGGAGACTATTTCCCTGACGTGTCTCTCCCCAGAGCAAGCGGCAGATTTAGTCCAGCCCTACCTTCGAACGCACGGCAGCCTTTATTACGTCGGCAGGAATGGGGTGCAGGCGATTACGGTGCGCGGCACAGAGGAGCAAATCGAGAAGTCGAAGCAGCTTATTCGGCAGTTCGAGAACGACCCAAAAACGGCCTGTGGCTATTTGTCGGCTGACAAGCTCCAAGAAATTCTGAAGCGTGTCCGGCATCCGCCTGTGCCGAGTGCCGAGCCCGTAGTGGCGCCGTCGCCTGACGCCGCTCCCACCGTGAAAAAGAAGTAACTCAGCCGCCTGGGCCAGCAGCTAGCAGGCAGCACCCAACCTTTACAACCGTACGGCTGTCTAAATCTGGCGGTGGCGACAGGAGTCACCGCCGCCTAACCGTTCCTGTTCCTCGTCGCCCGTCTCTCGTCATCCGTCTGCATGACTCTGGTCCGTCTTTCCCGGTGCCTGACGACCCTCGCCCTCTTCGCTGGGCCCGCCTCGCTCGCCCAAAACCCAACCTATCCAGGCCAACCATCAGCTTCTCCCGCGAGCACTCCGCCAACCAGTCCTGCCACGACTGGAGCGGTTCGATCGATGCGCGCCACTCGCCTCACCGGCAGCATCAACATCGACGGGAAGCTCGACGAACCAGCATGGGCTAGCGCGACACCGTCGTCCGATTTCACCCAGAGCTATCCGAAGGTTGGAGCCAAGCCAACCGATCCGACCGAAGTGCGAGTGCTATATGACGACGACGCGCTATATGTCGGCGTGCGGATGTTCGACACGCATCCGGATTCGATCGCCGCCCAGCTTGCTCGTCGCGACGCATCTGGCATCTACTCGGATTGGCTACACGTGATGGTCGATTCATATCGTGATCGCCGCACTTCCTTCCGCTTCTCGGTGAATCCGCGCGGCGTCCAGAAAGACGTGCTGGAGTACGACGATAACAAGGGTGAGGACCTGAATTGGGACGCGGTCTGGCAGGTTGCCACTCGAATCGATTCGCTGGGCTGGACCGCAGAATACAGAATCCCGTTCTCGCAGCTGCGTTTCGGCGGGGCTCAGAAGGGCGCAGAGCGGATCTGGGGCTTCCAGGTGATGCGCGACGTCGCACGCCGGAACGAGCGCGACAGCTGGTCGCCGTGGAAGACCACCGATCCAGGATTCGTCTCACTCGAGGGCGATCTGGCTGGAATCGTCGACATTCCGACGCCGCGTCGCTTCGAGGTGATGCCGTACGTGAGCGCCAAGCTGACACGCGCCCCGGGTAATCCGGCGAATCCCTTCTACAAAGCCAACGACACCCAGCCGTCGGCGGGCGCCGATCTCAAGTACGGATTGCCAAATGGACTCACACTGACGGCCACGGTCAATCCGGACTTCGGTCAGGTCGAGGTCGATCCAGCCGTCGTCAACCTCTCTGCGTACGAGACATTCTTCCCCGAAAAACGACCCTTTTTTGTCGAGGGTGCGAACATCTTCAACATCGGTGCGATTTCCGGCGGACCCTCATACGGGAATCAGCAGATTTTCTATTCGCGACGAATCGGCCGTCCACCGCAGCGTTTCGTGAGCGGACAGTTCGTGGACGCTCCCGACGCGACAACGATCATTGGGGCCGGCAAATTGACCGGCAAAGTCGGAGCGTGGACGCTTGGTTTGCTCAACGCACTCACGGCCGAGGAGAAGGCGCACATTATCGATGCCGCGAACGTCGAGTCAAAAACACCGGTCGAGCCGCTCACCAATTATTTCGTCGGACGGGTGCGCCGGGATTATCGCGGCGGAGCTACCGTGCTGAGTTTTGGCGGCACAGCCGTCAACCGCGATCTCAGCGATCCTGTGTTCAAGAACCTGCTTCGCTCCAGCGCCGACGTCGGCAGCTTGGATTTCGAGAACCGCTGGGCGAGCCAGACAATTACTGGCGCGTTTTCGCGCTCGATGATCGAGGGCTCGCGAGCCGTGATCAGAAACGCCCAGCTCTCCAGCGCCCGCTACTATCAGCGACCCGACGCGGATTACCTTGGCGTCGATACCTCCACAAACTCGCTCACAGGTTACTCCGCTAAACTCGGCTACAACAGGTCGGGCGACTGGTCCTACTCGCTCACGCTCAAAGACATCAGCCCGGGCTACGAGGTCAACGATCTCGGCTTCATGGGCCGCGTCGATTATCGCAACGTCGGGATGGGCGGCTCTTACAACAACCAGACCCCGGGAAAGTTGCTCCGCGCTTACAACCTTTTTGCCGGCACCAACCACGCCTGGAACCACGGCGGCAACAAGCTGTGGACAAGTTTGTTCAGTCAGGTCACCCTCAACTTCACCAACCTGTGGTCGTTTTATTCCGGGGGTGAATACGATCCCAGCGCCATCGACGATCGCCTGACCCGTGGCGGTCCGCTCGGTCGCCAGCCGACCCAGTGGGGAGGCTGGTTCGAGCTGGACAGCGATCAGCGCTCGCTGTTGTCGTACACTTTTCTCGGTAACTACTACGGCGACGAAAAGCACGGCTACAACAAGGACGTCAGCGTCGGATTTGTGCTGCGCCCGAGCTCCTCGGTGCGCGTGACGTTCGCGCCTGACCTGACCCGCCATCACAACACAATCCAGTTCGTCAGGAGCACCGGTGATGCGCTGGCGACAAATACTTTTGGGCGCCGCTACGTGTTCGCCGATCTCTTCCAGACCACATTGTCGGCGACGACGCGCGTCGAGTGGACACTGAGCCCGATGCTTTCCTTCCAGCTTTACGCGCAACCATTCGCGTCAGCCGGCAAGTTCAAGGGCTTCAAGGAGCTCGCGGAGGCGGCAACCCAGAACTACCTCGTGTACGGTGAGGACAATGGCAGTACGGTCAGTCCAGTGATCGATGCGCAGAGTCGCCACATTGCCTCGTACACCGTGGATCCCGACGGACCTGGCGCCGCTCCCTCATTCTCCATCGACAACCCCGACTTCCGTACGCACTCGCTGCGCGGAAACGCGGTGGTGAGATGGGAGTATCGTCCGGGTTCGGCGATCTACTTCGTCTGGCAGCAGTCGCGCAGCGATTTCCTGCCGTTCGAGGGTGACTTCCGCACCGGCCGGGAGACGATGGCGATTTTCGGCCGGCCGAGTAACGTCTTCCTCGTCAAGGCGACCTACTGGTTCGCCCGGTAGGTTAAATCGAACCGATAGCTCGCTGTCGGAGTCTCCGATTGCGAAACCCGGAACGGGGTGAATTATATGATCACCCCATTTTTCGTTTTCTGCTGCGAGGGTCCCGCCAATGCGTCGTGCCACTTTCCTGTTCGTTCTTTTTTCCGCCGCCGCGATCGTAGCGTGCTCCGACAACCAGTCATTTCGCCCGACCGCTCCCAGTGAAGCGCGCGTAGCGCAGCTTTCGACGTCGGGAGCGACGGTTGTCGACATCGGAAACGACACCACTGCACAGAATGAAACTCCAATCGCGGTAAATCCCGCGAACCCACAAAATTTTGTCGTGGGCGCGAACGATTGGAACTACAACGATGGCTGCGCTGTCAATGCTACGTTCGATGGCGGAAAGACCTGGACGCCGACCGTTCCCGACGGCTTCATACCCGGCGTGACCAGATTCACAAACGACCCCGCCGTCGCCGGTACTGGCACGGGCGATTTCGGAGGCGATCCCGCCGTGGCCTTCGACAAGAACGGGATAGCCTATTTCGCGTGCTACTCGTACAGAGTGTCGGGCTTCGGTAGTATCCGAGCCCAGTTGCTGCTCAGTACCTCGAGTGACGGCGGCAAAACCTGGCGCAAGGGCGGAAGCCAGGAGCCGCTGACTGTGGTGGCACAATGGGACGCGACGGGCATTACCAAAGGATCGACCGGCCAGTTTCAGGATCACGACTCGATGTGGATCGATCCGACTGACGGCAGGATCTACATTGCCTGGGCTCAGTTCCACGGCAACGGGTCGAACTCGCCCATTTTTGTAGCAGTGTCCTCCGACGGTGGTCAGACTTTTTCGACTCCCGCCCAGATAACCGCCAGCACGGTTCGCAGTAATCAGGATGCGCGAATCGTCACCAACGGCGATGGAAGTCACGCATACCTCGTCTTCGATAACGGAGTTCAGGGCGGCAAGGGTGCCGTCATGTATGTAAGCGAGTCCTCCGATCGAGGCGCTACATGGAGCGCACCAGTTCAGTTTGCCTCGTTCAACAACCCGGTTTGCCTTTTTCCGCCGTTTTGCTTCAATGTGTCGGGCAATCCATTTAGGGGGCCGGGGTCCTATCCGGTGCCCGCGTTTGATCCGGTGGGCAGGCGTCTTTACGTCGCTTATGCCGACATTGTCGGTGGTCTCGCCCAGCTGTTTCTCGCTTCCGCACCGGAGGGAAGCGTAACCGATGCGAGCAAATGGAAGATCGTCCCGATGGCTCCCGGCAACAGTGGCGATCGACTGAATGTCGAGATGAGTATCGACCGGGCAACAGGTCGCATCGACTTTATGTCAGAAGATCGTAGCTACAGCCACAACACGCTGGTCGATATCACCTACGGCAAGAGCTTCGATCAGGGTGCCACTTTCGCCACCCAGCGTGTAACACGCGCCGGCTACGACCCGGCACAGTATGGTGTGCCAAGCGGATCGGGCTTCAGGCCCTTCATCGGAGACTATAACGGCATCGTATCGCTTCCCACCAAGGCGGCATTTGCGTGGACTGGCGTTGGTAGGGTACCCGGCAACCCGCCGATTAATCTCGATATCTACTTCGGGAGCGTGACTCCGTAGCTTCGCCGGGTTAGAAGCCTGGCGCTTTAACTGCGACGGGACAGTTCGAGGAAATAGAGCAGTTCCTCTGAGCGTTAAGGTAATCGGTCCCGTCGTCTGCAGCGGTTAGCGCTTAGCGCTCCAACTGGCAGCGCCCAGCGGTGCAGTTGTCTTGGTCTTGCCACCGTAAAAATCCCACAAATTCCTTCACGCCGTGGATCTCCGTCCCGCCTCGGACAGTATATTTTCGGTGAGGACGTGAGCCACCGATGCCGATCGACGAGAAACCAAGCAGGAACGAAGAAGAGTATTTCGGCAAGCGCAATCTCGAGATAATCCATGAGATGCGCCTCCAGCTCGACGCCGAACGTAAAAAGGCCGAGCGGAAAGCCCACCACAACAAGTGTCCGCGCTGCGGCGCCGACTTGAAGGAGAAGCACGCCGAGCACGTCAGGATCGATGAGTGCGAAGAGTGTGGCGGCATCTGGCTCGATAAGGGCGAGCTCGAGCAGCTGCGGCGCGTGAACCAGGCGCGCGGCGTTTCCGGCGGAGTCCTCGGCTCAATTTTCAGGCGCGGATAGAAAGGCGCGAATCGCGCGCCCGCCTGTAAAAACGCCCCGACAATCGATGGTCGGGGCGTTTTTGGTTGTCACGGGCAAGTTTCGGTGCGAGCCTGCATGACGATTTCGTCATTTTCAAATCACTTTTTTGGTTACTCTGAACTCGTCGCCCTGGCACGCGTGATCAGCGGCACGAATTTTCAAATGCGCAAGTGATTTTTTCGACCTTTTTGCTGTTGCCGCGCGCGGAATTGCCGCGTCATCTGATTGAAGCGTGTGCTCGAAGAAATCGCGAAAATGCGAGCGAGATGTACCGAGAAACCGTCGGGCACTCGGACCCTCCGATAGAGCTGCTTCCACTGCTCCGAAACCATCGGCGGTGCATCTCGATTAACCAAAACACCGGACTCTCACATGAAGACCAACAAAAAAGGCTTTACGCTCATTGAGCTTCTGATCGTAGTCGTCATCATCGGCATTCTTGCCGCGATCGCGATTCCGAAGTTCGCAAATACGAAGGACAAGGCGTACGTCGCCGCGATGAAGTCTGACCTTCGCAACCTGGCGACCTACGAAGAGCAGTACGCTGCCGACAACAACGGCGCGTACTTCGCTGGCACCGCGACGAGCGGCAGCCCGCTGCAGGGTTTCACTCCGTCGCAGAACGTGACGATCACCGCCACGGTCGTTGCTGGACCGCCTCAGACGTGGTCGGCGACCGCTACTCACTCGCAGTCTGCGAAGACCTGCGATAACTCCACCGGTTCGATCGTCTGCACCTGATGGATGCCGCTGTACCTTCAAGAGCCCCGCTCCAACGAGCGGGGCTCTTTTTTTGGTTTCAAAACGACCCGCATCATATTTCCGACATGTCAGATCGTATAATCCGAATGGTCATCTCCGCGGGTGTGATCCTCGCCGTAATCGTCGCCCTTCCTTACAAAGTCTTCGAGCTGGATCGCTACTTCGTACCGAAGGAGCTCGTGCTGCACGCCACCGCGCTAATCGTCGCGGTGGCGCTATTTGCACGGCGGCGCTCGCTCTCCTTCGATATCGTCGATGGATTGCTGGCGCTGTTTCTCCTTTGGAGCGTGGGCGCTTCGCTTTTTGCCACTAACTACTGGCTCGCGCAACGGTCGGTGAGCGTCAGCATCTCGGCGGCGATCATCTTCTGGGGTGCGCGCTCGGCAGCACCCAGTTCCTTTCGCCCGATTCTAATTGCCGCAGCCATTGCTGCCGTTTGCGCCGCGGTTTTCTGCCTCGGCCAGGCATACGGCCTCGACAGCGAATACTTCAGCACCAACCGCGCTCCCGGCGGCACCTTCGGCAATCGCAACTTCGTCGCACACATCGTTGTGATTGGATTGCCCGCCCTCGTCTGGTGCACCGTCACCGCGCGTCACCAATTCGGCGCGCTCCTTGGTTCGATCGGGGGTGCCTTCCTTGCTGCCGCACTGGTCTTGTCGCGCTCGAGGGCGGCTTGGCTGGCAGTCGCAGCGTCGCTGGTGGTGCTCCTCGTGCCGATGATCGCGTCGAGGAAGTACTGGGGCGGAGGCCACGTCGGCGGCCGTTTCGCGCGTCTGACGCTGTCGGCCGCCATCGGAGGCGCGGTGGCGATCGTTCTGCCCAACGCCCTCAACTGGAACAGCGAATCGCCTTACCTCGATTCAGCCCGCGGCATGATCGACTACAAGAAGGGAAGCGGACGCGGCCGCCTTGCGCAGTACAAGAATTCCTTGCACATGGCGGCCTCGAATCCCGTTTTCGGAGTGGGTCCGGGTAACTGGCCCGTCGAGTACGTGCGATTCGCCCCAGCGGGTGATCGTTCTCTCACTGATGACGGCATGACTGCCAACCCGTGGCCGAGCAGCGACTGGGTGGCGTTCATTTCCGAGCGCGGCTTCGTTCCCACGATTGCTTTAGTGGGCGTCTTCGTGATCCTGTTTTTCAGCGCACTCCGGCGATGGGGCGATCTTGCCAATCCTGAGGCCGTTCTCGCCCAGTGCGTGCTGGCAGGCACCGTTATCGCGACGATGGTGGTCAGTGCCTTTGACGTCGTGCTGGTCCTGGCCGCGCCCGCCTTTCTGGTCTGGAGCATCCTCGGGGCAACGAGCGGCATCCGCCGCGGTGTGCGTGAAGTAAGCATGTCACCGGCCTGGCTCGGCGCAGCGGCAGCGGCCCTGATCGTCGCCAGTCTCCTTTCCACGGCCCGCAGCGTCGCTCAAACGGTGTCCATGATGTCGGTCGGACAGGGTGCACGAACGGCGGGCTGGGTCACGGGCGCAATGTGGGATCCGGGGAGCTATCGCATTAACCTGCGCGTCGCCGAGCTCTATTCGAGACGCGGACGCTGTTCGGTCGCCCGCGGCTACGCGCGCCAGGCGGTCTCGCTATTCCCGAATTCGCCGGAGGCAAAGCGCGTCGCCCGCAACTGCGACTGACCTCAGTTCGCGGCGGATATCACAATTGATACGGCGCCCCTTGCATCCAGCCAGAGGCGAGTCGGCGTTCGCGCTACTCTGAGAATCACTCCGTCGCAGCCGGGACACCGCACCACCAGTCCCATGCCGTGCGAATAGACGTGCAGGGCGCCAATGCTTCGCGTCGAACCGCAACCGGCGCACTTGGCGCGACCTGCGGTGAGATCAGGAACGAAGACCTCGCTGAGCATTCCGGCAGCAGCGTTTCCGTCGAGACGCAGCGAGTCCACCGGTCGATCCGCGGCGACAGCTCGCTTCCTTGATTGAGTGGATGTCTTCTTCATCTGTGAATCCTCGCTACACGGGAACCGTTGTCAGGCAGGGCCTCCCGTCGGGCCGAACCGTTCCGTCTTCACCAGCGCCGGCTGGTGACCGAGATCGACGAGTGTGCCCGCAACCGACTCGACAAGAGGCGTCGGCCCGCACACGAACACCCGCGGATTCTCGCTGGCCGGCCAGGCAACCTCGTGGAGCATGGCGCGATCGATGCGGCGATGAAAGCCGGTCCAACCCGCAGGCGGATTTCTCGTCAGTGTGTGCACGACTTCGAGCGTTGCATCCCTGGCAACTAACGCCGCCAGCTCGTCGCGATAAATCACTTCATCCCAGCCGCGCGACGAGTAGAGGAGACGCGTTGGCAATTTTTTCCGGGCGTCGCGATGGTCGGATGGGAGAATAGAATTCCGGTGACGTATCATCGCCATCAGCGGCACGATCCCCGACCCGCCGGCGACCAGGAACAGAGGTCCCCCAATAGGCACATCCCAGACGAAGTAGCCACCGATCGGTCCGCGCAGCTCCAACTTGTCGCCGGCGCGCAGCTCCGCGGTGAGATACGGAGAGACTTCGCCATCATCCAGCCGCTCGACGGTGAGTGCCAGCTTGTCATCCTCCGGCGCCGACGCGATCGAATAGCTCCGCTCGGCCTGATAACCGTCTTCGGCGGTGAGTCGAACATCAACGTGCTGTCCGGCGCGGTGACCCGGCCATCCCGGCACATCGAGACGAAGCGTGCGTGTGCTGGCTGTTTCCGGGATGACCTCGACGACGGTAGCCAGTCGCCACTCGATCCGCGTGGCGGGAGCACGAGCTGTCACTCGTCTCCGGCGTAGCGCTGCTCTCGCCAGGGATCGCCGTAGTTGTGGTAGCCCAGGGATTCCCAAAAACCCGGCGTGTCGTTCTCCATGAAGCGGAGCTCGCGCACCCATTTGGCGCTTTTCCAGAAGTAGAGGTGCGGAACGAGAAGGCGCGCCGGTCCTCCATGTTCAGGCGGTAGGGGAGCGTCTCCGTAATTGAAGGCGATCCACGCGTTGCCGTTGGTAAGGTCAGCCAGCGGAACGTTGGTCGTATATCCCCCGTCGGACCGCGCCATCACATAGGAAGCGGTCTTGACTCCGCGCGCTGCCGCCGCGGAAATCAGCGTGTCGATGGCCACACCTTCCCAGCCCGTCCCGAACTTTGACCACTTGGTGACGCAATGGATGTCGACGGTGATCTTCTCGCGGGGCAGGGCGACGAACTCGTCCCACGTCCATCGAGCTGATTGTCCATCGGGACTGCGCAGCGTGAGATCCCATACCGCCAGTGGGGTGCGGGGCGTCGGACCCGCTGAAAGGACCGGAAAGTCACGCGTCTCGTATTGACCCGGAGGTAGCCGCGCTGCGGCGCCCTCCGGCTGTCGGCGTCCACGAAAACCGCGCGAGATGGGCGTCATGGGTCCTCCCTTGACCGTTCGTCGCTTCCGCCCAGGAAAACTTTCCAGCCTTATACATACCGCACGCGTGAGCCTACGCTAGGGACTGGAGACAATCTGTTACGGCGCTCCTTTGCACGCCGGCAGCTATCCGCAGGGAGCGATCAGCCGGCAGCCGGTAGTATTGAGTTGACTCTAAGCCGTCAGCAATCAGCTCGTAATTCCGGTGGCTAGCAAAAAAACCCCCCACCACGACCAGTGATGGGGTTTGCAAGGATATTCAGTCGGGGCGACTGGATTTGAACCAGCGACCTCCTGCTCCCGAAGCAGGCGCGCTACCGGGCTACGCTACGCCCCGAAAATGACTTGTCCCGCTCAATACGAGCGAGACTGACACATCATAACACGCCCAGGTGCCTTCCGGCAGCCCAAAATTTCGGTCGCAATTGCACTGTGCAATGGCGTTTTGCAATGTGCCAAAAAGAGAGTCGGAATTGTAGATTTGTGATATATCTAAAACATTGTCCTGCAATGGCTTAGATTAAGTCGCTGTACTCAAATGTATCGCCCAAAATCGGGTTGCGGAAAGCCGTAGCTTCGCGTCTTATTGGTAGAAAAAGACAGCAAGTATTCCAACCGCCAGCTGTCGAACAAACCCGCAACCTCTTGGAGCAGAACTTAGATGACCGCGACCCGTTTCATTCTGGCCGCGATGGTGCTTGGATCAGCCATCGGCGTTAACCAGGCAAGCGCGCAGTGCAGTGGCAACGCTGGTAGCTGCAACACGACCAACACCGCTTCAGTTTCCGTGAACGCGCTGGTCAAGCTCGGCATGAGCTCCGCTACTACGACCCTCACCTCGCCCACGGCAGACCAGGTCGAAGTCGGTGCCAACATCGCCGATGCCGGCCCGAGCTTCACGATCAAAGCGAACCGTAGCTGGACGCTCAACATCAAGACCACCAACGCTGCGAACTGGACCTACGTCGGTTCGAA
Source organism: Gemmatimonadota bacterium (assembly GCA_046727995.1). Taxonomy (GTDB): domain Bacteria; phylum Gemmatimonadota; class Gemmatimonadetes; order Gemmatimonadales; family Gemmatimonadaceae; genus UBA4720. The sequence continues at coordinate 11,422 of JBKPDS010000222.1, forward strand.
CGGCGGTACCAAGCCGATCAGCGATCTCACATGGTCGAACGCAGTTGCCGGCACTTACGTTGGCATCAGCTCGACCGACGCGCTCTTCCTGTCCGGTGCGAGCGCGACGAACGGCCAGGCCGCGCAGGCTTTCTTCAAGACTGTCTGGGCCGCCGGTTTCACCCAGCCGAGCAACGCTCCCGGTACCTATAGCTTGCCGGTTGTCTTCACGCTGTCGGCGCCGTAATACCGACGCCGCTTTCCAACCAACCGCTTTCTACTCAGGAACTCACCCATGATGCGCAACAAGAAGGGCTTTACACTGATCGAGCTTCTGATCGTCGTCGTGATCATTGGTATTCTGGCCGCGATCGCGATTCCGAAGTTCGCAAATACGAAGGACAAGGCGTACGTCGCAGCGATGAAGTCTGACCTTCGCAACCTGGCGACCTATGAAGAGCAGTATGCCGCCGACAACAACGG
>JBKPDS010000223.1:0-31962 GCA_046727995.1 Gemmatimonadota bacterium
CCCACAATTTTGCGTGGCTCGGCGAGCCAGACAGCCGGCGCATCATCGTTGATGACCCGGTACGCCGCAGAAAAATTGTCACGCGCGCGAGACATGCTCGACGAAAGAGCGCTGTCAAGCAGCGCATCAAAACGCGGATTACTGTAGGCGCCGTAGTTGACTCCGTTCTTCCCGATACCGGTGCTGCCCCACGTATCACGTATTGCGTCGGGACTCGAAGGCATTATCCACGCACCAATCGATGTGTCGAAATCTCCGCGTTCTTCCTCCGCGTTTTGACCCAGAGTTTCCATTCTGTCGACGTTCACTCGCGCGCCGGCGCGACGGAGTTGCTCCTGCAACAGGACACTCATTTTGATCCTGTTCAGATTCTGACTCGACACGATCATTCGGAAGCCGAGCTCCTTTCCATTCTTTGCTCTCACGCCGCTGGAGTTACGAATCCAGCCTAGCGAGTCGAAGAGCCGGCTCGCCCGCGCAGAATCGAACGGGATCTGAGTGAGCCGCGGATCGGTTGTTGGATACGCACGCACCGTCGGACCAACCGGAATTGTGGCAAACGTATCGAAGACGCTGCGCACGATCGCGTTTCGATCGATGGACATTGTGAGTGCGCGTCGCAGTTCGCGGTCGCCGAATAACGGATGTGCGCGCGCGGTATCGCTTGGATCACGGAGATTGAATCGGAGGAAGCTGTACGCCATTCCGGGGTAGTTTCTAAGACGCACGCTTGGCCGACGCACCAACGCACTCATGTCTTCGGGCCGCACCCCATCGAAGAGATCCACGGCTCCCCTGCCCAGCCCCGCAACGGCTGCGGCGTAGTCAGGCGTCACGCTCCAGATCACTCGATCGAGCTTGGCGCGCCCGCGGTAGTTCGCGCTGTCGGCCACGATCTCGACATTCGCACCCTTGTTCCAGCGGCGGAAGCGGAAGCGACCGCTTCCCACGGGGGGCGGCAACACGATTTGTCGCAACCGGCCGAGCGGGATTTTCTCGAGTTGATGCGATGGGAGGATCAGCAGCTGCGCGGCTGCGTCCAGAAACTGGGTCGGGCTGCGCCGATGAAACCAGAACACCGGCGTGACCGAATCGCCGACCGTTACAGAATCGATGTTGTCGAGTGAGCTGACGTACCTCCCCGCCACGACGGGACTCTTGTTCACTTCGTAAGTGAATCGCACGTCGGCCGCGGTAACTCTTTGTCCATCGTGCCAGCGCGCACGCGGGTTGAGATGGAACGACAGACTCAGCGAGTCGGTCGACCAGCGCCAGCTATCGGCGAGCTCGCGGCGATAATCATTCTCGTTGCGGGTGTCGAGGCTCGGTCCGACGTCGGCGAGATAATCGTAGATCTGCTCGGTGATCTGTTTGGCCGAAACGTTGATGACGAACGGGGGAAAAAGCGTTTGAGGATCGTCGAGCGTAGCGATGACGAGGGTGCCGCCGGCCTCAGCGGCGGCTTTTTCTCGAGCGCTTTCCGAACAGCCGGCGACAAAGAGGGCGATAAAGATCGCGACAGCCGCACGCATGGCGAGAAAGTAGCGAACTCAGCCGAGCCTGGAAGGAGCTAACTGAAGGTGATAGAAAACTTACAGTTTAAGATAGAGAATCGACATTGACGCGCTTGCTAATACATGGAAACCTCCATGACACATGGGAGAGGCGGCTGCAAAGCGCACGGATGCAATGCCCACCTTCCAGGTGGCGCAGTTGCGACACGATGGTCAGGACGTGATTATCGTGCCGGTGGACCGTTCCTTTGGCAAAAGACCGCCGGCGGAGCAGGCGCGAATTCAGGAGGCATTTCAGCGCAGCGCAGCAGCCGTCGATATGCCCGGTGTCGTCGTTCCGGTCTGGGAAGATTCGACCGGCAGGATGGCTTTTCGTGCTCCCCCACCCTGGCACGATTTCCTGAAGAGCATCGACATGATCTATGTCGCCACTGCTCTCAACCGAAATCTGAGCCTCGAAATGAAGTAGACCTGATGCGTCTCGCACCGAGACGCGGGTGAACTTCAAGGATCATTTCTCCCAGCGCGCGTCCCTGTACGCCACGTACAGGCCTCATTATCCCGACGCGCTGTTCGAATTCGTCGCCAGGCTGACACCGGAGCACAAGCTCGCCCTCGACTGCGGCACCGGAAATGGGCAGGCGGCGATTGGACTCAGCGCGCGATTCGACAAGGTAGTCGCCACCGACCCAAGCGCCGAGCAGTTAAAGAACGCGACACCGCATCCGAAGATCGAATACCGAGTCGCTCAGGCAGATGCGAGTGGGTTGCCGACGCGATCGGTGAATCTCGTTACGGCTGCGCAGGCGCTGCACTGGTTCGACCCCCAGAAATTTTTCGCTGAGGTGAAACGCGTCCTCGTTTCCGACGGCGCCGTCGCCGTTTGGGGGTATGGCGACCCGGTGCTGGACACCACCCCGCTCCAGGAGACGCTGCATGCTTTCAATCGCGGCACGCTGGAGACTTTCTGGGCGCCCGAGCGCCAACTTCTTCTGGATGGTTATAGAGGTATTCCCTTCCCCTTCGCCGAGGTCTCCGCGCCCGCGATCGAGCTGAAGATGAATTGGACCTTGCCCGAGCTCGCGGGATATCTGCGGACCTGGTCAGCCACGGCGCGCTACGTCAGCGAGCAGGAGATCGATCCCGTCATCAAAGTCGAAAAAACTCTGGCAGTGCATTGGGGCGATCCGCGAGTGCCGCGCACCATTCGCTGGCCACTCTACATTCGCGCGGGCAGGTTGCGAGCTCGGCAAGACTGAAGTCACCACTTCTTCTATCGGTTGTCGCGTACCGGTTGAATCGCATAGTCCGCGCGGTGATACTCAACGGATGCTTGGTCTCACCATTCCGGGACGATGCGCGCGGGGCGCGTGGATCACGATCGTCGTCACCGGCGCTGCTCTGGCCCACCGCGCGAGTGCGCAGCACCAGGGCCACGAGTCGATGGCGTCAACGCCGATGGACACGCTTGCCACCGCCCCAGTCTCGCCCAGCCGTGGGGTGGCCGACTCCGCGCTCATCGCCGACTCGTTGCTGCAGATTTGCCGCCCTCACGTCGCGCATTCAATCGATGCGTACTCGACCTGCATCGGCGACGGCATCGCATCACTTTCCTCGGCGGGCAATATCGCGCTGGCGATGGGGACTCTCGACCGCATCGTTCACAGCGATCCCTCTCTCATCCTGCTTGGACATCCGCTGGCGCACGCGCTTGGCTACGCGGTGCGCTCTACTCCCGCGACCGCTACGCGCCTGCTCTCAGAGTGCGACGACCGCTACCAGTCGGGCTGCTACCATGGAATTCTGCAGCGGTATTTCGACGCCCGGATGGGAATGCCGATCTCGCAGAGTTTTCTTCGGGCGCCGTGCGACGGCTTGCGTGGCACCAGCGAGCAGTTCCGGTTGTTCGATTGTCTGCACGGGACGGGGCATGGGCTGATGATGTATCACCGCTATGACGTCAACGCTTCGCTCAGCGATTGCGATCGACTGACCACCGACTGGGATCAGCGAAGCTGCTATAGCGGCGTGTTCATGGAGCACAACATGGGCGCGCGGATGCAGGTGTTCGGCGACGGAAAATTCGGAATGCATCGCCATTCGATACCCGAGAACAATGTCATCCTGTTCAAGCCCAACGATCTGCAGTATCCATGTGACGCAACACCCGCTCACTACCGCCGCGAGTGTTATGAACTGCAGGCCGATCTGATTCTGCCGGCGGTAAAACAGGATTATCGGAAGGCGAGCGCAGTCTGCGACGCCGCGGGTACGGCTGATCTGGTGACTGCGTGCTATGTCGGGTTGGGCAGAAACGCGTCCGGCGCGGCCGCGTTTCAGTACGCCGGCATTCTCAAGCGGTGCGACCTCGCATCACCGGCGGGCCTGCCCTACTGCTATCAGGGTGCCGTGAGGCACCTCGCGTATGCGCCGAGCGAGCTGCCACGCGGTGTCGCTTTCTGCAAATCGCTTCCGGCTGGGGATGCGAGAACGCGTTGCTGGGACGGGATCGGATTGCAGGTCGGAGGATTTTTCTCCGACCTACCGTCGCGCCGTCGGGCCTGTCAGTCGGATAATCCGAGTGATGTGTCGGCATGCGTCGAGGGCGCGGGAGCGGGACCAGGCGCTGCTGTCGGGGCGCGCGACTTGCCGCGACCATAAACTCACGGGCAGGTATCCAAGGAGCGGGCGTGCAAAAGCGAAAGATCGGTTCGCTCGAAGTATCGGCCGTCGGGGTCGGCTGCAACAATTTCGGGATCCGCATCGACGAAGCGCGCACCAAAGAAGTAATCGAAGCCGCGCTCGATTCCGGCGTCAACTTCTTTGATACAGCTGATACCTACGCCAACGGTCGCAGCGAAGAGCTGATCGGTCGCATTCTCCGACACCGCCGGTCAGAGGCGATAATCGCGACCAAGTTCGGTCAGGCAGTGCCGGGACAAGGGAGCGGTGCACGTCCGGCATACGTGAAAAAGGCATTCGAGGCCAGCCTCAAGAGACTGCGCACCGACTACGTGGATCTGTATCAATTGCACATCCCTGATCCCGAAGTGCCGATTGCTGAGACTCTCGGCGCGCTCAATGAGCTGGTGAAAGCGGGAACGGTCAAGGAGATCGGCTGCTCGAATTTTTCCGCACAGCAGCTGCGCGAGGCGGAGGCGGCGGCGACGCGTCTGAGATGCGCACGATTCGTCAGCGTGCAGAACGAATACAGCCTGCTGAACAGGGAGCCGGAGGCTCAGGTACTTGGTGAATCTGCGCGCCAGGGTATCGCATTCCTGCCGTACTTCCCCCTCAAGAGCGGGCTGCTCACTGGCAAATATCGGAAGGGGCAACCGATTCCCGAAGACACTCGTGTGGCGAAATTCGAGCGATATCGGAAGCTCCTGACAGAAGAAAATCTGGATAAGGTCGAACGACTCGTCGACTACGCGCAGTCACACGGTCACACCATCCTCGATCTCGCCATATCGTGGCTGCTCGCTCATCCCGTGGTCGCGTCCGTGATCGCCGGTGCATCTTCGGCTCAACAGGTAAGCGCGAATGTTAGCGCCGCCAACTGGGACCTTACTCCGGCAGATCTCGATGAGATAAATGTTTTGCTCAGCCGTGAGGCAGGTAAGGCGACAGCCTGACTAAATTGCGGAACGTTCCCGATCGGCACCGCGTAAATGAGATAGGTGCAAGATCGAGCTCGTCAAACACTCACGACGAAAATCGGAGCAAAAGTGAAAAACACTATCCTTTCAATGATGGCAGTCGCGGGCATCGCGGCAGCCGTACCGGCGGCGCAGTCGCAGAGCTACAATCCATTTCAGATAGGCGCGTCGGGCGGCGTCGGATTCCCGACCAGCGACCTGGGTAGTTCCACCAACACCGGCTACAACATCGCGCTGGTTGTTGGCTACAAGCCTCAGCTCCTGCCGCTATCGGTTCGCGGGGAAGCAGCCTACAACCAGTTTGGTTTCCAGGGAGGCGGCGGCAGCATCAACATTCCGTCCTTCACCGGCAACCTCGCTTATGACTTGCCGCTGGGGATGTCTTTCACACCCTACGCCATCGGCGGCGTCGGACTTTACCGTCCCAGCGCCAGCATCACCGGTGCCGGCACATCGGGCGCCGAGAACCATTTCGGCTGGAATATCGGCGGAGGTGTAAAGGTTCCGCTCAGCCGCAGCTTCGAGACTTTCATCGAAGCGCGCTACAACAGCGTCAACGTCAACGGCGGCACACTCAGCTTCGTTCCGCTGACAGTCGGAGTCTTGTTCTAGTCACCAGGAAAAAAAATGGCCAGCCGTTTTGGCTGGCCATTTTTTTGTAGCCTCGTGCTATTGCACAGCGTTGATCATGTCGAAGATCGGCAGGTACATGGCGACGACCATGCCGCCGACCACCACGCCGAGGAACACGATCATGATCGGCTCGAGCAGCGAGAGCAGGTTGCTCACCGCGGCATCGACTTCTTCATCGTAGAAGTCGGCGATCTTGGACAACATCTCGTCCAGACCACCGGTCTGCTCACCGACGGCGATCATGGAAATGACCATCGGCGGGAAGACCTTCGACTTCTGGAGCGGCTGCGCGATCGTATCACCGCCGGCGATCGACGAGCGCGACTGCATGATCGCGTCCTGGATGACGCGATTGCCCGCCGTCTTGGCCGTGATCTCGAGTCCCTCGAGAATGCTCACACCGGAGCTGATTAGCGTACCGAGCGTGCGGGTAAAGCGTGACACCGCCGATTTGCGGAGCACGTCGCCGAGCACCGGCATCTTCAGCATGAAGCGGTCGATGTTGAGCTTTCCGTTCGAGGTGGCGTAGTACTTCTTGAACAGGTAGCCGCCCGTCACTACGACGGCGAGCACCATCCACCAGTAGCCTTTCAGGAACCGGGATGCCCCGATGACGATTCGCGTCGGGAGCGGCAGCGCCAGTCCCACCGACGAGAACATTCCTTCGAACACCGGAATGACGAAGATGAGGAGCACCACCACCGCGATGGCGGCGACGCTCATGATGACCGCGGGATAGATCATGGCGCCCTTCACCTTTCTCACCAGGGCGTCGTTCTTTTCCAGGAACGTCGCCAGACGCATGAGAATGGTGTCGAGAATACCACCAGCTTCACCGGCGGCGACCATGTTGACGTACAGGTTGGTGAAAGCGCGCGGGTGCTTCGACAGCGCGTCGGCAACCGTATTACCGGATTCGACGTCGAACACCACCTTCTTGGTGACTTCCGCCAGTGCCTTGTTGTCGGTCTGCTCGGCGAGAATGGTCAGGGCCTGCACCAGCGGCAGACCGGAGTTGATCATCGTCGAGAACTGACGGGTGAAGATGACGACGTCACGGGTCTTGATCGATCCACGCCCGACTTTCTTTGTGGCATCCTGATCGATCTTGACGACGCTGAGTCGCTGCTTTCTGAGCTGCGCTATTACGTCATCGCGCGAGGCGGCATCGATCGTCGCGGTGCGCAGATCGCCGTTGAACGCTCTCGCCGTGTAAGTAAAAGTAGCCATGTACTAACCCTCTCCTAACGTCTCACTGGGGTGCCCGTCGCGGGCCGTCCTGCCCCCGGCTTGGGAGCCGCGGGCTTGCCACTGCCGTCGTCATCGGGCAGCTGGCCAATCATGCGCTGGAACTCGGTTGGATCGCCGGTCACGCGCAGGCACTCGTCGGCGGTGACCTCGCGAGCCATGTACAGCTGGTACAGCGCATCGTTCAGTGTCTGCATGCCGTACTTCTTACCGGCCTGCATCGATGAGTAAATCTGGTGAACCTTGTCGTCGCGGATAAGCGCCCGGATAGCGGGCGTCACAACCAGAATCTCGGCCGCCATAACACGACCCCTTCCCTGTGCCTTTGGCAACAGCGTCTGGGTGACGATTCCCTCGAGCACGAATGCGAGCTGCGCTCTCACCTGCGATTGCTGGTGCGACGGAAAGACGTCGATGATACGGTTGATCGCTTCGGCCGCCGAGTTGGTGTGCAGGGTGGCGAAGGCGAGGTGACCTGTTTCGGCGATCGTCAGCGTGGCGGCGATCGTCTCCAGGTCGCGCATTTCACCCACCAGGATGATGTCGGGATCTTCGCGCAGCGCGTACTTGAGCGCGTTGGCGAAGGATTTGGTGTCGCTACCGATTTCGCGCTGGTTGATGATGCAGCTCTGGTGCTTGTGAATGAACTCGATCGGATCTTCGACGGTGATGATGTGTCCTTTGCGCTCGCGGTTGATCTTGTCGATCATCGCGGCGAGGGTCGTCGACTTACCAGAGCCTGTCGGGCCGGTGACGAGCACGAGGCCGCGCGGCTTCTCCGCCATCTTGGCGATCGAGCCGGGCAGTCCAAGCTGATCGAAGGTCTTGATGGCGAACGGAATCTGTCTGACGACCATCGACACGCAGCCGCGCTGCTTGAAGACGTTGCCGCGGAAGCGAGCGAGGTTCTGGATGCCGAAGGAGAAGTCGAGCTCGTCCTCCAGCTCGAAGCGCTTTTTCTGCTGCTCGGTCAACACGGAATACGCGATCTGGAGCGTGTCCTTGGGTGTCAGCTCGAAGTCAGCCGTGGCGTTGGTGATGTCACCATCGACGCGGAGCTTGGGGCGCTCGCCGGCAACGATGTGCAAGTCGGACGCGTTGCGCGAGACCATTTCCTCGAGCAGCGTGCGCAGATTCATTCCGCCAGTAGGCTTCGGTGGTCCGGAAGGCGACGAAGTGTCTATGAACGGTAAAGTCATCGGTTAGTGATGCGTGGGGTGAGAATCGGCCGCAGTTTCGCGGACCATCTGATCGAGGGTCGTGATTCCTTTGAGCACTTTCAGCCAGCCATCCATTCGCAGGGTCAGCATTCCCTCCTCGATGGCCGCCTTCTGGATTTCGGCGGCGCCCGCGCTCTGCATGATCAGCTTTCTGAGCCGCGGCGTCATGTTCAACACTTCGTAGAGTCCCTGACGCCCGCGCAGACCGGAGCCGTCGCACTGCTCGCATCCCTTGCCGCGGAACGTGGGAATATCTTCCATCTTGGTGTCGAGTGTGATCTGATCCATGAATGGACGCGCTGCGTCGGTCGCTTTCAACTTGGCATCGTTCAATGCCATATCGGTAAAATGCATGTCGCGCAGCGTCATGTTGCCGATCTTGGCGGCACTGATTTCGGCGGCGTCCATCTTGTAGGCTTCCGCGCACTTGGTACAAACACGACGCACCAGACGTTGCGCCAACACCAGGTTTAGCGCCGATGCGACGTTGAACGGCTCGATTCCCATGTCCATTAGACGAGTGACCGTCTCGGGCGCCGAGTTGGTGTGGAGGGTCGAGAGCACGAGGTGACCGGTGAGAGCGGCCTTGATGGCGATGCCGCCCGTTTCGAGGTCTCGAATTTCTCCCAACATGATGATGTTGGGGTCCTGACGAAGGAAGGCCTTCAGTGCCGCGGCGAAGGTCATTCCGATCTCGGTTCTCACCAGCACCTGATTGATGCCGAAGAGGTTGTATTCGACCGGGTCCTCCGCCGTCATGATGTTGACGTCGATGTTGTTGATCTTGGACAGCGCGGAGTAAAGCGTCGTCGTTTTACCCGAACCGGTCGGACCGGTGACGAGCACCATTCCGTAAGGATTGGAGATCGCTTCCATCAGCTCGCGCTCGGCGCGAGGCTCGATGCCAAAGGTGCTGAGGTCGAGTGAGAGGTTGCCCTTGTCGAGAATACGGAGCACCACCTTCTCACCGAACAGAGTAGGCAGCGTCGAGACACGGAAATCGATGACCTTGGTGCCTATTTTCAGCTTAATGCGCCCGTCCTGGGGGACGCGGCGCTCGGCGATGTTCAGGTTTGCCATGATCTTGAAGCGGGAGATGAGAGCGGGCCGCATCTTGATCGGCGGCTTCATGATCTCCTGCAACGCTCCGTCGATGCGGTATCGCACGCGGAGCTCCTTCTCGAAGCACTCGAAGTGAATATCCGACGCGCCTTTTCTGAGTGCGTCGGTCATGATGGCGTTGATAAGCTTGACGACCGGCGCTTCGTCGACGAGGGCCTGGCCGGCGAGCTCGTTTTCGTTCTCGCTCTCGAGGATCTCGATGTCGTCATCATCGTCGATCTCGGCGAGAAGGTTCTCCATCTGGGCTTCGCCCGACGCGTAGAACTTCTCGATCGCGTTGCGCAGCGTGAACTCGCCGGCGATGACGGGGAAGATGTCGAGACGGGTTATGAACTTGATGTCGTCGAGGACCGACAGCGTCGCCGGATCGGACATGGCGACGGTGAGCGTACGGCCGTCGCGCTTCAGAGGCAGCACGCTGTGCTTCATGGCGAGCTCACCGGGAATGAGCTTGGCAATGCGCGGATCGACCTGGAATTTCGTCAGGTCGACGGCGGGCATCTTGTGCTGCCGCGCGAGCATCCTGGTGAGGTCGGTTTCCTTCACAAAACCGAGCTTGACCAGGTTGTAGCCAACGCGCGTGCCGTTGTGTCTCTGCTCCTGGAGAGCCTTATTGAGCTGTTCCTGAGTGACCAGCCCTTCTCTCAAAAGCAGATCGCCGATCCTCGGCGTTTTAGCGGCAGGAGCTGTCAAGGACGCATGTCCCTCCGGTGAGGCTTCCTGCGTGCTTTTGGCAGTTCGGAACGCCTGGATATGACTGTGTTGGTAGGACGCGGGACCAAAGAGAAGGTTACGCTGGAGTCAAGTTTTTCTACCATAGAGGGGCCGATGCCTTTTACACGTTGGAGACCATCCATAGAGCCGAAGGGACCGAAGGAGTCGCGGTCGGCGACGATCCTCTTCGCCAGTGCTGGCCCGACATGTCGGAGTCCTTCAATTTCCTTGACTCCCGCGATATCAAGATCTACCGGTCCGGTAGGCTTCGGAGGCGCCTTTGGTGGACGATCGCGCTTGGGCCTTCGCAAGCCGGCGCGGCGCGCCGAATCAGCAGCCTTTATCTGCAGCTCGAGGGCGGAGCGAGCCTTGGCGTCAATCGGAGAATGACTGTGGAAAACCCGGTACGCGCGCGTTGAGGCGCCGAGGACGAGAACAACTGCGAAAAAGAGAAGCGCCTTTCGCTCGGCGGGGGTCGGCATGATGCGACCCTACGGCTGTCAGTCTGGCCTACGTCACCGAAGCGGCGCGAGTGGGAGCGTACTGTTCCATTGAGGTTGTGAGAAGGAGCGTAGACAGCACCAGAACGCCGGCAACCACGAACGGAAAGCCAAGGCCGAGATGGTCCATCGCTATGCCAGCGGCGAGCGGGAAAACGACGCGCGAAACGCCCCCAAACGTGTGCTGAACGCCCATGTAGAGGCCCCGATGGCGCTTTGGAACCACACGCGAAAGCATCGCAGTGACGCAAGGAAATACAAACGCGGTTCCCAACGGCATCAGGGTGAGGGCGACCAAAAGCGTTAGATAAGAGTGTACCGCAGCGACGAGAGAAAGCCCGATCGCCAACAGGACAAGACCCAGTCGGGTGAGCCGCGCTTCTCCAAGCCACTCGATCATCCGACCGAGTAGTCCGGCGCGAACGAAGACTCCCATTCCACCGAGGTACATCACGAAGAAGCCGACGTTGGCTTCGGTGATGGGGAGTCGATTGGCGAGAAGGAGCGGCAGTGTGGGCGCGGTGCCGTAAAAACCGCCAATGGCGATGGCGTAAATCCAGATCAGTCGCTGCGCGGGTTCCCTGGGATGGGCGATGACGCTCCACACCGCACGCGAGCCGGTCTGATGGGCGATCTCATGCTCGCCCGTAGCCGGCGTATCGTCTTTCGATTCGCGCAGATAGATGCCGGCGAAAATGCTGATCAGAACGCAGAAGATCGCCGAAGCAATTCCCGGCGCGTGGTGTCCCCAGTGAATGAGACCGGATCCGATCGCCGGTCCGACAACCGCGCCGAGGCTCGTTGCCGCCGATAGCCAGCCAAGACTCTTGGCGCGGTCATTGGGATCGCTCGCATCGGCCACGTAGGCCTGAACGACGCCGATAGTGCCGCCGCCGAGTCCTTGAACGATGCGGGAGACGAGCAGGAGCCAGAGCGTGCTGGCGTAGGCAAAGATCACGTAGGCGACTGCCGAGACGAGCAGACCCGCGAGCAGGGCCGGGCGACGTCCGTAGCGATCCGAAAACTTTCCCCAAAGTGGAGCGCTGGCGAGCTGGGCGATCGAAAAAGCGGCGATCAGAATTCCGACGATCGTCGCCGATGCACCCATTTTCGTGGCGTAGAAAGGAAGCAGCGGGATGATCATCGCCAAGCCCAGCATGTCCACGAAGGCCGTGATCATGAGGACCGTCAGCTTGCCTTTCATTCTTACTTACGCGTCACCAGCGCGGTTGCGACATCTCCAACTGTGGCGAGGGACTTCGCGGAAATCTTGTCCATCGTATCGTACGGAGTGTGGTGCGGCGGATAGGTGAGATCGATCACATCGATCACGGGAATCCCCTCGTTCAAGAGCGGAATATGATCGTCGGTGATGAGCCCACCACTCTCCTGCACGAAGATGTCTCCGTAACCGAGGTCCGCCGCCGTCTGCCAGACGCGCGACACGACTTCCGGCGCTTGCTGAAAGGAGTTCATCTCGTACGGAATGCGCAGATCCTTGTCCCCGATCATGTCCCACAAAACTCCATAGCGTGGCTTGTATCCGGGCGATGGCAAATGCGCGGCGAAATACTTCGAGCCGATCAGCACGTCTACTTCAGGCGGCCCGAACTGGCCGTAGTCTTCGCCGTCGGTGAACAGGAGATCCACGCCAACGACCGGTTTCGTTCTCTTCAGCACGTCGCCGAGGGCGACGAACATCCCGACGCCGGAAGCGCCGTCGTTGGCGCCGGGGACGGGCATTTTTTTCTCGTCTTCAGTAGTCGCGGACTCCGAGATCGGCCGCGAGTCCCAATGGGTGATGTAGAGGACGCGATCGGTGAGATTCGGACGAAAGCGCGCCAGGATGTTGCGCAGTGGCAGTTTTTTTCCGTCGGCCGTGGTGTAGGTGAAGCTCTGGACGATCACCGTGTCGGCGCGGGCGCGCATCTGTCTGATGATCCAGTCGCCCGCCTTCTGCGCGGCGGGTGTTCCAGGGACGCGCGGTCCGAAATCGACTTGCGCCTTGGCGTAGTTGTACGCCGCGCTGCCGCTGAAGCCGGTGGCCGGGCCAGCTGCCGTGCTCCGTTGCGCGGCGCTGCCCTCCTTTGCGTCACTCTTGCATCCAAGCATCAGACAAAGCGTCAACAGGGCAAGCATCGATCTCACTTGAAGTCCCCGGCATAAAACTGCAGGTGCATCACGGCGCTGAGCACAGTCTGCGTGAAGCGGCGGTTAAGGTTACGGTCGAAGCTCTCCACGCGCGAGATCACGAAGCTCGAGGAAATGTTTTCGGCAACGTCGGTATCGGCGCTCATGCTGAAAGCGCGGCGCCCGTTGTCGGTGAGTCTGCTTTCGCCGGTGAATGCCAGCGGGTTCACCACGAAATTCTGCCCCAGACTCTTCTGATAGCTCAGTCGGGTCCGAAGGTCGCTCCTCGCATTCCAGTCGGCGGGAAGTTTCCAGGGTTTGGAGACATCGATGCTGAAATCCGAATTGTCACCATTACTGGTTAGTCCCGGCTTCGCGTCGAGCTGTTTCGAGAAGGAGTACCCCACTGTCGCAGAGAGGGGTCGCGCGCCGGCGAAGACCAGAGAGCCGTTCAGCGGATACGAGCGAACGCGGATCTTCCCTCTGTCATCGAGAATGTCGCCTGCCAGCGGCTGCGTTCCGTTTACCTGTCGCGTCTCGAGCACGCGCGCGTTGGCGCCGACGCTCGAGATTATCGACTTCAGTCCGCTCGGCTGTCCGGTCCAGCGGAAGGCGACGTCGGGAAATATTATTTGCGTTCCATCGACAATGTCCTGACCCTCCTCCAGCCTGCGGGTCCAGTTGCGGGTGTTGATACGTTGATAGCGGCTGGCGATGTTGGCGCCGAAAGGAAGGTTGAGCGACTGATTGACGGAGAACTGGGTGACGAGACCGACGCTCGTTGCCAGCTCGTTCCCGATCTCGCGGAAGGTGTTCACTCCGCCGAGGCCGAACTGGTAGGCGAGAGATGCGCCGGACGCGCTGCCGTCGTACACCGACAACAGGCTGCGATTGAAGTTGATGTCCACCGGCTGCAATCCGCCGAGCAGACCGCGCAAGACGCTGTTGCTGTCGGTGTACAGCTTGACCGCTCTGGGAAGATCCAGCGTGAGACCAGCAGTAGTCGTTTGCGAGTTACCGAGGCGTCGCGGGATCCGCAGGTCGCCGGTGCTGTCTCCGCCCTGCCGCGCGAAGCCGAGCGTGTTGGGATCGCGCAGCATGTTGTACGACGTTCCGAAATCGAGCCGTGGCCTGAACCAGGCAGTGATTGGCGGTGAGATGTTGATGCCTGCCTGCATGGCTCGCTCGCGCTCCAGGCCCGCATCGCTGCCGAAAATTCGGTCACGATCGCTGGTGGCGACGAGTCCGAGTGGTGAGCTGTTGCCGTATCCTCGCAGGTCGCGCACGGAGGTGATGTCCCACCGAACCGAGGCCGCCTTGAACGGCTTGAAGACGAGACTGCTGCCGTTGCGCCAGGTGCGCGTGCGACCCTTCACTGCCTGCGCCGTGTCGTCGATGGCAAAGGCCGGCTTCAGGAACGAAAGCCGATCGTCGTGTCCGTAGGCGTAGGCGCTGGTAAGGTGAATTTCAGTCGGTGACCAGCGGGCGAGGTCCGGCAGCAACGCTCTCGTCAAATTGAAGTCGACGCCGACGACGAAATTCTTGGCCTGCCCATTCTCGTACTCGCTGCGCGACGTGCCGGTAGTGTAGGAGGAGCTCAGCGCCAGGTTGTTGATCAGCGGCGACCACATCGAGCCAGTCGATTCCTTCGTGCGGCGGATGCTGAGCGTCATTGAAGTCGCGGCGGACCGCGGCGTGCGCAGTCCCTGGATGGCGTCGCCTTGGATGTCCGACTGGGAGACGAAGATCGGCTGCTCTGACGCGGAGGTGTAGTTGACGGTCAGCGGGATCGCCAGGCCGAGAGATGCCGGTAATAGTTTTTCCAAACGAAACGCAGAGGTGACGTCCCAGTTGTTGTCGGTGAGGAACGTCGGCTGCTCGGCGAGCTGACGAAAGTTTCCGTCGCGTCTGCTGGCGTTGATGCGGATGTCGGCAAAATCGCTGGCGGCGATGGTGAGGCCGACCTGGCCGGCGAACCCAGCTTCGTTGACAACGCCCGCCAATCGAATGTCGTCGACCCACATCTCGAGCGTGTCGCTGGGGAGAATCGGATTGGCCCCCGGTGGAACCGGCAGGCGAAGCATTCCGACGGCCAGCTCCTGAACGGCAGCGAGGTTGGGCGGACTGGAGCCAGGATCGAGACTGTAGACGATGTAGCCATCGCCGCAGGCAGCATAGCGCGAGGCAGCCGTTGCTCCGGCGGGCAGCGGAGTATTGGCGATGAGAACAGAGTCCAGCCCAGTGCAGGTGTTGCGCTGTTTTCCCTGCAGAAAGGCGTTCTGGATCTCGGCGCGTAATGCGAACAGCTTCGAAAAATCGAGAGTGATTTCAGGCAGCCAGGCATCCTGGGTATTTCCGACGTTGATCGACGTGCGGTACATGTAAAAGTTCTGGTCGTCACGCGCGATCTTGATGTAGAACTGAAGCTCGCCGTCTTTTCCCCACCCGCTGCTGGCGCCACGTGCCCAGACGCGCAGCTGCTTGTAGCTCATGAAATTCTTTTCCCCTTCGGGGAAGCGGTAATACGTCTCCGCGCGGTCGAAGATGTTGAGGTCGGTTGCCGTGAGTCGGAGTGAGCGCTCGTTGATTTGCACTCGTCCCGGCTGAAACGAGACGGTCTTGCTCGTCGGTGCATCGGTGATGCCGGGGGGCGACTGGTAGGAGAGTTCCTTACCGGAGTGCTGGTCCTGTGTCCCGACGACGCCGGCCTGCACCGACCCCGTCGAAGTCTGGCCGCCGGCGATGCCGTGGAGGGTTCGGTCGCTCACCTTCAGCCACGGTGCGCCGGTGAGGCGAAGTCGCGCCAAAGGAACGGTACTGAACTCGTCGTCGTTCAGTCCGCTGCCGGAGACCATGGTGATGCGCAGCGCGTGGGCGCGGCGCAGCAGCGGGTGACCCAGCGAGTCATCGGGCGTGCGAAACGGAATGCGGAAGAGAACCCAGCAGACGTTGTTGCGGAGACCTTGAGGTTGACCCGTTATCTTGGGCGGCGGTCCGCACTTGCTGCTGACCCGCGTAAACTTCGAGGGATCGCCGAGGTCAACGATGTACCGCTGCCACTGCTCCTGGTCCCGCTCGGCGGTAGTCAGGTTGAGAACGTTATCGGCGTCGATGTCCTCTTCATCGAGCCGATTGTTGTGAACCGTACAATTCGTTTTCGAGTCGCCGAGAATCTGCAGCAGCCCGTAGCCACCGCGGCACGTGGCGGCAACGAGAATCGTGGTGAAGGTCGGCGGCTGCCCTTGCAGTGTATCGATTTCGAGGACGAGGTTGTGAACGATGTCGCCCGGGAGTCCGTTGTCATTGGTCGCGACGTTGAACGCGCGTGAGAAAGGATCCCGCTCGCTATTCAGGGTATCGAGTCCCTCGATCTTCTTGCCCCGATAAGTTGTATCTAGAGATCCGGGCAGTGCGCCGCGTTGGATAATCAGAGTGTCGGGACCAAACGACACCGAATTCTCCGAGACGTCGCCAAAATCGAAAACCAGTACCGGATTCTTCTGGAGATTTGTCGTCGGTATTTGCGCCCAGAACTCCAGAAACTCGGCGTGTGAGATGTCGACGCCGCCGGCGCCGAGCACCGTGCGAAGGGAGCGCCATCGGCGACCGGTGGAAGAATTGCTCACGGTCCAGTGAAAAGTCTTACTGTCGTTATTCAGCTGCCCACCGATCCCGAGTGGATAGAGTGTGAGCCAGAGCAGCGGCTCTGGACCGGCGATGCCAGTTCCGCTCAGCGCGGCGTGGTCGTCGATCTGATCGATCCTATACCGAACGGCGTGGCCCTCGGCATCGATGCCATTGCTCTGCCAGGCGAGGGTAGCGGCGCGGTCAAGATCGAACACCGTAGGACCGAAGAGCGACGGAATCTTGCTGCCCAGGGCCGGCTGGCTGCTGAAGTACCACAGCGGATCGGTGAGGACGATTGGCAAACCGCCTTCAGCCTCGAACGATTCGAGATACGCCTGCTGCGAAGCGTTGGTTTGCGGGCGACTGCCCGCGAGCTCGGCGGCGAAACCGATCTTCGATGGAACGGTCGTCGGACCGTAGGGCAGCTTCGACACCAGCTGCGTCAGTGGATCCGCATTAAAGTTGAAGAGAGCGCTGACTCCACCGACCAGCGATGCCGCCGGCTCGAAGCCGAGTGGCGGACGGGTAAAGTTGGTGCGCTGGCTCTGAGAGATGGCGGTGAAGTTGATCTGACCGTTGTCGAACGGCAGCTCCGCGGTCGCTCCAAATATCGATGTCGGCGTCTCCTCGAAAACGGGGTTCTCCTCGTATTGAACCGTCACCTGGCGTGGGCGCGGGAAGAGTGTGTCGGGCCGATTGAACGACACACGCCCCAGATCGTAATCGACGGAGTAGTCGGTGCCGCGAGTGAGGGGAATACCATCGACGAGCAGACGTTCGGAGTTGGGCCGGATCTGTACGGTGCCGAGCATCAACGCGCCGCCGTCGCCGCTTCCTTCCGATTGCGCGCGCATCCGGATGTGATAAACGGCTTCGGGACGCTGCGAGGAGCGGACGTACTCGGGCGGCGTCGTATAGATCGTGTCGTTGGTGGGATTGCCGCCGACGGCGAGACCATTCGACGCAAACGGCTTCGCCGAAGGGAAGATGAGGAACTGGTCCTGAATCGTGTGAGAGCCCGGAGAGCCCAGACTGAGCTGGAAATTGGGATCGCTCGGCCGCGGCCAGATCCTGTTCTCGAGATCGAAGCTCGAGCTGTTGGTCGATTGAGCGAGGCCGAACAACTTGAGATAGGTGTCGGTGTTGCCGGCGACGGGTTTCTCCTGATCTTCGCTGCTGCCCGTAACGACCTTGAGGGTGACGCTCTGGCGTCTCAGGTCTGATCCGCCGAGTCGGTACACGCTTCTGATCTCGCGATCGAACGCCGGATCACCCGGCTGAACGTTGGGGTCCCAGATCAGATTGGCGACCTGATCGTGCTGTTTCGTGAAAGTAAGATCGGGAGTGCCGCCGGTGGCGGTGTAGACGGTGTCACGTCCACCGATGCGTACCCGATAGGCGACGACGAGTCTTTCGTTGTTGAGCGCCAGCGGCCGGACAAGCGCGATCCAGAGCAAGGAAGGATCGGCGTAGTAGTCGACGCCCTCGCGCAGGTACTCATAGACCTGACCGCGTCGTGAGCGTGGATCACCGATAATGCGGAATTGCGGGCCGTTGGGATTGGGCGGCTGTCCGCCAATGAGCAGGCGATAAAGAAAGATCTTCGTGGGACGCAGCGTGTCCGGCAGCGAGGCGGCGAGCGCTGCCATTTTCCGCGTATCGAGAAGGTCGACGTTGGGATACGCGCTGCCGAACAGACGCGGGTCAACCGTAAAGAAAAAGCGACGCGGCTCGAACTGATAATCTTCGATCTTGCGATCGATCGCCTGGAGAGTACGGTCGCCGACGGTGAAGACGCGATCGCTAACGATGTTCCCCTTTTGCTGGGCGAGAATCGCCTTCAGGCGCATCGACCCGATTTTGGTGATGGCCTGAATTCCGTAGTTGCCGCTGGGAATACCGGCGGTGATGAAGCGCGACGACGGTGGCTGGAAGGTTACGTTGCCGACCTCGAGTTTTTGCATGAACTCGCTGGGCTTCCCCTCGTAGTAAATCGAGATGTTGTTGGAAGCGTCAAACTCGCGCTGAGTGTCGTAGTCGAGATTCACGTGCACGCGATCGGCGACAATTCCGCCGGATTTGGCGGCGAACTGAAAATCGACCTGGGGAAGCGGGTCGAACGCGCTCTGGCAGTTGGCCGCCGGATCGAATACGAACGCCGAGCAGAGCGCGCTCTGATTTTTTTCGTCGCGGAACTCGAGACGGCCATCGAGCTGGAGTCCGAGGTCGGCGTATTCACCGAGGATCGGCAGCGGCTTAGGAGTAATCGTCGTCTTGGGTTTCGGCGGCAGCTCACCCGGGTAGTTGGGCGGCCGACTCGCGGTGGCGAAGTTGCTCGTCGCCACCTGACCCCAGACCGCTTCCAGGATCGTGCGCATGTTCTGCTGGAACGCCGTCGCACGTGCCGCTTCGATCTGTGCCTGGGCCTGACGGAAAGATTCGCGCTCCCCGCGGGACAACACCGATGGCAGAACGAGCGGCAAAGTATCGCGGCCGAGCCTGAGGCGAATGCCGGGCGTGCCGGGGGTACCAGTGGGCGGGGTGACTGGCTGAGGCGTGACTGGGCGAACCGTGTCCTGCGGATTCTGCGCGCGCGCTGTCCAAGGCACAAAGCAGAGCAATGCACCAGCGGCGAAAAGGAGCGTGGCACGGCGTGACCAGCGTTCGGTCGAACGCGTGGAACTCGTTGTGTTCGTGTCGCTTACCCACGAGCGCACGGTATATTTCACTCCGTGAAGATACTGCACCGCTACGTACTTAAGGAACATGTGGGTCCGCTGGCCTTTGCCCTGACGGCGCTCACATCGATCCTGCTACTGCAGTACATCGGAAAGCACTTCGGCGAGCTCGTCGGCAAGGGATTGCCGTCGTTCGTGATCGCGGAATTCTTCGGGCTGTCGATACCGCTGACGGTGGCGCTTACTCTACCGATGGCCGTCCTCGTCGCCACTCTTTACGCATTCAGCCGACTGGCGGCGGAAAACGAGATCACCGCCATGAAGGCGAGCGGCGTGAGCATGGTGAGCGTCCTCAAGCCGGTGCTGTGGGCGGCGCTGGGCGTGACCATCGTCATGATCGGGTTCAACGACCAGGTGCTGCCTCGCTCGAATCACCGGCTGGCGGTGCTGCAACGGGACATCGCCCAGAAAAAGCCGACGTTCGGCCTGCGCGAGCAAGTCATCAACGAGGTGAGCCCCGGAAAACTTTATCTTCGCGCGGGACACATCGACGAAGCGTCGAACCTGATGAAAGAGGTTACGATCTACGACATGGGTGACGCGACGCGGCGGCGCACCATCTACGCCGACAGCGGCAACATGCGCATGACGAACAACATGGCCGACCTGGAGCTGATGCTCTATAACGGGAACACACAGGACGTTCCGGCGGCCAATCCCATCGAGCTGCAGCGATTGTACTTCAGTACCGATCTCATCCGCGTGCGCGGCGTCGGCAACCAGTTCCAGAAAACGACGGGCGACTCCTACAAAAGCGATCGCGAGATGACCGTCTGCGAGATGCAGGAAGCGCAGGACCGGGCGCGCCGGGACCACGAGGTGACGCGGGTCGAGTTCGAGAAGAAACTGGCGAAGCTCAAATCAGAGAAAGCGAAGTTGAGCCCAGACGTGCTCAGCACCAATCCCAACACACCGTGGGACATTGGACTCGGCAGGCTTTACTGCAAAGCGGTTGCTCTCGTATTGCCGAAGAAAGCACGGGCACAAGGCGCATCACCGCCAACGGCGCGACGGGTTGGGCCGCCGCAATCCGCGAGTTCGACGGAGAGGAGTGCACAAGGCGCGTCTCCACCGCCAAGACGCGTGGGTGTCCCACAAACGGCGACTTCTACTCCGAGGACGGCGCCGCGAGGTCCGGCATGGGAGGGCTACGCCGTGCCGACGAATCAAGCTGGTGCCTCAACTTCGTCGAGCACCAGTGCCCGAACGGCGTCGAGTACCGCCGCCGGCACCCAGACGACGCCGAAGATTCAACCTCCGCCACCGAACGTTGCCGACATCGCGATGGTGGAGAATCTCCGTCTCAGATTGCAGGACAGTTCGCAGCTGATGAACTCCTACGGCGTGGAGATCCACAAGAAGTTCGCGCTTGCCGTAGCTTGTTTTGTCTTCGTGCTGCTGGGGGCGCCGATTGCATTGAGATTTCCGCGTGGTGGCGTCGGTCTCACCATTGGCGTGAGCCTGTTCGTGTTCGCGCTCTATTACGTCTGCCTGATCGCCGGCGAATCGATCGCCAAACGCGGGATGATGCCGGCGGTAGTCTCGATGTGGATGGCGAACGTCATCTTCGCGCTGATCGCCGTCTGGCTGCTGGCGAAGATGGGTCAGGAAGGCACGACAGCGCGCGGTGGCGACATGAAGGAGATGCTCGGCGCGATCAAAGGATCGATGCGCTCGAAGATCCGCTGGATGGACCGCCGCCGCGTGCGGCGGGAGCGACTCGCCGCTTGAAGAGAATGGTGCGGGCGCTAGACCGCTACGTTTTCGTCGAGTTCTGGAAGATCTTCGTGACGACGGCGCTCGGGTTTCCGATCCTCGTCAACATCATCGACCTTACCGACAATCTCGACAAGTACATCGGTCAGCACCTCACTGGCGGCCGCATTGCGCTGAGTTACCTGTACTGGCTGCCGGACTCGATGTTCATGGTGCTGCCGGCGGCAGTGCTGTTCGCGACGGTCTTCGCCATCGGCGCGCTGACGCGACACTCGGAGATAACCGCGGCCAAGGCATCTGGGATCAGCTTCTATCGGTTCATCGCACCGATCTTCGTCGGGGCGATCATCGCGACCCTGCTCGGCCTGGTGCTCGGTGAGCTCGCCCCGATAACGAACAAGAAGCGGATGGAGATTCTGCAGGGCAATCAGGTCAACTTCGGCAACGACCGTTACAATTTTGCCTACGCGGCGGACGGTGGCCGGGTCTACAAGATCGGCGCGCTGCACCTGGTGGAGTCGTCGCTCGACGGTATCGTGATCGAACGCAGGGGGAAGGGGCCTGACTATCCATCCTATGTGCTGTCCGCCAACGCGGGTCGCTACAAGACGGGCAGGGGTTGGGTCCTCAAGGCTGGCGCGTTGCACGTCATTCCGGACACCGTGCACAACCTGACGTTCAGTTTCGATTCGGTGGTGGACAGACATTTCACCGAGCCACCCAAGCAGCTGACGCTGGCGCAGAAGGCCCCGACGGATATGGGATTCCGCGAGCTCGGACGCTTCATCGCCTCGATGGAGCGATCGGGGGCCGACGTGAACGAGCTGAGAGTGGAGCGGATGCTCAAGATCGCGATCCCGGTCACGTGCATCGTCATCCTGCTGTTCGGCGCGCCACTGGCGACGAGCACCCAGCGCGGGGGCGCGGCGTACGGCGTGGGTCTCAGTCTGGCAACGACGGTGATCTTCCTGATGCTGATACAGCTGACGAAGGGAATCGGCGGTAAAGGATTCATCCCGGCGGATCTGGCAGCGTGGCTGCCGAGCATCATATTCGGTTTGGTGGGAGCCGTCCTCTTCGCGCGCGTTAGAACTTGATCCGGGATCCGCTCAGTCCCTTCCGCCAAGTCGGGAACTGGACGTACTTCCTGCGCGACATCGGACGCGCGCTTCCGGACCTGCAGACATACGGGTCGGAGACGATCCGGCAGATGCGCAACATCGGTGTCGATTCCCTGCCGCTGGCGGCGATCGTGGCGGCGTTCATCGGCGCCGTTACAGCGTTTCAGACGCGCTATCAGCTTTTCGGTGGCGTACAGCTCTCTGTCGTCGGACTGATCTCGCGCCAGTCGATAATTCTGGAGCTGGGTCCGTTGCTGACCGGACTCGTGTTGACGGGGCGAGTCGGCGCGCGCATCACGGCGGAGATCGGCACCATGCGCGTCACCGAGCAGATCGATGCGCTGGAGACGCTGGCCTACGATCCGATCGCGTACCTGGTGGTGCCGCGGCTGCTGGCCGCGCTGGTGATGCTTCCGATACTGACGATTCTCGCCAACGCTGTCGGTATCGGCACTGCGATGTTCACCGCGATAACGGCGACGGACGTGACGAGCGCGGA
The DNA here is from genome assembly GCA_046727995.1 of Gemmatimonadota bacterium. Classification (GTDB taxonomy): domain Bacteria; phylum Gemmatimonadota; class Gemmatimonadetes; order Gemmatimonadales; family Gemmatimonadaceae; genus UBA4720. The sequence goes on from JBKPDS010000223.1 coordinate 22,442, forward strand.
CTTTACCGCTGGTCTCCGGCTATCGTTCACGCCGTTTCAGATAGTGTACAGTCTCATCAAGGCGTTTATATTCGGAGGCGCGATAGCCTTCTTCTGCTCCTACGAAGGCTACACCGCCAATGTCGGCGCCGAGGGCGTCGGACGTAGCACTGCCAAGGCAGTAGTCGTCACATCGGTGGCCATCCTGGTGCTGGATGCGCTGACCGCTCTGCTCCTCGCCCCTTACCTGCAGGCATGAAGACAAGAGACGAAGTTCTCGTTGGCCTGGTCGTGACAGCAGCGATAATCGTAACCGTGCTCGGCTCGTTGTGGCTGGCGCGCGGTGGATTGTCCAAGGGCTACGCCTTGTACGCGAAATTCCCGTGGGGCGCGGGACTGAAGCAGGGACAGCCGGTGCTGCTGGTCGGCGTGAACGTCGGATACGTCGACGAGGTCGACCTGCATCAGGACGGGACACTGGTCACGACGCTAAGGATCCAGAAGCACTATCAGGTTCCGGTGACGAGCAAGGCGGCAGTGGTGCCGAACGGAATTTTTGGTGACATGGCGGTGGCGCTGACGCCGTCGAAGCCGGATCCGCGGTCGTTCCAGGCGGGCGACACCATTCCGCTCGGACCATCCACTCCCGGAATCGCCGAGCTCACGAGCAAGGCGGATTCGGTGATGCGATCGGTCAATGCCGTTTCAGCGGCGCTCTCGCAGGAGATGGTGGCATCGGGAGGGATTCGCGATCTGCGCAACACGATCGCGGCGACAAATCGACTTGTGAACGAGTTCGCCGGCATCGCCGCCGAACAATCGCGTCAGCTGAGCGCAACGATGACATCGCTGCGTCGCGCGACGGCCGCGATCGATCCCGCGAAGGTCGATTCGACGGTGACCAATCTGAGAACGGCCAGCGCCAACATGGCGGAGATGAGCACGCAGCTTAGGGAGACATCCGGCAAGCTAGACCTGATCCTGGCGAAGGTCGACAGCGGACCGGGAAGCGTGGCGAGGCTGCTGAACGATCCCGGCGCATACAATGACGTCCGCGGAGTGTTGCAGCGGATGGATTCACTGCTCGCGGACATCAAGAAGAATCCGAAGCGTTATATCAACGTCAAGATTTTCTAGAGTAGAACCGCTTCCCGTAACCCGTAACCAGTAACGCGTTACCCGCTACGCGTACCCGTTACCCGCTTCCCGCTTCCCGCTTCCCGCTTCCCGCCTCCCGCTTTAGATAATCCGGACTTTTCGTCCTGCGGGACGAGGCTGCCTTGGGCGATGCACTCGCGGGGGCGGTTGGCGTAGTTGCCAGCGGATTCGCAGCCCGATAGCGACTAGCACCAACAGCAAGCGCAGCTCGACCTAGACTTTCTCGCCGTCGAGGAAGTCGATCGGGTGGAGCGCGGCGATGGAGAGCGCGATGTAGGCGGTCCAGTTGTGGATCTTGAAGGTGTTGATGCGGCGGTGCGGCCAGTCGCGGACAGGGTTGTGTTTCACCGACATGAGAGGCCAATGAGGATGTTGAGCGTGAGGAGCGTCATCGCTGCCAGCCCGAAGTAGCTCGAAAGGTCGATCGCGGTCATCGTCGGAACTTGGGGTCGTGAGTGTCGGAGTCAGTTCGTCAGAGAATGAAAATGCCGGCGGGATTCCTCCCGCCGGCATTCTTACGAATTGAACTGGTCGACTGCTGAACGCGGTCTGTTGCTAGAAGCTGTAGCGCATCGAGAGCTGCATCCGGTAGTTGGATGACGCATTGTCGGCGTTCCAGGGCTTCATGGTCTTGTTGAAGGTGTAAATGCCCTGGATTGTCTGCTGCGTGCGGCCGGCGGTTACGTTGCCGGTTTGCGTGAGCAGAGTCGTCGCGCTGCAGATCGGGCCGCAGGTGTTGTTCTGATCCGAGAAGTTCTGCCAGCCCCATCTCCTGTTGAGCAGATTTCCAAAGTTGATGACGTCGAGGCGCAACTGAAGATTCTGTTGACCGAAAGCTCTCAGGGACTGACCGATACTGACGTCGACGTCGTTCTGCCACGGGTTGCGGCAGGCGTTGCGGCTCAAGAGCTTGCCGCGGCTCTTTCTCAGACACTGCACCCGATCGATGTATCGATCAAATGCATCTGCCTCGGCGACTGACTCGAGTTGCGCAGCTGAACCCGGTGTCGCGCTGAATCCGGTGAATAGGATCTCGTTCGGATCGTGCGCGTCCTTCGGGACATACACCAGGTCGTTTTGTGTTTGCCCATCAGCGTTCGCGTCGCCCGAACCAGAGCCACTACCCGCTGCGTACACATAATCGAACGGCGCGCCCGAATTGCCAACGTACACGACCGAGAAATCAGTCAGCGTCTTGAGTCTCCAGGTGCCGGTGGCGACGATGCGGTGAGGCATGTCCTCCTTACCGCGCGTCAGGCTGCGATCCTCGAGGAAACCGCTGATGTCGCGCTGGTAGCGGTAGTTCGATCCCTGGGTGCTGCTCGTCGTCGCTGCAATATCTCTCGTCTGGCTGTAACTGTAGGCGAGCGACCCCTGGAAGTTGTCAAAGAAAGTCTTTTGTACGGTGCCGGTCAGCGAGTATGTGTGATCACCGTGAACGTCGGTGACGTCGATGACTTGCTGGCGATTGCCTGGTCTGAGCGCGGGAGTGCCACCGGTCGCTGTTAACGTGCCGTATAGCACGCGACCGTTACGATCACGTCCCTGTTGGCCGGCGAGCGCGATGTTCGTGTAGAATGGATTCGACAGCGCCTTCGTGTACAGCCCCTCGATGGTGCTGACCAGACCATTCGAGAACCGGTGATCGTATCCCATGGTGATCTTCTGGTACTGCGGGAAACGGAATTTGGGATCGATGGTCGCGATGTTTGAGCTCGCCGCGGTCGTTGCGCCGGGACGCGTCGCCCCACCACCAGCCGGCGTGAATGGCGCGCACGAAGTGGGCGGCGTCGCAATGTTGGCAGCGTTGAACGGTGGCGGAATGGTTGAAGTCGCGTTGTTGCCCTGGTTGCCCGCATTGCCACCGCAGGTCAGCGAAGCGTAACCACTCAAACCTGAGTTGCCGAACGCGTTCGAGAGATAGACGAACGGCGGTGTGCCGGTGAAGTATCCGAGACCGCCGCGCAGCTGGTTGTTCTGATCGCCGGTCACATCCCAGTTGAACGAGACGCGTGGGGATACCGTGGCGCGGCTCGGCACCGCGGCAGTGCTCCGTCCGTAGTTCTGCAGCACCGACGGATTCTCGGGCGGAGTGTCGAGAAAGTGAGGCTTCTCAACCCGCAGACCTGCTGTCACTACGAGGCGATCGGAGTGCTGCCATGCATCCTGGATATAGTAGGAGTACATGTTGGCGCGGAATGTCGCGAGTCCGTTCGCGGGATCAGTCGGCGAGGGCGCGCTGACTGAGTAGCTGACTGGATTGCCGAGGCGGAATTGCGTCGTGTCGGCAAACGTCCACGAACCCCTGGAGTTCTGGCCGAACAAGTTGATTGGCTTATAAAAGAGGTTTTTCGTTCCGATCGTGATGCGGTGCAGTCCGACGGGGACCGTAAAGTTCTCGGTCAGCTCGAAGGTGCGCTGGTCAAGTTTGTTCCCCTGCGAAGAAGCTTCGGTGCCCGCGACCATCGCCAGGGTGTTGGCGCCAGCTGTCGTTTGGAAGCCACGCACAGTGATCTGCGGGAAGTTCACCGGGACGGTCCGGAAATCGTGGGTGTTGGTGAGGTTCAACAACAGCTCGTTGAACACACCATTCGGCAGGTTCGTCAGAAACTCCGCCACCGACGAGTGAGTCTTCGAGCTGAAGAGATAGGAGTTCGAGGTCAACCCGAACAGCGGACTCGATGACGTCGAGGAGCTGCGGCTGAAGTTCGTGTTGTCCGCCGCGGCGTAATTGTGACGCAGGACGATGCGGGTGTAGCCCGGGGCGTAGATGTCGACGCGACCAAAAACGTTGGTCAGCGGATTGTGCTTGAGGACTCGGTCACCGGAACCGGGATCCGCGAGACCCCACGTCTTTAATTCGTCGGAGAAAACGGTGACGTCCTTCGCCTTGGCTACGCTGTCCGATGAACCCAGGAAGGAACCGGTCGCTGGCGTGTCCAGCTTCTGCCATTCAGGATTGATGAAAAAGAAAACCCGGTCTTTGAGGACTGGACCGCCGAAGGAAAACCCGTACTGCTGCTGCTTGAACTCCGCGAGATAAGGCTGGCTGCGCGTCAGGCTCTCGTTACGAGTGTAGCCGTAAGTCGCGCCGTGAAATTCGTTGGTACCCGTCTTCGTTACCGCGTTGATCAACAGTCCACCGAAATTCCCCTGACGAACATCGAACGGCGACAGCAGAACCTGATACTCCTTCACCGCATCGAGGGGAATCGACTTCGCGTTCGCCTGCGAGCCGGGCTGACCGGTGGTGCCGAGGCCGAAGAGATCGCCTGAAGCAGCGCCGTCGATCTGGATCGCGTTCTGACGAATGTTGACGCCGCCACCTGACAGTCCGACGCCGGTCGACGTCGAGACCTGGGGAACGAGTGTCACGAAATCGGCGAAGTTGCGATTGAGGGTCGGAAGCCGACGGAGAAGCGAGTCGCCCATCGTCGTTCCCGTTCCAGTCTTGCTCGGATTGATCACCGGCGTCGCTTCCGCCGAGATCTGCACCGTCTCCAGGACTGTGCTCTGGGACTTCAGCTGGAAGTCCGAGCGCGTCGTCTGGCCGAGGCTGACGAAGATGTTGTCGTGGGTGAGTGGCTCGAATCCGATGCGGCGAACCGTGATCGAGTAACCAGCATCGGGCTCGACGCCCTGGATGTTGAACTGACCGTTGGCGCGGGTGATCCCGCCGGCGCTGGCGCCCGTTCTCGCGTTCCTAACCTGAACCTGCGCTCCTTCGATCGGAACGCCGTTCGCGTCGGTAACCGTGCCGCTGACCGCTCCAGACGTCACTCCCTGGGCGAGGAGACGAGCCGAAGCTCCAGTCACCAGTGCCAAGGCAGTAGCGACAGTCAAAAACAGACGTGTCTTGGACATGTTTTCTCGGAAAAAAGTGGTGGAGGGAAGCCAAAAAGTAGCGTCCCGTCCTCCGATACGGCAAGAGAATTTTGTCACCACTCGGAAACGACTACGACGTTCGCCGTTTTTTAACTGTCGTCCGCCGCTCGTCGCGTTTTTGTGAGGAAAAAAATTGGAATGCCGAGCAGGATGACGCCGAAAATGGCGAGCGTCGCCACCCGGCTGGCGGGATCGACGATCGCATTGCCAAAGAGGAGGATGGTAGCAACGATGAAGATGGCGGGAACCACGGGGTATCCCGGAACCCTGAACGGTGGCTTGTAGTCGGGCCGCCGGCGAAGCACGAAGATCGCGGCCACGGCGAGGGCGTAGAAGGGGACGATGGCGGTGACGAAAGTATCGGCGAGACCCTCGAACGTCCCGATCAACACGAACAGCACCCCCAGCGTGGCGCTGAGCCAGATCGCCACCGATGGAGTCTTGAATCTCCGATCGACCACCGCCACCGGCCGGAAAAGCAGTCCGTCCGCTGCCATCGTGAACAGAATTCGCGAGCCTGTCATCACCGACCCGTTGAGCGTGCCGAAAGTGGAGATCATCACCGCCACCGAGACGAAAGCAACTCCAACGACACCAACGAGTTTGTCGGCGACATCGGCGGCGACGAGCTTCGATTGCCTGATTTGCTCGACCGGAAGCACAGCCAGGTAGGCGAAGTTCGCCAGCAGGTACAGCCCGATGATTATCAACGTCCCGAAAATCAGGACGCGCGGAAGATTTTTCTCCGGGTCTCGTACCTCACCGCCGACGAAGCTGACGTCGGCCCAGCCGTCATAGACCCACAGCACGGAAACGAGGGCGAGGCCGAACTGGCCAAGGGAAAAGCTTCCCGGTGGCAGCGCCGGTGAAAAATGGCCGCCGGTCTGCGGCAGTCCAATCGCCAGTGCCAGAATCGTGATGAGGAGTAGCGCACCAGTCTTGGCGAGGGTGGTGACGTTCTGAACGAGCGCACCCCATTTGATCCCGACGTAGTTGAAGGTCGCCGTCAGCACGATGGCGACGGCGGCGATGTAGTGCACGTAGCGGCTGTACGGCTCGACACGCGGATCGTGGCCGAGCACTCTCAGGAAATACTCGGAGAAGGTGGTGGCGATCGCGCCGAGCGCTGCGGCACGAATGATCACCAGCTCCGACCACCCGAAGAGAAACGCCGGCAGTCTTCCCCACGATTCGCGGATGAAGACATAGACGCCACCGGTGCGCGGGATCGCGCTGGCGACTTCCGCCAACGTCAGCGCGCCGCAGAGGATGAAGACTCCGCCCGTGACCCAGATCGCGAGTAGCGGCAATGGACCGGGGAGCTTGTCGGCGATGCCGGCCGGCGAGCGGAAAATTCCCGACCCGATCGTCGAGCCGACGAGAACGGCGACAGCGCTCCAAAGACCGAGCCGGCGCGGGAGTGACGACGCGCGAACGAATTGCGAGCCGGTTTCTGATGATTCCGAAATTTCTGCGGCGCGGAGTGGCTCGGCCATTCGGATACGGTAGTTCAAAGCCGCGTCGCGCGGGAGTAGCTTTAGCGCATTCTCCAGCAACTTTTACCATTCGCAAATGAATCAGCCGCTGGCTGAGACAATCTTCTGGATCGCAGTCGCAGCTTGCGTCGTAGCCGAATTCATGATCCTGCGATCTACGTTCGCCTTCCGCCGCGCCAACAAATCAGCGCTCGTACCTGCAGCTTCACGGCCCAGCGAGCTGGTGTGGGCAGTCGTTCCGGCCGTCGCCCTGTTAGTCGTCCTCGTCGCGACCTGGCAGAGGGTCGAGGCGCGCCACGGTCACATGATGACGGATCATTCGCAGATGAATCACACCATGCCGATGCCGTCACCCGCCGGTGGCAGCCCCACGCGCTGACGATGCGACCGATTCGCTGGACCGGGTACGTCGCGCTGCTGCTGGGATTTGCCCAGGTTGTCTTTGGCGCGATCGTCCGCATCACTGGCTCGGGAATGGGCTGCGGTGATCACTGGCCGGACTGTTACGGCGCGTTCACTCCCGGCAACGGCGCGCCGACGCTGGTCGTCGAGATCTCCCACCGTTACGGCGCCGCCGCTCTCTCGATTGCCATCATTGCTCTGGTGTTCCTGAGCTGGACTCACCGCCGAGATATCGGTGTTGCCGGTGCTGGTGGCGTGCTGCGTCCCTCCCTGCTGGCGCTGACACTGGTGATCGTCGCGGCGCTCTTCGGCGCGTTCACAGTGAAGCTCTCGCTCAATCCGGTCGTCGTCGTCACCCATCTCGCGATCGCGATGTCGCTGCTGGCGGTGCTGGTCGTCGTCGTGGTTCGCGCCGGAGGATTTGGCGCTCGCTCAGTTCCCGCGCGTTACCAGCGAACGGTCCGCTCCGGACGCGCCGCGGTGGCGCTCACCTTCATCGCGCTGGTATTTGGCGCGCTGACCGCCAACACTTCCGGCGCGGCCGCCGCGTGCCAGGGATTTCCGTGGTGTCGGGTGATTGCCGAGCACGGCATCCCGCTGATTATCCAGGTCACGCATCGCATCATCGCCTTGCTCCTGCTGGGCCACTTGATCGGAATCGCCATCGGTGTTCGCAAGCGCGCGGAGACTCGCGCAGTTCAGACAGCGGCATGGACGGCGCTTGGCGTTGTGATTGTGCAGATCATCGTCGCCGCGGCGATGGTCGAGCTGCAATTGCCGGCGCAGCTGCGTTCGATCCATCAGGCAGTCGGTACGGCACTGTGGATCGCCGTCGTCATACTCACCGCTCTCGCCACCGGAGCAGCGGAGACCACTGACATCGAGAGAATCGTCTACGAATCTCCGTCGCGCGGCGAGTTTGCGACGCCGGAGGGTGTGAGCACCTGATGGACGTCACGGCGCAGGGACAAGCGCAGCCGTCGCTGTTGCGCGACATGGTGATGCTAACCAAGCCGCGCATCATCTCGCTGCTTTTGGTCACCACGGTGGCGCCGATGTTCGTCGCCGGCAATCCGGGATGGCTGCTCGTTCTCATTGTAATGCTCGGCGGGTATCTGATGGCCGGCGGCGCGAACGCCGTCAACATGTACATCGATCGCGACATCGACACGCAGATGTCTCGCACTCGCCTGCGGCCGATCCCCAGCGGGCGAATGGGACCCAGAGCTGTTCTCGCCTTCGGCATCGCGCTGGCGACAGCCGCGACGTATCTGCTGGCGCGGTTCACCAACGTTCTGACGGCGTTGCTCGCCCTGGGCGGTTTTTATTTCTACGTCTTCGTCTACACTCGCTGGCTGAAGCGAACGACGCCGCAGAATATCGTCATCGGTGGCGCCGCCGGGGCGTTTCCGCCACTCGTCGGCTGGGCGTCGATGACGGGCAGCATCGATCTGACAGCTGTCTATCTCTTTCTGATCGTTTTCTACTGGACGCCGCCGCACTTCTGGGCGTTGGCACTGCTCAAGCAGCGAGACTACGGGCGCGCAGGGATCCCGATGGCCCCGCTGGTCTGGGGTGAGCGGGAGACGATGCGGCAGATGCTCTGGTACAATGTGATCCTCATCGCTTTCACTCTGCTGCCATTCACGTTCGGGGCTTTTGGCCTCATCTACTTCATCTCCGCGCTGGTGCTGGGCGTGATTCTGCTGGCGGGCGTGATTCGAATCATGACGGTGAAGGAGTGGACGAAGCCGGCGTGGCAAGTCTACAAGTTCTCCCTGCTCTATCTCGCCCTGCTTTTCCTGGCGATGGTAATCGATCGTAGGGTGATGGTTTCGTGACGACGCCGCCGTTTGCTGTCTCCGCGCAGCGTCCGACTCCCCGCTCCACGCCACCAGTTTCGTCGCCGCGTCCGCTCGGCAGACTGTTGCCCCGGATCAAACCCTACCTCTGGCGACTGATAGTTGCGTTCGTATGCCTGCTGGCCAGCGCCAGCATCGCGCTGGCGTTTCCTCAGATCGTGCGTCATTTGCTCGACGCCGCCTTCATTTCTGCCGATGCCGCTCTACTCAACAAGATCGCGCTCGGCCTGTTGATCCTGTTCGGTGTCCAGGCGGTACTCAACTTCGTGCAGGTCTATCTGCTGACTTCGACGTCGGAGCTGGTGATCGCCCGACTGCGCGAGGATTTGTTCGCGCATCTCGTCCGGTTGTCGCCCGGTTTCTTCACCGAGCGAAGAACGGGAGAGCTCACCAGTCGACTGTCATCCGACACCACGGTTTTGCAAACCGTTCTCAGCTACAACCTGTCGGAGTTCGCGCGTCAGACGCTGTTCCTGATCGGTGGAATCATTCTGCTCACCATTACCGACAGCCGCCTCACCGCGACGACTCTTGCCGTGGTACCGATCGTCGTCGGAGCGGCTTTTGTATTCGGGCGTGCGTTGCGTAAGGCGAGCACCGGAGTGCAGGATCGCATCGCGGAAGCCACCGGCACCGCCGACGAAGCGTTCTCGCAGATCAGGACGGTGCAGAGCTACACAGCGGAGGCTGAGGAGGTGCGGCGGTACGGCTCGCATCTGCGTGAGGTGATCGACGCGGC
>JBKPDS010000224.1:0-4338 GCA_046727995.1 Gemmatimonadota bacterium
TGCCGAAACGCTTTCCCGACCCGATCGTGGAACTCGTCGTCGGCGCGCTCCATCCTGTCCCGCGCGCCTCGCGCGTCGGCGCGGCTCAAGCCTTCCGCAGCCGGTAAGTCGATCAACAGTGTGATGTCAGGGACAAGACCGGCCGTTGCCAGGCGGTTTGCGGCGCGCACTTCATCCTCAGGAAGCCCCCGACCGTAGATCTGGTAAGCGTAAGTAGAGAGGAAAAACCGGTCGACCAGGATGACCATGCCCTCGACGAAGTCCGGCAGGATTTCCCTTGCTACCAGCTCAGCGCGGGAGGCCATGAACAGCAACGCTTCAGTCGCGGCACTGATTTCCTGCTCCGGATGGAGGAGGATGTCACGGATGTCGTCTCCGACCGGAGTCCCACCGGGCTCCCGCACTGCAACGCAAGGTATTCCGGCTGCGGTGAGTCGCTCGGCGAGGAGCCGTATCTGAGTTGTCTTCCCCGCTCCCTCGGCGCCCTCGAAAACGACCAGCCGGCCCTTCAGCATCTCAGGAAAGCGTGATGATTGGACTCGCCGCGCCCTTCTTCATGCCGTCCATTATCCACTGATTCACATGTAACATGAGCTTGTCGAAGTTTTCCTGGGCGGACACGGCGCGCTGATAGGAGGGCTGCGACTGGATCTTCTCGAGCATCGTGTCCAGCTGCTGCTCCATCTCGGGCGTGGGATTCTCCCCGCGCTGGATGAGTTGCTGTGCCTCACCGCGCAGCTTTTCCATCTGCTGCAGCAGCGCCACCGCTTCCTTGTCGTCGTTGAGCGCCTCGCTCGAGCGTTTTAAAGCCTGATACTCGGGACTCTGGCCGATCAGCCGGCCGAGCTCCTTTCCCTTGTCTTCCAGCATTCTTTCTCCTTTCTCGAGCGGCTAGGCGCGGCGCGCAAAAACGAAGCGCTCGCGACCGGTGAGATCTAGCAGCACTTCGACCTCGCGATATCTGCCATCAACGGAAACAATTTCCGCGACCGTGCCGGCGCGGCGAGCGTCGACCTCGACAGCCAGCAAGCCATGCGAGGCGAGGTGACGCGGCGCCTGGCGAATCAGCTCTCGCGTCAAAGACAAACCATCCTGCGCCGACAATAGCGCCAGGCTCGGCTCCCAGTCGCGAACGTCCGCCGGTAGATCCGGCAGCTCGGCGAAACTCACGTAAGGCGGATTGCAGACGATGGCGTGCAGCTTTTCTCCCTCCAACGGGGCAAGCAGCGAGCCGTGACGAAACTCGACCGGCGCTTTGAGCAACTTCGCGAGCGTGGCAGCATTCGCAGCAGCGACATGGATCGCGTCGAGCGAGATGTCGGTGGCGAACACTCGCTCGAACTCATGCTCGAATGCCAGGGACAGTGCGATCGCGCCCGATCCCGTTCCGATATCAGCGATGCGGCTAGTGGCCGGAGTGCAGCGCTCCAGAACTCGCTCGACGAGCACCTCTGTCTCGACGCGTGGGATCAGCACGCGATCGTCCACCGCCAGGGTGAGGTGCCTGAACGATGCGCGTCCAACCGCGTATGCCAACGGCGCACCGAGGGCCCGCTGCATGGCGGCGCGGATCACTGCCCGGGCGACATCGGGCGAGGCGTCGGCGACTGAATTCGCGGCCGCCCAGAACTTCGGAACATCGAGCACGGCGGCAACTATTTCGCGCGCTTCGCGCGCCGGCTCGGCAACGCCTTCGGATTCCAGCATCGATGTGCAGCCGGCGAGCAGATCTCCGATGGTGCCGATCGGCAGCTCTGTGGGGAAGAACGGCGGCGCGCCGGCTTTATTCGCCAAGCTTTTCCTCGACGTCGGCGACTTTGAGCGCTTCGATGAACGGATCGATGTCTCCGTCGAGCACTCTGGTCAGCTCGTGCAAAGTGAGATTGATACGATGATCCGTGACGCGGTTCTGCGGATAATTGTAGGTTCGAATTTTCGCTGAGCGGTCGCCAGTGCCGACTTGCGTTTTGCGCATGCGCGCGCGGGCTGCTTCCTGTTCGGCGATTCTCGCATCGAGCAGCCGGGCGCGCAGAACCTCCATTGCCTTGAGCTTGTTCTGCAGCTGCGACTTCTGATCCTGCTGGCTGACGACGATGCCGCTCGGGATGTGGGTGATGCGCACGGCTGAATCAGTAGTGTTCACGCTTTGACCGCCGGGGCCGGACGATCTGAATACGTCAATGCGGAGATCCTTGTCCTCGATCTTGAGGTCGATCTCCTCCGCTTCCGGGAGAACGGCGACCGTTGCCGCCGAGGTATGGATGCGGCCCTGACTTTCAGTCACCGGAACACGCTGGACGCGATGGACTCCCGATTCCCAGCGCATAGCCCCGTAGGCACCGTCGCCTTTCACCTTGAAAATCGCTTCCTTGACCCCGCCGAGCGTTCCATCGGACTGGGAGATAACCTCGATGCGCCAGCGACGGCCTTCGGCGAAGCGCGTGTACATGCGGTAGAGATCGGCAGCAAAAATTGCGGCTTCGTCGCCCCCGGTGCCGCCTCTTATCTCGACAATGGCCGGGCGGTCGTCGAGCGGATCGTGTGGAACGAGGGCAGGCTTTATATCTTCAATGAGGGCTTCGATCGATTTCTCGAGGCGGGTTGTCTCAGCCTTCGCTTCCTGCGCCATCTCGGGGTCATCAGAATCGACGAGCTCGCGGGCCTCCGCGAGCTCGTGCTCGTACTTCTCGAGTCTGTTCCCCATCTCGACCAGCGGCTGCAAATGCCGGTGTTCCCGGCCCAGCGCTGCCATTCGTTGCTGGTCCTTTACGGTCTTCGGATCGGAGAGCTCTCGCTCTACCTCAGAGGCACGCTCGATGGCGTCTCTGAGCCGGTCGCGGAGACTCAGGTTTCCGAGCTGGAGCTAGCGACCTGCTTGCCGTACTTCTGGCGGAAGCGCTCAACACGTCCCGCGGTATCGACGAGCTTCTGCTTGCCCGTGAAGAAGGGGTGGCACTGGGCGCAGATATCGGTGTGAATCTCCGCCTGGGTCGATCTGGTCTGGTAGGTATTACCGCAGGCGCACCGTACGGTGGCCGTAGCGTAAACTGGGTGAATATCGGGCTTCATATTGATAACTCTTCGGTTTTCTGGTTTAGCTATGAATAATAGTTAAATGCGGCTCGCTAAACAAGTTAGGCGTGACTGCGCATTGCAGACGAACGGCACTGCTGACTGCTGACTAATTACGAATTGGCGGGCTGAGTGTGGATTGATGACCGCGAATGGTTTCGGACCACAGACTGGTTCGCGTTGCGTAATTCGGGGCAGGTCATCAATTCGAAGTCGGTCTCCAAATCCGGAGTTAGTCAGCAGTCCGAAATGCACTTGGTCCGCAATGCGAAGTCCGCAGCGAGCTCTGCCGGTTTGACTCAGCTGCGCACTCAGATTGACAAAGAACTTTGTTGTTATGGCAGACTTTGATTGGTATGTGCATTGCCGCATCTACAGGGTCGACCATACGGGGAAAACCTCAACCACAGGAGACGAAAATGCTTTACGGAATGACGACATCGCCGATTTTCGGACTCCGGCGAGAGATCGACCGGCTGTTCGACGACACTTTCTCGCGCGAAGGATTCAATTGGACTCCCGCTGTCGACATCAAGGAAAACAGCAACGAGATCCGCGTGGATCTCGAGCTGCCCGGCCTCAAGCCGGAGGACGTTGAGCTGACCGCCGAGAATGGCGTGCTCACTGTCCGCGGCGAGAAGAAGAGCGAGAGAAAGGAAGGCGAGGACAATCGCTATCATGTAGTGGAGCGGACCTACGGCTCGTTCATGCGCACGTTCCAGCTGCCGCAGGGTGTAGACGAGAATCAGATCCAGGCCGAGTTCGACAACGGCATCCTGGCAATCCATATCCCGAAGGCCGCCCTGCCGCAACCGACGCGCATCCAGATCGGCGCCGGTCAGTCGAAGCAGCAGGCGTCGGTGGGAACCGGCAACATGTCCAGTCAATCCACTGGCAAGAAGTCACCTCCGACTTCGCAGCGTGAGAGAGAGAACGAGAAGATGGCGGCGCAGAGTCGCTAAGTGCCGCTGATCTTTTGAAAGGCTCACCAGATGGTGAGCCTTTCTGCATCTTACCGCGATGAAATTGCCTTTGATTTCGAGCGCTCTCCTCGCCGCGGCGGTTCTGGCCGCACCGATCGAATCGCAAACTCCTGCCGACACCGCATCGAAGGCCAATCTTCCGACGGCCCTACCCAACGAGCCTGGCTCCATCCTGACCGTCTATTTGCTCACGTTCGGATGGGGCGATGTAGTCTGGGAACGATTTGGACACAACGCGATCTGGATCAAAGACCGCACGCACGGCACCGACATGACCTATAAC